>JAADHZ010000009.1 GCA_013151575.1 Gammaproteobacteria bacterium
ATCTCATTGAGGACGAGGAGGCCTTTTTCTTCAACAACGAAATCGATATTGTGTCAATTGTGAAATATTTTCTTTCGCATGAAGAACAGCGGGAGCACGCCGCAAGCGCCGCGCATAAAAAGGCATTATCTATTTTTGGTTATGATCGGGTTGCTAAAACTATCATCGAAACCATCCGCCAGCGATACACTTAAGGGACGGAAATTAAATAACTCATACAATTGACATCCCTGCTTCAGCCCGTCTTCGTCCGTTCTTCAATCGTAAAAGCTCGAAATAAGAGCGACTATTCCTGCGTGTTTACTCAATCAGAACGAACAAATACGGACTAAATCAGAGCGCCACTTATATAAGTTATTAAATTTCCGTCCCTAACTGACCTCTTCTCTCATCCGCCCATTTTTTATATGCCCGTACCCACTCGCTCAGTCGTTGTATAGTAATTCGCCCAAAAATCTTCCGGGGAATTTCTCTGAGCAGCCCACAAAATAGACTCGTCGATAACGTTACGGGAATAATGCTCGATGGCGCTACGCCCAAAGTGATCCTCTACCCGGTCGAGAGCCATGACTTTGCAATATGTACAATTGCTGCATATGTCGTTCCCTGGCTGAGATACGCGCTCCATATAATCTTGATAACCCGGAGAATGCAGACAGGAATCGATACCATCACGGTACAGGTTTCCGATATGCTGCTTCCCATAGCAAAAAAACGTCTCGCCATCATGGCGCACGTAGAGGTTATCTCGGTAGACAGTACAATTGTCCCGCCTGTCCAGACCGACCCCTTCTTGAAAAATACTCAAATCAAGGGAAATATCCTGTACAGCGGCTACCGCTCGCCGCCTAACTTCGTCAACCATGTGCCTGACGCCGGGTAAATCATAGATAAGCAACTCCGAAACCAAATTCGAATCGGGACAACGTAGGGAAAGATAACCAATACGCACACGCACAAACTGATTATTGACAAGATAATCCACCAGCGGTGGAATTTCATTCAAATTGGAACGCATGGCAACACAGTTGGCGAACAAATAGGGGGTCTCAGATTTGAGTTCAGCTTTCGCCTGGTTGAGATAACGAATGGCGGTATCAATTTCATCAAAATTGATGCCGCTGCGAATTCTCGATACGGTATCGTTACTCACCCCATCAATAGAAATACTGATCAAGTGTACCCCGGAGCGCACCACACGCCTTGCATACGCAAGCGACTTTATCATTTTCGCATTTGTTTGCAGCGAAACCTTGGCTCCCCCAGCCGTCAATACCGAAACGATCTTGTCCCAGCGAGGGTTTATGAGTGGTTCGCTTCGGTCACCGATATGCACACCGCCAAACCGGGCACCTATCGCTCCCAAATCAGCCTCATCGCCAATCTCTGTCCAGGTATATTTTCCAAGACCATCATGGAATGTGCACATAGGGCAACTAATGTTACAGCCCTCAGAGATTTCCAAGTGGATACGTTTTATTTTCGCAATACCCAGTCGCTCATAGAGTTCCTGCTCAGATTCGATCAACACTGAACCCCCCCATTCCTGGCTATGTAGTAATCACGCCAGTAGTCCTCCGCGTTACCTCCCTCTTTTACATATTGTAAAGAGGCAATGATTGTTTCACGAGAATAATAGGACACGGCTTCGGAACCAAAATGGTCATCAACAACATCAAATGACATCACACGACAAAAACTACAGGCACTGCAAATATTATTTCCCGGAGTCGTTACCGTTTCCACATGATCGGCGTATTCTTCCGAGGTCAAACAGGTATCCACACCGTCGGCAAACAAGTTACCTAGCCGTCTTTTCCCATAACAGGCGAACATTTCACCATCATGGCGAGCATAGATGTGATCCCTGTAGGCAGTACACGCATTGCGCTTGGACATGCCCTCCGTTTCTCCAAATAATTCTGCATCCAGCACAAATGGCTGAGGATGAGCATCCATTCGTTGATATACCATAGCAATAGTTTGTTTAGCCCTAGCTTTATCATAAATCAAGAGTTCAGACACAAGCTGTGAGTTTTCTTGACGAAGTTCAAGGAAGCCAATACGGGCTTTGATAAAGTCATGAAACAGCAAAAAACTGATCAAATCCGGAATTTCGGACAAATTGCTACACATGGCGACTATATTTGCCGTCAAATGAGGGGTTTCCGACCCTAGTTTTTTCTTCGCCTGGTTTATAAGTACAATCGCCTGTTCGATTGTGGAAAAATCTATACCTTCTCGTATACGAGAAACCGTATTATCAGTCATACCATCGATAGAAATACTCAACAAATGCAGACCAGAATTTACAATACGCTCGGCTGACTTAATATCACGGATCAATTTAGCATTTGTTTGCAGCGAAACTTTCGCCCCCAATTGAGAAATATGGGAAACAATCTGATACCAATCCGGATTGACCAACGGTTCACTCCCATCACCGAGGTGAACGACCCCAAAACGATTCAGCTCGTCTCCCAAGTCTTGCACATCGGACAATGATGTCCACGTCACTTTTTCCAGCTGTTCATGAAAGGTACACATAGCACAACGGATATTGCAGCCAAGCGATATTTCAAGATGCAGCCAGGGCCTGTCGTCTATACCGATGTAATGATGAAACTCTTTTTCAGAATAGGCGCAACTTTTTTTTGAACCTACCGACATAACCACAGAATATCTCCCTTGACACAATCGCAGATGATGCCGCCAATTTAGTCTTTATCAATGTCATCGACATGTAGGCGGAAATTAACAAGAGCGGCCCCCAACTAGTTTTCTTAACTAAAGGATGGCCCATTGATTTCTAACACCCGTTAAGTAACACCCACACCTAGGAAGGAATCACCTGCAAAGACATGGATTTTCCGGACACAGAACAGTGACGAGAAATCATGGTGATTTCACGCGAATTCAGTCACTAGATTATTCCCTACAACCTTCTATAGTCATTTATTATCTTTTCTGCTCTATGGCGCCAAGTGTGTGATGCCGCTATTACTTCCGCAGCAGCTTTCCCGATTTTTTGTTGTTTATGTTTGTTCGCCAGGAATTCACTAGCTTTCTCAGCGAAAGAGTCGATGTCAAATGACACAAAATGCACGCCATCCTCAAAATAATCACCAATTTCACCGTTTGTTATTTTTTCTTGCCTGCGCATAACAAAAACGGCCCCACCAACAGACATGCAGTCAATAACCCTGAAATGCATACCAACCCCTTGGTGCAGATTGATGCGGCTCCCACTGTACACACTCGTTAAATCTTCCGGGTTATTCACCATACCCTTATAGTATTTACGATATTGTTCCCAGTCCGCCCAGTTTTTTGTACCATAGATACCCACAGAGTCAGATATGTTAATTGCTTGCTGAACAAGCTGTTGGCGCCCCCACATGCGTACCACCCTGGTATTAACATCGTAATATAAGGTCCCATGGAGATACTTTACTAGTTGATATAAACCATTGTCTTTATTTAGTCGCTTTACTCGAGGGACTCGGCATCCTCGCCGTATTAATCTATTAATTCTTGCAACAGCTTTGCTTGGAGGTAGGCAGGAAGAAGCATGCGCAGACTCAGTCAAAACCGCTTGATACAATTCCCCAAACCGAAGAGAAGGTCCACCTTCAAAGGAAATTTTTCGATTCAGTTCGTCTTCGTTCCACGGTTTGGGTATATGCCCTGAAAATGAAAAATCATGCTTTATATTTTCTGTTCTGTTTATGCCTTGATTTTTCGTACAAGCGCCAGGCGGCAAGTAATCGCAAAAAAATTCACTTTCAAAAGGATAGTAATCTTTCCAGGTTGGATCAAAGAAAAAAATCATTTCACTACCATAATATTGATCGACACTTTTTTCCCATAAATCCACAAGCCAGCAAATATGAGTCACGTTTTTTGGAAGACCCTGAACATCACACCTCGCTCTATTCATCTCAAGAACAATATTTGGCTTATAGTTGAGACAAAAATTAACCAATTCACCTTCTGGCAGTAGGCCACAATGCCCGGTGACCTCTACCCCCAGCTCTTCGAAACCACGACACATTGCATGCAACAAATACTGATAAAAAGCGGTTTTATGCGGGAAAAATATTGCTATTTTTAACGCCTGTACATTGCCATGGCTGTTTTTCATATAATTAGGGTTTCCATTTGATTGTGACAAACGCTATTACGTTTTTTAACCATGGAAACTATCATTGGACGCCAAAGGCAAGCCTTTCGCCAACTTTCAATTCCTTGTCGATTTTGACAAAAATAACCCCATCTTTTGTAGATATAACATATCGACTATCATCCGTTCGCGCCAAAACTTCTCCAACTCGCTTGCCGCGAAAGGAATATTGAAGCTGGACTTTTTCTCCACTTTCAGTGAAACAAAATGCATTTGGCATGGGATCAATCAATGCACGAATGAAATTATGCAGTTCATACCCGGTCTTATTCCAGTCCAATAAGCTGTCTTTCGGGGTTCTCCTAAGAGTATATTCCAGCAGTGATTTATGTTGTTTTTTTGAATAAAAACAGTTGTTTTCTATTTGTTTTAATACATGAAAAATAAGGGGAATACCTGTATCTACTATTTTTTTCAACACTGAACTATAATCATCATCCCGCGCAACAAAAATTGAATCTTGCATCAGGATATCACCGGTATCGATTCCTTCATTTATGAAATGGACTGCGATAGGAATCTCTCTTACCCCATCAATTAACATCCAGTTCACCGGATGCCTTCCTCTGTAAGCCGGCAAACCGGGGTGTAGGTTAATCCCTCCTTTCTCGAAGAGTGAAATCTCTCTTTTTGTAAGAATGTTGGGATGTGCGAGACAAATTAATAAATCAACGTTTCGTTCTTCTATTTCATTTTTTTTTGAAATAATTTTTGTCGAATCATCGATGACAAATTCCGGCGTATAATTATTTTTTTCCAGGAGGATTAACCCCTCCTTCAGATAGGCTCCCGTTCCCGCAACTGCAAATTTTAGTTTTTTCATCTAGGCAATCTCTGAGCAATCCATTACACGTGGAAAATATTGTTCGCTATAGTGGAAGCAGAGCTCCGAACACTCCCGCACACTATAGAACAACAAAACCCGCATATTTCACAAGGCAGCCAAATCATTGGTGACCGTCAACGCTCGTTGCCTCCAGCTATGCTTACTGTGCACCAAATCTGAAGCGCATTGACCTATCTTCTGGCAAATATCTGGGCGACTGAGATAAAAGCTCGCCTTATCCGAAAAAGACTCCTCATCGACGCGGATAAAATGTTTATCCGGTTCAAAGAAAGTATGCATCCCGCCATACGAATCATCATCGGATGAGCCGCGATAGAACAACAAACCACCAGATCCCATGCAATCCATGGAGCGGAAGTGGATACCAACACCATCATGCAAGTTAATTCGGCTATTTTGATAAACTTCTCGCAGCTGTTCCGCCTGACTCAAAAAACCTTTGTAAAAATCTTTGTACTCTGGCCAAGCCAACCAGCCTTCCGACCCATAATACCTGATAGAGGAACTGCTCTTTAAGGCCAAAGCAGCCATCATCTGACGCGTATGTAGCCTCAGCACCTTGCAACCCAAATCATAACGAAGCGATTCATCCAACTCTATTTCTTCACCTCCGAGAGCGCAGATTATAGATATCGCCATCGCCAGGTAATCATCGTTAGAAAAGCCAGTTAGATCCCTCTCACGAAGTTGCAAGTCAATATCTTCCAATAAATCACCAAATCGAAGTTTAGGATTCCCCTTGCTGACAACACGATTTTTTTCTTCCTGTGTCCACGACCGAGGCATATGCGCAACATAGGAAAAATCACAGGCCTTGCGTCTTACTCCATAACGATAATCTTCTGCACACACGCCCGGAGGTAGCCAAGCGGAAAAACCATTCATAGAATCTGGCCTTCCTAACAACCAGTTAGCGCCCCAATAGTAGGTGATTTCACTGCCTGAAAAATATTCATTAGGTTGGCCATTGGTATCGACAATCCATGCAACATGTCGAATATAATGCGGCAATTCTGGAATTTCCCGGCGAGGCCGGTTCATCTCAAACAATACGTCTGGCCGGAACTCCTCACAAAAGCGCAGCAATTCACCACCCGTCATTAACGAATAACCAGTGACTACTGTCCAACCCACTTGCTGAAACCCCCTTCCCATTTGCACTGCAAGCTGGCGATAAAAGGCCGTATCCCGCGGCATGATTAAGGCCATTTTTCCAGTCATGCAAAAAAACCAGTAACCATCACATAATCTTGCTCTTGCATATCCAGGGCGCCTACAGAAAAATCTAACTTTGAAAGTTTGACATTCGCTTGAGGCCTTCTTCAAGCGAAATCGTTTCCGAAAAATCCCACAGAGTGTCTTTATCGAGCGAGGCCGAAAATTGTGCTCCAGGCGCCATTGGGGAAATGACGTGTCGTGATTCAGAAACTGATATTTCCTTGATGAGTTGCGCAAGTTCGGGCGCGGTGATCCAACGCTCTCCCCATATTTTTCTTAACTGGAATCTGATCTGACCATCCTCCAGCTGCTTCACCGCACCTGCGATTCCTGCAATAACATCATCAATGTGCGTAAAGCAATATTTCGTCGCTGTATCCCGAATCTCCAGTGGATCACCCACAAGACTACGCATCAAAAAAATAGGTAGCAATTTATTCGCGTGATCCCTTTGTGAACCATACACATCGGATAATCGACAGATCACCAACGGGATACCCGCCTCAAGACAAAAACTCCGCGCAAGCTGTTCCACTGTAAACTTGCAAATACCGTAGAGATCAGCCAAAGCACTGGAGTTTCCCGCAGCGACAGCGTTGTTTTCAACTTCTCGCGTACTCGTGACGACCAGCCATTTATCGCCTTGTTGTCGGATCGTTTCAAACAGATTTCCGCTAGCCAATACAGTCGATTTCAGAGCATTCAGAGGGGCGTTTACTGCGCTACTCACGCGACTCGCTCCAGCGCAATGAACAACACCATCAGCACCTGAGATTAAGTCGGAACAATAATTCAAGTCCGTCAAATCTCCCGCCCGCAATACCACATTCGGCAACTGCGCATAGCGGTCAAGCGTATCGGATTGCAGGTCTGCCGCTATGACACGGTAACCCCGACCTGAAAATTCATTGACCAGATGCCCCCCAACAAACCCGGCGGCTCCGGTGACCACAATCGTTTTTGTCTTAGTCGCCATCGCGAATAGCCTCAATCACATAATCGACCTGATCATTTGACAGCTGCCCATGGACTGGCAATGACAAAACTTCTTTCGACATTTTTTCCGTCACCGGCAATTTAAAATTCGTCAGACCCAGAGCAGGCTGATGATGATTTGGCACCGGCCAGTGAGAAAACACCTCAATGCCTTTTGCCCGTAACTGGCAACTCAGATGATCACGTTTCCTGCTTCTGATGACATAAGAACTAAAAACGTCAAAATGACCATCGCCATCCATTTCGGGGCAATCAACGCCTGCCATCCCCTCCAACCCGTGATGATAACGGCTGGCTATCTCTCGTCTTCGCTCAATCTCTCCATCCAGTCGGGCTATCGAACGCAAAAGGAAAGCCGCTTGTAAATTATCCAGACGGGAATTAACACCATACATGATAATTTCATCCTTGGTACGTTGCCCATGATTACGCAACATGCGGACAGTGTCCGCCAAACCGGCATCATTCGTCGTCACCAGTCCTCCGTCACCAAAGCAGTGAAGAATTTTCATTGGATGAAAACTAAAGCAGCCAAAAGCCCCCAGGCTGCCTGCTGCCTGCCCAGAATATCGGCTCCCAAATGCCTGGGCGGCATCTTCTACCAACTCAAGACCATAACGTTCACACAACTCACGAATCGGTTTCATTTCACAGCAACGGCCGTTCATGTGCACCACCATAACTGCTCGTGTCGCACTGGTTATGGCCTCCTCCAACAACGTCGAGTCAATATTGAAATCATCCTGAATATCGATCAGAACTGGAATTGCCCCCACATTGGCAATAGCCGCTATGGTCGCAACAAACGTGTGGGCAACCGTAATAACTTCGTCACCGGAACCAATACCCAGAGCTTTCAAGGCCAGCATGAGCGCATCAGTGCCACTCCCAACACCTACAGCGTGTTCAACGCCTAAATACTCCGCAGCTGTCGTTTCTAGCTGTTGCACTTCCTGACGCAAGATCAAACGTGCATTTTCACCGACAGTCACCAGATCATCGATTAACCCATCTTTCAGCTCGCTGAACTCCGCTTTTAAATCAATATATGGAACTCGAAAATTCGTCATTCTATCAACCTGTTCTGCCCATGCATTTATTACAAAACCACCTAACACTTTGTGTTGGGTGGCACTCGACTCACTGGTTTTGTTACCAATCAGCAATGTACTTTCCGAGCTATTATCGTGAAGTGTACCCTTGATGAAAAGTTTGGCCGCTTCCTGCCGAAACACCTCCCTTTTTTCTCACCCAAACTAGCAATGCACCATAAACCTCACATTTGCAGACACGTGGCATGACTTCCAGGCCATTGAGATGCCTAGCATCGCCTGCCTTAGAATAAGACTCGCAAATGGCTCTCACCAAAGCTGTCCGGCTAAAACCGATGTTTTAAACACTTATGATGACAAATTTGGACGGAGTAGTGGATGTTTTCATTTCGGATCAACCAGTTTACTATCTTCGGGCCAAACCTCTCTCTCTTTTGGCACAAAATATGCTTTATGCATTCCACAATATAACAGCAAGCCGTTGAAGGACGTTATGAAATCATCACCCGCCATTTCGCTTAACCGCTCAACGGCATCACCCGCTCCAACACCGGCCACGGACCGCTTTGCCATCGACAGCCACAAGCTGATCTACCACCCTCATCGCGTGGCCCAATGGCTGGATGCACGAGATAACTGGGACGCGGCACGCAGCGTGTATCCTGTTTATGTGGAGATGTCACCGGTAGGAGCCTGCAACCATCGTTGCAAGTTTTGCGCGGTGGACTACATCGGCTATCAGGCCAAGCGCCTCGATCTGGAACAGATCACTCCCAGGCTGCAGGAAATGGGGCAACTGGGCGTGAAGAGCATCATGTTTGCCGGCGAAGGCGAGCCCCTGTTGCATAAACAATTGCCGGAGATGATCGAGGTCTGCGCCGACAGCGGCATCGACACCGCCATCACCAGCAACGCCACCGTGGTGTCCGATAAATTCCTCGACCGTGCCCTGCCCCATGTGTCGTGGTTCAAGGCCTCGGTGAATGCTGGCAGCGCCGACACCTACGCCGATATTCACCAGACCCGCGCCGATGATTTCCACAAAGCCATCGCCAATCTGCAACGTCTGGTGGAGCGCCGCAACCGGCACGGCTACCGCTGCACCCTAGGTGCACAATCGCTGCTGCTGCCGGAAAACCGGCACGAAATGGTCGAACTGGCAAGATTGTGCCGTGATGACATCGGCCTCGATTATTTGGTGGTCAAACCCTACTCCCAGCACCTGTTCAGCAATACCCACACCTACGAGGGCATGACCTACGAGGATATGGACCAGCTGGCCAACGAACTGGCGGCGGAGAATCGCGACAACTTCAGCGTGGTGTTTCGCGGCAACACCATGCGCAAACTCGGTGAGCAACAGGAACAACGCTATCCACGCTGCAGCGCCACACCATTTTTCTGGGCCTACGTGATGGCCGACGGCTCCGTGTACGGTTGCAGTGCCTATCTCACCGATCAGCGCTTCAATTACGGTAATCTCAACGAGCAGAGCTTTGAGGCCATCTGGCAGGGCGAAAAGCGAGAGGCCAATTTTCACCATGTGCGGGATCAGCTGGATATCCGCGAGTGCCGTACCAACTGCCGCATGGATGAGATCAACCGTTATCTGCACGCGCTGGACGCTAACAACGTGGAACACGTCAACTTCATCTGATTCACCTTTGTGACCTTACCCTTTGAACCTTAACAAGCAGGAGGCTTTGATTAATTTTGTTGTCGTCACTCCGGCGTATGCCGGAGTCCAGAGAAATTCAGATAGCCACTGGATTCTGGCATGCGCCAGAATGACGAAAACACATTGAACCGAGCTTCCCGTATTTAAAAAAAGAGGAACAGCCGTGAAAACATTGGTAACCGGCGGCGCCGGGTTCATCGGCAGCCATCTGGTGGAACGCTTGATCAACGACGGCCACCAAGTCATCGCGCTGGACGATCTCTCCAGCGGTCGTTGGGAAAACCTGGCCACCGTGGCCGATGCGCCGGGGCTGCAAACGGTGCAAGCCGACATCACCGACAAGCAGGCCATCGCCCCCCACTTTATCGGTGTGGACTGGGTGTTCCACCTCGCCGGAAAAGCTGACATCGTGCCTTCCATCGAACAACCCGACATCTACTATGCCGCCAATGTGCAAGGCACTTTCAACGTGCTGGAATGCAGCCGGGCGGCAAACATCAAACGGCTGGTGTATGCCGCGTCTTCTTCCTGTTATGGCATCCCGGATACCTACCCCACGCCGGAAGACGCCGAGACCCGATCGCAGTACCCCTACGCCCTCACTAAATATTTGGGCGAAGAAATGGTCCTGCACTGGGCGCAGGTCTACGGCCTGCCCGCCCTGTCCCTGCGCCTGTTCAATGTTTACGGCCCGCGCTCCCGAACCACCGGGGCCTACGGCGCGGTGTTCGGTGTTTTCCTCGCGCAGAAGCTGGCGGGCAAGGCCTACACTGTGGTGGGCGATGGGAAACAAAGCCGGGACTTCACCTACGTCACCGACGTGGCGGACGCCTTTACCACCGCCGCCGCATCACACGTGAGTGGTGAGATTTTCAACGTCGGCAGCGGCCACCACTACAGCATCAACGAACTGGTGGGCCACCTCGGCGGCGACGTGGAATACATTCCCAAACGCCCAGGCGAACCCGACTGCACCTTCGCTGACGTGAGTCGCATTCACGCGCAACTGGGCTGGCAGGCCAAAGTGGATTTTTCCACCGGCGTGGGCCACATGCTGGAATCCATCGAACTGTGGCGTGAAGCGCCGCTGTGGGATGCAGGCTCCATTCACCAGGCCACCAAAAGCTGGTTCAAATACCTGGGAGACAACTGACATGCTCACACGCACCAGTCTGGGCGCCAATGCCTCCGAATTTTCCAGTATCGTCAGCGACGGCAAATTCAGCGGGGCAAACGCACAATCCATAGCCCACGACCGAGGCATCGAAACGCTCACCCGTCTGCTCACCGACACCCGCGCCCACGCAGGCAGTGTTTACATCATCGGCAACGGCGGCAGCGCAGCGGTGGCCAGCCACGCGGTGACCGACTTTTTTAATGTCGGCGGGCTGCGCGCCATGACCCTGCACGACTCGTCCACCCTCACCTGCTTCAGCAACGACTACGGTTACGAGTACGCCTTTTCGCGCCGCGTGGAACGGCTGATGACGAAACATGACGTGCTCATCGCCATCAGCAGCTCGGGGCAATCGGCCAATATTCGCAATGCCTGCGAAGCCGCCCGCAAACGTGCAGCCACCGTGGTCACACTCTCCGGTTTCAAAGCCGATAACCCGCTGCGCGGCATGGGTGACATCAACTACTGGTTAGATTCCGACGACTATGGCATGGTGGAAATCGGCCACCTGTTCCTGCTGCACTACGTCGCGGACCTGCTGGCAATGGACTGGAGCGAAGAAGACCATGGCTAACCGCAACGAGGGCCGCGTCGTCAAACTAAACCCAACGGCACCCACCGCCACCCCGGCGAGCAAACACATGAGCCTGGACGCCCTGGCCAATTTCGCCGCTGGCTGCCACCATCGTGGTGAACGCATCGTGCTTTGCCACGGCACTTACGATCTCCTGCACGTGGGCCACATTAAACACTTGCAGGCGGCCCGCAAACTGGGCGACCGGCTGCTGGTAACGCTGACAGCTGACCCCTTCGTCAACAAAGGGCCGGACCGCCCGGTATTCACCGAGGCCCTACGCGCAGAAAGCATCGCCGCGCTGGAATGCGTGGACGGCGTGGCCATTAATAGTCAGGAGACTGCCGTTAATGTCATCGAGGCCCTGCGCCCTCACGTGTACGTGAAAGGCAGCGATTATATCCGCGCGCAGGACGACGTAACGGGAAATATCCGACGTGAACAAGAAGCAGTGGAAGCCGCCGGCGGCCGCATCCATTTCACCCAGGAAGCCACCTTCAGCTCCAGCACCCTGCTCAACGAACACTTCAGCGCGCTGGGTGACGACGTACGTGAATTCATACAGGCCTTTCGCCGACGCCACGACCACAGCACCCTGAACACCAGCCTCGAACGCCTGGCCGATCTCGACGTGCTGGTGGTAGGCGACATCATCATCGACGAATATCACTACACCCGCTCCCTGGGCCAGACCGGCAAGGGCAACGTGCTTTCCGTGCAATACGACAGCAGCGAACGCTTCGCTGGCGGCTCCATCGCCGTGGCCAACCACGTCGCTGGCTTTGCGCACAACGTCACCCTGCTCGGTGGCCTCGGCGGGCAAGAAACGCACGAAGGCTTTATTCGCGAACACCTGCGCGGCAATGTGTCCGCTCAGTTTTTCACCAACCCAGCCAGCCACACCCTGGTCAAACGACGCTACATCGGCGACGACGCCAGCAAGCTGTTCGAAGTGTATTTCGGCGGTGAAGCCCTCACCTCCGCCGACATGGAAAGCGACATCAGCCAGTGGCTGGATGAACACTTGGCGCAATTCGACGCCGTCATCGTGCCGGACTTCGGCAACGGCTTCATCACCCAAGGCATCGTCAACAGTCTGACCCGAGGGGCGCGTTTCCTCGCCGTCAACACCCAGGTCAACAGCGGCAATCGCGGTTATCACGTGATCACCCGCTACCCGCGTGCCGACTTCATCTCCCTCAACGAACCCGAGCTGCGCATGGCGGCCGGTGACCGTCACGGTGACATCGAAACCATCGCCGGGACCATCGCCGAACATCTCGATGCCAAACACCTCGCCGTCACCCGTGGCACCCGTGGCGTGTTGATGCAGGAAGGTGACAACAGCCACGCCATCCCCGCGCTGGCCGGACGGGTGGTGGACCGCATCGGCGCCGGTGATGCCTTTCTGTCCATCGCCGGTCTATGCCTGGCGGCAGACGTGCCAGCAGATATTGCCGGTTTTTTTGGCAGCATCGCCGGAGCCATGAACGTGCAAACCGTGTGCAACCGCGAGCCAGTGGACCCAGTGCAGTTCCGCAAATACATGGCGACATTGTTAAAGTAGGAGCCGGAGTTTTGTAGGGTGCACCCAAGGGCATAGCCCACCAATCGCACGCGATCCAGACCTGAACTCAACATCGGGAATGTAAATAAATGACAATCCAACGCAAAGACGCAGAGGTGCAAAGGACACAAAGAAAATTCTTTTTATTTAAAAACCTTTGCAATCTTTGCACCTCTGCGTCTTTACGTTGGATTCTTTAAACTGAAACAAAAAACATGCCCGAAACCACATCCAACACAAACGAGCACGCACTGCTGCGCCGCATGTTACGCATCCGCCGCATCGAAGAGGCGCTGGCCAAGCGTTACGCGGAGCAGGAAATGCGCTGTCCGATGCACCTGTGCATCGGACAAGAAGCCACCGCCGTAGGCGTAACGGCGGCACTAAAAAAAGACGACCACGTGTTCAGCGGCCATCGCGCCCACGGCCATTATCTGGCCAAAGGTGGCGACCTCACCCGCATGATCGCCGAACTTTATGGTCGGGTCACCGGCTGCTGCGAAGGCCGTGGCGGCTCCATGCATCTGATTGATCAAGCCGCAGGATTCATGGGTTCCACGCCCATCGTCGGCGGCACCGTGCCAGTGGCAGTGGGCGCGGCATGGGCCAGCACGTTACGCAACGAAGGCCGTGTGATCGCGCTGTTTTTCGGCGACGGCTGTTTCGAAGAAGGCGTGCTGCACGAATCCATGAATTTCGCCGCCTTGCACCAATTACCCATTTTATTCGTGTGTGAAAACAACGACTACGCCGTCTACACCGCGTTAGGCGACCGACAGCCGCAACGTCCCATTCACGGTATCGCCGCCGCGCATGGACTACAGACCAGCAACCTGGATGGCAACGACGTGCGTGCTGTGCAGACCGCCGCCGCCGAAGCGACACAACGCGCGCGCTCAGGCGAAGGCCCGCAATTTCTTGAGCTGCACACCTGGCGCTGGCGCGAACACTGCGGCCCAGACATCGACGATCAACTGGGCTACCGCAGCCCCGAGGCACAGGCCGCCTGGCTGGCGCGCTGCCCGATCCAGCGCGAGCAGGAACACCTACGCGGCCAAAAGTTGCTGACCGAAACCGAGCTGCACAACATGGAACGAAACATCCAACAAGAAATAGATATTGCCTTCGACACCGCCATCAGCGCCCCACTGCCGCCGGTGGAAAACATGCATAGGCACCTCCATGCCCAGTAAGTCATCACTCAAGGCGGAGCAGACCACGAACAGTCGCGAACAAAGCGGTGCCGAGGCGCTGAACGACGCGCTGGCCCTGTGCCTGGAGCGCGACCCCAGCACCCTGCTCATCGGCGAAGGCGTGCCCGACCCCATGGGCATCTTCGGCACCACCACCGGCCTGCGTGACCGGTTTGGCGCAGAAAGAGTGCTGGACATGCCGCTGTCGGAGAACGGGCTAACGGGAATTTGCATCGGTGCAGCCATCAGCGGCCTGCGGCCCATCATGGTTCACCAGCGCATCGACTTCGCGCTGCTGGCCATGGACCAGCTCGTCAACAATGCCGCCAAGTGGCGTTACATGTTCGCGGGCCAGGCCAGCGTGCCATTGGTGGTGCGCTGCATCGTCGGCCGGGGCTGGGGCCAGGGGCCGCAGCATGCACAAAGTCTGCAAAGCCTATTCGCGCACATTCCGGGGCTAAAAGTAGTTATGCCGGTATTCCCCGACGATGCCAAAGGCATGTTGTGCGCGGCAGTGGCCGATGACGATCCGGTGATTTTCATCGAGCACCGCTGGATTCACCCAGTGCGTGGCGAAGTGCCCGACGGCTATTTTGAGACCCCGCTGGGCAAAGCCCGGGTACGGCGCGAAGGCCGTCACATCACCATCGCGGCCTTTTCATTCATGACCATCGAGGCCTTGCATGCCGCCCGTGCGCTGGCCAATTTAGGAATCGAGGCCGAGGTCATCGACATGCGCAGCGTCAGCCCGCTGGACGTGCCGACAGTATTACGCTCGGTGGCCAAAACCGGGCATTTGCTGGTGGCGGACACCGGGCACCAAAGCTTTGGGGTGGCCGGAGAACTAATCTCCCGCGTGGTGCGACAAGGTTTCGATCACCTGACAGCGGCACCCGTCAGCGTCACCTTGCCGGACCTGCCCTGCCCCACGTCCCACGTCTGGGCCGCACACTACTATCCCACGGCGGTGGACATCGCCGAACAGGCTCTACGCCAGTGCGGCATCAGCATCGGCGAGGCGGAGCATCGTGAACTGGAGAAATTGCTGCCGACCACACCACCGGACATCCCCAACCCCGATTATCGCGGCCCGTTTTAAAAACACATTCCACGAGAAGGAAACACATCATGTCAGATAACACACAGACCAACCGCTTCGGCAATGCTGTGCAAACCGATCTGCCCGACGACGCGCCGCGCGCCCACCGCCCCGGCCACAAACTGCGCACGTCCAACGACATCGTGGACCGCAGTGAACTGGAATCCGGCAATACCCAAAGTGCTTCGGTGCACGTGTTGCAGGACCAGCAAATCGAGCTGGTGCACGTGGAGGATCAAGTGGGACTGGTGCGGCTGGATGCGGAACAGCCAGCCAGCGTGCCCAACCAATTCACGGGGCCCAGTTATCGTAATCAGAGCGAACGCTTCCGTTTTGACGGCCATAAAATGCTGCATCACCTCGACCGGGTCATGGCCTGGCAGAATGGTGAACGTTTCGCGCCCGTGCACATCGACATGGGCCTGACCAAGTTCTGCAACACGGCCTGTATTTACTGTTATGCCGTGGTGCAAAACATGACCAAGGGCAAGATGATTGAACGCGACGCGCTGCTGAATTACATCGAAGACAGCGCCCGCCTCGGCGTGCGTTCCATGGGGTTCATTGGCGATGGCGAACCCACTCTCAACCCCGCACTGTACGATGCCACCGCGCTGGCCGGAAAGCTGGGCATCGACACCTCCATGGCCACCAACGGCCTACTGCTGGACATGGACCGTGCCCACGACCTGCTGGCTAACATGTCATGGATTCGTTTCAATCTCTCCGCCGGTACGCCGGAAGGTTTCCAGCGTGTGCACCAGTCCAAGGCCAAAAACTTCGACCTGCTGGTGGAAAAAATTCGTGCTCTGGTGGCCATCAAGAAGGAACATAACTACCAATGCACTATCGGCCTGCAAATGGTGCTGATTCCCGAATGTTACGACCAGGTACTGGCCGAGGCCGAACTGGGCGCAGAACTGGGCGTGGACTACTTCGTCATCAAGCACTGCTCGGATTCCGAGTACAAGGAAATCGGTATCGACTACGATAATTACGCCACCATTGAAGACGTGCTGAAACAGGCCGAGGCCATGTCCACGGACGATTACGTGGTGCAGGCCAAGTGGAACAAAATCAACGCCAGTGGCGAAACTGAACTGTACCGCAACGGTTATCGTAAGTACGACGTCTGCCTGGGCACGCCCTTCCTGTTGCAGATATCCGGTAACGGCAAAATCTATCCCTGCGGCCCGTTCTTCAACAAAGAACGTTTTTACATCGGCGACCTACACGACGGCTCCTTTTATGACTTGGTCAACAGTGACCGCTACTGGGCCGTGCACAAAGACATCGCCGAATCGGTGGACGTACACAAGGATTGCGCCATCGGCTGTCGGCAGGATTACGTCAATAAATTTCTGTGGGACATCAAAAACCCGCCGGAGCACATCAACTTTATTTAGCGCCATTTCGCTCAACCGAGGTTAATGTGTCCTGGATTCCAGCATATGCCGGGATTCAGAGACTCCCGTACCGGTCTCCCTACCCTTCCTGTTCTTCCGCGTTCGCGTCATTGCTGGTAATATTCGCCACCTATTCAACTACACCATCCGGGACCGAAATGGATAACAATATTGTCTGGCATCACGCTACTGTCACCCGCGAGCGCAGGGAAAAACTCAACCGGCACAAATCTGTGGTGCTGTGGTTTACGGGGCTTTCTGGTTCCGGAAAATCCACCCTGGCCCACGCTCTTGAAGAACAGCTCCACCAAAAGGGCTGTCACACCTACGTTTTCGACGGCGACAACGTGCGTCACGGTCTCTGTAGCGACCTCGGGTTCAGCACCGATGATCGCAAGGAAAATATCCGCCGAATTGGCGAAATGGCGAAGCTGTTTGTGGACGCTGGCGCCATCGCCCTCACGGCTTTTATCTCACCTTTTAAGGATGACCGCGACAACGTCAGAAAACTGTTTGACGGCGATGATTTCATCGAAGTCTACTGCCACTGCTCTATTGAGGAGTGTGAAAAACGCGACGTAAAGGGCCTTTACAAACGTGCCCGCGCAGGGGAAATTCCTCACTTCACAGGCATTTCCTCACCTTACGATGTACCGGAAAATCCGGAAATCAGCATCGACACCGAAAACAAAAAACTGGACGAATGCATCGATCAGTTGCTTGAAGCCTTGGTCAAGCGCGGAATTCTCCCGCAATAAAACAGCTATCGGGCTTTTCGCAACCTCCCAAAAAACTGCCAGCACCACCCCGATGCGCCTAATCTCCGCTGTCACGTTTTCACGGGGGATCTTCAAGATCCCCCACCTTGCCAGCTTGCTTGGCGTGGATTCCGTTTCGAAAAAACGCGCGTTTTTCCCGCCCCCGCCCTCGGGAGCATTCCAGGAAATCGTAGTCGGTTGGGGACTGAAGACCAACACTAACGCGGCCCGACGTTACGCAGATTCCCATCATCTTCCCTACCTCAACCTGGAAGACGGTTTTCTACGCTCGGTGGGATTGGGGGTCGACAATAACCCACCACTTTCCATAGTGGCGGACGACCTGGGGATGTATTACGACGCCACTCGCCCCTCCCGACTGGAGCACATTCTCAATAATCAGTTCGATGAGATGAGCACCGGGCACTTACCTCCCTTCAGCAGCCTGCGCGCGTATCTCGATTCCGGACAAGCCCCCCTGCAACACGGGGCGCTCATCGCACGGGCGAAACGCTGCATCCAGCACATCGTCGATAACCGGCTGTCCAAATACAATTCCAGCCCCAACATCACGCTCGCACCCACAAACAAAACCCGCATTCTGGTAGTAGATCAAACCGCAGGTGATCTTTCCATTGAATACGGCCTGGCCAGCCCGGAAAGTTTCAGCCAGATGCTCGATGCCGCCCTAGCGGAGCATCCTGATGCCGAGATTCTGGTGAAAATTCACCCGGATGTGATCGCCGGTAAAAAACAAAGCCATCTCGCGCAAGCCAACACCCACCCACGTGTGCGCCTGTTGACCGAGGATTGTAATCCCATCGACCTGCTGCAACAGGTTGACCGGGTCTATGTGGTCACCTCGCAACTGGGCTTCGAAGCGCTGATGGCGGGCAAACCCGTCACCTGTTTCGGCGCCCCTTTTTATGCAGGCTGGGGGCTGACGGATGATCGGCAGAACATCCCCAGACGCCAACAAAAACGTTCGATCGAACAAATTTTTGCTGCAGCCTACATCCTCTACAGCCGCTACCGCGATCCGGAAAGCGGCGAGCTTTGTGAGATCGAAGACATCATCGATCACCTCACCCTACAGCGACGCCACTTTATCGAAAACAGCGGCACCCTATTCTGTGTCGGCTTTACATTGTGGAAACGAGGTTATGTGCGAAGCTACCTGCGCTGCCCGTGGAACCGGGTGCATTTCGTGCGCAGCGCCTGGCAGATCAAACACCGGTTGCCGCAAAGAGATGCGCGCATCGTGGTGTGGGGCATCCGCGACACTGAAAACATCCGGCTTCTGGCCCAAAAGGAAAATATTCCCATCTGGCGCATGGAGGACGGTTTCCTGCGGTCCGTGGGGCTGGGCTCCGACCTCACCGCCCCCGTCTCCCTAGTGTTGGACAAGCAGGGAATCTATTTTGACCCTACCCAACCCAGTGACCTTGAAACCATTCTTGAACACACAGCGTTTACAAAACAACAGATTCAACGCGCCAATGCCATTAAAAACTCACTGGTCTCATCCGGCATCAGCAAATACAACGTGGGCAAGAGAAAACCACTGGTCCACTCGGCCAAACCCGGACAACGCGTCATCCTGGTTCCCGGCCAAGTGGAGGATGACGCTTCCATCCGGCTGGGATGCCAGGATATCCGCACCAACGCGGAACTACTGCAAGCCGTGAGGGACAGCGCCCCCGACGCCTACATCATCTACAAACCGCACCCGGACGTGCTGAGCGGAAATCGACGTGGACAGAAAAAACATCAACAAAAACTTAACTATAATCTGCTTGTTGCCGATACGGCTCTATCGGAATGTTTCAATGCAGTCCATGAAGTGCATACCATGACATCTCTGGTTGGATTTGAAGGATTATTGAGAGGCAAGACCGTGACCACTTATGGTCTGCCTTTTTATGCCGGATGGGGGCTCACCCATGACAAATACACATTACCCCGTAGAACCCGCCCCCTAACAGTAGATGAATTAATAACCGGTTGTATGCTACTGTACCCGCAATACATCAGTGGTCATTCTGGCGCCTTCACCAACCCCGAGAAGGCAATAGGAGCCCTTGAAATGCAGCTGTCTACCGCGCGCCATGAAATACGGATTATCTCTCCCGCAAGCAGTCGGATGGCAATGAAA
The DNA here is from genome assembly GCA_013151575.1 of Gammaproteobacteria bacterium. Taxonomy (GTDB): domain Bacteria; phylum Pseudomonadota; class Gammaproteobacteria; order SZUA-152; family SZUA-152; genus SZUA-152. The sequence goes on from JAADHZ010000009.1 coordinate 19,904, forward strand.
CTAATCAACCTTATCCGTGGGCTGTTGCATGGCAAGTAACGTTCTCTTGCTTCAAGGACCCATGGGGCCTTTTTTCCGACGCCTCGCCAAAGACTTGCGAGAATCCGGGAGCATCGTTCACAAAATAAACCTCAACGCGGGTGATCACTTTTTCTTCGACGACGAGAACAGCGCGGATTACACCGGCACTATCGAATCCTGGCCAAATTATCTGAAACAACACCTGATCGACAGGAAAGTTGACGCCATTTACCTGTTCGGCGACGAACGCTCCTATCACCGGGCAGCTCATAAGGTTGCGCAGGCACTGGCCATTGACGTGTATGTGTTTGAGGAAGGATACCTTCGCCCGCACTACATCACCCTCGAAAAAGATGGCGTCAACGGCCGCTCGTCCATTCCCCGCACCCCCGAAGCCTACGAGGGTTTCGACAAGCAATCCGCCAAGCAGGCTGTGCCCCCCCCCGTATCCACCCCCTACTCATTTTGTCACATGGCCGGGTTTGCAACGCTCTATTATTTAGCCGGATGGTTGGGGAGCAAAAAATTTCCACACTACGTTCACCATCGACCTTTCGGCCCTTTCACCGAAATGGGAATCTGGCTGCGCGCGGCATTCCGGAAATATTACTACCGCATTCGCGAACGCCACGTTCTGCAAAAACTGACCTCACAGCATTCAAAACAATTTTTTCTCGCCCCACTACAGGTTCACAACGATGCCCAAATTAAGACTTGGTCATCCGTGCCGTCTGCAGCTGCGTTCATCCGAAGAATCGTTTCCTCTTTTTCCAAACACGCCCCTGAGGACAGCCTGCTGGTCATCAAACACCATCCTCTGGACAGAGGTTATTCGGACTACACCCGGCTCATCAACAAACTTGCCTGCAAATTCAACTGCAAGGAGCGAGTTATCTATGTTCACGACTTGCACCTGCCCACCCTGCTCAACCATGCCAAAGGCACCGTCCTGCTAAACAGCACAGTGGGGATCTCCTCCATCCTGCACGGCACACCGGTCAAGACCTCAGGCCACGCCGTCTACAACATGGAGGGCATGACCTTCCAGGGGAAAATGATGGAATTCTGGAAAACCCCGGGAGAAATCGACCACAAATTGAACCAGCGTTTTCGAAACTATCTGATCACAAAAAACCAGATAAACGGGAATTTTTATCGGAGAACACCAAACTTCAAAAGCCATACAGGCATTGATATTCAACATCTATCAAAATTGATACAGACATCAAGTGAAGCGCCACAGGCCAAAAAGGCCGCACGAACCATACCAACCCTCACAATCACAGCAAGCCCCGCAGCGGTAACCAACAACATCCAGCCTCCCCCTTTTGGGCTCACTCCCGTTGAAACCGGCGCCCTTTTACAACAGGCCAATCATGGCCAGGCAACCGCACGTAAATTATAAGAGAGCGGTTCATCCCCACGCTTGTGGGGAACACACCAGCAGAGGCTAGAGATATCATCGAAGGGGCGGTTCATCCCCACGGATGTGGGGAACACCCACGCACCCCAGCCGACATCCCGGCAAAGCCCGGTTCATCCCCACGGATGTGGGGAACACAGGCCGTAAAGACGCTGACCGATCGCACGATCCGGTTCATCCCCACGGATGTGGGGAACACAGAAATGAGATGCAGTGGATATATCATGAAAACGGTTCATCCCCACGGATGTGGGGAACACCGGGTGAAAAATCCATGCCCTCGGAAAGAGAGCGGTTCATCCCCACGGATGTGGGGAACACATTTCCGCCAACAAAACCACCGGGAAGACCTACGGTTCATCCCCACGGATGTGGGGAACACCGATCAACATCCATAGCCCCCCAGTCATGACGCGGTTCATCCCCACGGATGTGGGGAACACGGTCTAGGTCGAGGTCTAGGCTTGGGCTCGGACGGTTCATCCCCACGGATGTGGGGAACACCCGGAAACCCCCGGGAGGGAAGAGTGGATTTGCGGTTCATCCCCACGGATGTGGGGAACACCGATACCGTCACCTGCTTCGATACCGTCACCTGCGGTTCATCCCCACGGATGTGGGGAACACCCGTTCCCTAACCATAACCGATGGTTCATTTTCGGTTCATCCCCACGGATGTGGGGAACACTGTACCAGTGCCATTGGCCGAGTTTTTAAGAACGGTTCATCCCCACGGATGTGGGGAACACTTTAAAATGGTAGTTTTCAAAAGCCAGGCTACCGGTTCATCCCCACGGATGTGGGGAACACGGGGGTGTTGTCTCGGGTAGCCTTTAACCAGGCGGTTCATCCCCACGGATGTGGGGAACACGGTCCGGCACGGTGAGCGCGCCGAGGCGAGGGCGGTTCATCCCCACGGATGTGGGGAACACGACATACAGGCGTCGCCAGATTGTGCTGCAATCGGTTCATCCCCACGGATGTGGGGAACACGGCCGCTAACAGCCTGTCAATCGCGTTTGGAGACGGTTCATCCCCACGGATGTGGGGAACACGAAAAGTTTACTGATGGCCTTTCCGGGAGTGACGGTTCATCCCCACGGATGTGGGGAACACCCGCCAACTTTGTATTCGGCGGGGACATCAACCGGTTCATCCCCACGGATGTGGGGAACACTTCTTTTTGTCCAGTTCCTCTTCAGCCATGTCCGGTTCATCCCCACGGATGTGGGGAACACGTCGATTTATACAAAGTCGGAAGAGTTAATTATCGGTTCATCCCCACGGATGTGGGGAACACATCACCATCGCTCTAATGTCCGCGCTCATTGCCGGTTCATCCCCACGGATGTGGGGAACACCCTGACTGATCACCCTGAGTGCAAATTGTGAGCGGTTCATCCCCACGGATGTGGGGAACACTCGCTCGTTATCAGAGCAACGTGCGCTGATGACGGTTCATCCCCACGGATGTGGGGAACACTGCTAACAGCGTGATCCAAGTGTGGCTATGGCCGGTTCATCCCCACGGATGTGGGGAACACCGCTCGCGCACGGTCTGGTTTGTGATTTCTAGCGGTTCATCCCCACGGATGTGGGGAACACAACTCGTGATAGCGTGGGTGGCGTCACGAAAACGGTTCATCCCCACGGATGTGGGGAACACTGTGCTGATGTAGTAGCGCACGATGTTACTGACGGTTCATCCCCACGGATGTGGGGAACACTAGATTATCTATTGCCTTTTTCGGAGCTCCGTCGGTTCATCCCCACGGATGTGGGGAACACACAAATGGATGCAGCCTGTTATGGGCAAAGTGCGGTTCATCCCCACGGATGTGGGGAACACTGAGACAAACCATTGGCGGCAAAGAGCTGGATCGGTTCATCCCCACGGATGTGGGGAACACCTGCCCCTTGCCCTTCGCCGCCCGCCCTGGGCCGGTTCATCCCCACGGATGTGGGGAACACGTTGGGTTGGGGGTTTATCTTGCCTTTTGGTACGGTTCATCCCCACGGATGTGGGGAACACGGCGCTTTTCGGGTTTGGTGTTGTCGATATTTCGGTTCATCCCCACGGATGTGGGGAACACTGATGGCGGTCAAAGGGTCGTCTGACCAAAATCGGTTCATCCCCACGGATGTGGGGAACACAACGTATTGATTAATAACGGCCAATAATGTCACGGTTCATCCCCACGGATGTGGGGAACACACTAAGTGTACATGATTGATTCTAAATACAAAAAACCAAACGCAATAATCCACCAAAGTTTTTGGTTCTCTGAAAGGGTTTTTCCCTGGCTGACGATTATTTCTCTTCGATGGGGAGAAATGAGACCAGACGCAAACCGTCATATTCAACGGGGATACGCCGATTTTCACCGTGGGTTTGAAAATCAAAGCCGGATTCGGTGTTGGTGGCCCAGGCCATGACGGCATTGCCTTGTTCCGACAGATCGGTGACTTGTTGCCAGATCATTTCGCGGACTCGGCGCGAGGTGTCTCCCACATAAACGCCGGATCGCACTTCGAGCAGCCATATGGCCAGACGCCCGCGCAGACGTGGCGGTACGTTTTCGGTGACAACCATGAGCATACTCATTTCATCCGCTCCGGTGGCCAGCGTCGCCGATGGATGTGGGTTCGGGAATGGCGGGCGGCACGGCGTCTTCAGGTGGTTTCGGTGGCTCGATGTCACCGGCGGCTAAGACTTCTTCGATCAGCGGGATGAGTTTTTTCAGGATTTTGTCGCGGCGAAAAAGATCTCGACAGGCAAGCCGCACTTCACGATCAGGCTTACTCGGTCTTTTGGCAGCAACCTGAAATGCCAGCGGCACGACGGTTTCAAATTTAAAAATGTCGGCAATATCGTAAACAAAGGAAAGCGGTTTTCCGGTGTGCAAAAACCCCACTGCGGGGGCGTACCCAGCGGCCAGAATGGCGGCCTCGGATATGCCGTATAAACAGGAGGTAGCGGCGCTGATGCATTGATTGACGACGTCGCCTTTTTTCCAGTCTTTGCGATCATATCGACGGCCGTGCCATTCCACACCATGACGCTGGGCGAGTAGTTGATAGAGCTTGCGAACGCGGGCGCCTTCGATGCCACGGAGTTGGTTCACGCTTCGGCGAGACGGTGCTTCTTCACCAAAACGCAGGGAAAACATTTTGCGCACAACTTTGAGCCGCAGTTCATCATCCAGCGCCAGCTTGGCTTGATACAGCAGCCGATCACAGCGCGCACCGCCCGGTTGGCCGGAGGCATAAAGCCGCACGCCGGCCTCCCCTACCCACACCAGCAAGGTGCCGGCGGTGGCTGCCAATTTTATTGCGGCATGGGTCACCCGAGTGCCAGGTTCCAACATGATGCAAGCCACAGAACCCACAGGGATGTGGGTACGCACACCGGTTTTGTCCACCAGCACAAAGGCACCGTCAATGACATCCACCTGGCCATGGGCAAGAAAAATCATCGAGACACGATCTTTCATGGGGATGGGTTTGAGCGGAGGTAACATTTTGCAATTATGTGCAGCGATTCAATGGGGATAACATGTTGGAAACCTTTTCATCTGATAAGCCTTAGAGGCATCAATGTTGTTGTTGAGAAGCAAATCCTATTCGTCGCACGCAGCCAATGCCGTCGCAATAATATCGGCCCCAAGGTAATAACCCGATGCCAGCAAATCATCTATCAGCGGTCTGATGGAGGGAACAAGCTGCCTGCGCCTGCTAACAACCAAAACACCTAATGTCCCAATGACGGAAACACCCAGATTTCCCGCCACCTTGCGGCCAACCTTGTCATCCATCAATACGCCGCAACCGCATTCTACGGCAGCAGTGAGGGCGCTCGCTTCGCCCGCATCGATAGTAAACAGGAGATGCGCGTAATCAGGCGCAACAATGCGCTCAAATCCATCATCTATCGCCACACGAATGCGAGCAATTTCATCAACATCCCGGCCTGCCAAACACTCAGCCACCACCGCATCGGTGACATAAACACGCTCAAAAACTTTGCTTAACAACGCCAGCATATCAAGCCGGGCAAAGGCAATGATCGGCCCGGTGTCGGCGATGACCACCTTACTCAAAGGCCGCCACCTCCCGTTCCAGCTCGTTCTGCTCGTAGCGCACAACGGGGATCTTCAGCGCGCCCAGGTAATCGATGAATTCACTTTGCGACACACCCGCCAGCTTCGCCGCCTTACCCAGGCTGACCACCTCGCTATCGAACAATTTGATCGCCAACGCCACCGTCACCCCTTCCCGAAGCATGGTTTCATCAAAAGGCACCGCCACAAAAACTGGATGCCCGTGTTTGGTGACCATTGAAAGCTGGCCAGCCTCGGCATCCCGAACCAGTTCGCCCGTGCGTTCGCGTAAGTCTCTGATTGTAAAGGTATCCATCACAAGCCTCCAAAATACCCGTTTTAATTTGTGCCATCAAACGATAGCACAAATTATTATGCCCGCCGTACTATCAGCAGGCCGCAGCCGAAGGCTTTGGCGGGACCTATGCCAATGACAACATACCGCACCCAAGAGCCTTAGCCGGGCCGATGCCCTTGGTAACCAGCCCTTTAAATGCCGATGGATCAATCACTCTTACTACTCCCTCAAAACGAACCGGTACCACTTTTCCTGCCTGTCGACCTTTCCGAAAGTAGAGAGGCACACAAGGACTCACTTGCATCTCCTCCAACACAGCAATACCTTCCAAGTGTCGCATCAACCATCGCTGTTGTTCTTCCTCTTTAATCAGGGGCACCCTGCACTTTTTAATTTCACCTTTGGAATTTTTACGTCCCTTTTCATCTTTGATAGTTTTAATGGGGTTGGCTTTAAGCAAAAATTGGAAACGCTGACCTTCACGCAAATTCAATGAATAATCACGCATTGCTTTGATCTCAACAGAGTCAGCACCAACTGTCGGCTCTTTCTGAGATAGCATCAGAATTATCGCCCCTGCTCCTGTTTTTTCCTGCTCAACACGAAACAAAAAATCTCGCGCATCGTCAGGTCTGTTTGGAAAAAGCTTCCACAAAGATTGATGCAGGGTGTATGCGTTTTTTGACTTGGGCCACTGCACATATACTCGACTAAGGTACATAATCGCCCCCCTTTCCTGCATGAATGGAAATTTGACGGGTTGCGAACTGACGCTTTCGACCACTGATGGGTACATCTCTAATCAACAATCTGGGTTTGGAATCATCCAAACATTCGCTGTACACCGTACCGCCATCAGGTTCAACCAGCACCAAAGCTTCAAGCTCATTCACGGAACTCACCCTATCTGCAAATAAAGGACGAGTGATGGGGCACGAACGTCGCCCAAGAAATGGGGTATAAACAGGCCGATTGATTGCCTCAACAAGCGCATCAAATGACACTGTCGCCTGTCTCGTTAACCAAATGGCCACGGTATATTTGGCATCTTGCAAATACTCGCGCCAAGTTTGAATCGTCTCAATTGATTTTAACCCCTGATGCTCTTTACGGGCATCCTTCACTGTGTGGTAATCAATCATTTTGATGGGCGCGTTATCAACGCGAACAGCGAATGACACACTGGTAGCCAATGCTTGCTGCTTCTCCACATCCGTTCGGTCAATACCCAGGCAAGCAGCTAGTAAACCTAGCAGACCACTACGAGTGGGAAATAGCTCACTGGGTCGCCTATCCTCGAAAGTATGCCCACCCCATGCCTGCAATGGCCCTTCGAGTTTGAGAATAAGGTATTCCTGCATGGCGATTACTCCTTGCCGTCGTTTCTTACCCAGCTTTCCAGCGCTGGCAGACTTTTGGCCAATGCCAAACCCTCAGCACCTGAAAAGTCAGCCAGCATAAACACGGAAGCTCGTTCATCAAGCCCATAGCCTTTGTGAACCTTTTGCCAATAATTCAACAGCCCATCAATAGACGGTTTTAAAAAACCACTGCTTTGTTTTATTTCAACAGGTTTTTCGAAAGCATTCGCCAAGGAAATAGGCATATCGCTAAAGCTCACCATAGCTAGATCAGCCAGGTTGTAAGCTGCGGTACTTTGTTGTTTAGCGGTAGGTACAACAGTAGAAAGCATGTGTACTAAATATGAACCAATCTCCAGGACGCGTTCACGGCTGGCACCACCCAGGTTGGTTTGTAGTTGTTTCAGGTTAATACTGGCATAACGATAAAAGACGCCGGAGCTAAACTCTTGGGTATCCAAATGGCCTGAGCCCAACTCCTGAAAATCATCCACAGCAGTAAACCAGTCAATATCTGCATCTACTGCATGGGTGGTAATAGTGTGAGCCAGAGCCATTGCACCATCCACCTTACCTACTTCACTCATCAACCCAGAGGTTGCCATACGACCCGACAAAGCCACGTCCACAGCTTGTCCGATAGCTTGCCGCAAACCCGTTGAGTCTTTTTTGATTTTCTTTTCCAGCTTTTTCTGGTCAATCTTCTCCGCCTCACCTGCCTGAATTTCCTGGCAGATATAAGCTACCTCTTCAACCACCCAAGGGGCAACAGCATCATCCGTCACATCAGCATTAATATCCGATTTTCCCGATATCCACTCCACCGCCTTGTTAATCGTTTCTTCAGAAAATTTCTCACCCAATGCAGCCTGCATCGCATTTACCACATCATAAAGTTTCTTTGTACGGGTACTAGGTTGCCCCAGGTGTTCCGCATAATAATCACTCTTCCGCATCGCTCTCTTCAGACTTTGGCTAGAAATGCGCACCCGACGTTTACCACCAAAGATGGCTGATTTTTGCATATTCATATCATCACGATTCAAACACGATGGATTGTGTGAAATCAGAATATGGATATTAAGAAAGTTTTTTCCACTCATAATATTTTCCTTGTGTTAAATCGCTATTTTTTTGCCGCTAAAAAATAATCTTCGAGCATTTGCCGCTTATTGCGATCACCGTAATTCCAGTAGTACAAAGTCTTTCCGAAATATTGCCAATCCACCGTAGGCTTTACCTGTTGAACCAAACGGCGCAGTTGAATAATATCGTTGGGAGAGCTAGAGCGGATAAT
>JAADHZ010000041.1 GCA_013151575.1 Gammaproteobacteria bacterium
CCGGATGAGGTGGCGGAACGGGCATTGCTTCAAGCCCAAATTGCTCAGGGCTGACAATAAAGGCCAACTGGGCGGCCATAATAATGGCGACGACCAAACCAAACGGGAGATAACGCGTAAAACCTTCTCGCAGCACCGCCAGGTTGATATCCAGCATCATCACTACAAATAGGAACAGCACCATAACCGCGCCGACGTACACCAGCACCAGCGTCAAGGCCAAAAATTCCGCCTCCAGCAGTATCCAAATACCAGCGCTGGTAAAAAATGCCAGCACCAGTGACAGTGCGCAAAATACCGGATTACGCAAGGTAACAACCAACCCGGCCGACAGAACCAGGATGGCGGAAAAAAAGTAAAAAACGATTTGCTCAAGAGCCATATTTAGTATTTCTTGGTGTGTACGTTTATGTAGTGCATTTGTGCTGTTTGTTCAACAGATTCGCAGGCACCCGGTTAGCGGAACACGGAATCTTCCGCACGGTCCGCCGCAATTTGCTTTTCCATTTTATCGCCAACCGCTAAAAGCTTTTCTTTAGTCATGTACAAATCAGCCCTGACTTCACCGTAATATTCAAACACACGAGTCTCCACTATGGCATCCACGGGGCATGATTCTTCGCAGAATCCGCAAAAAATACATTTTGTTAAATCAATGTCATACCGGGTGGTTCGGCGTGTGCCGTCATCTCTCTCTTCGAGATCAATGCTGATGGCCAGTGCTGGGCAAACCGCTTCGCACAATTTGCAGGCGATACAGCGTTCCTCCCCGTTGGGATAACGACGCTGGGCATGTAACCCCCTGAAACGGGGTGACATGGGCGTCTTTTCCTCTGGATATTGGACGGTGATCTTTTTCCGGAAAAAATATTTTCCCGTCAAGGCCAAACCTTGGAGCAGCTCCAACAGGAAAAGACTTTTCAAATAGTTGCTAATTGCAGTCATTCACTAGTCTTCCTGTTAATCGAACCATGGGCCAACATGCCCCACAACCATCGCGGCGACCACTAGCAGCCAGACGATGGTGATGGGAATGAAAATCTTCCAGCCCAAACGCATAATTTGGTCATAGCGGTAACGCGGAAACGTCGCACGAAACCAAAGAAACAAAAATAGAAAAAAAGCGGTTTTTGCCAACAACCAATGAATGCCATCGCCAAGTAACGCGCTAACGATGCCGTCACCAGTGAGCATGGATGCAGGTAGCAGGCCTTCAAACGGAGACAACCATCCACCCAGAAACATCAATGCCGTTAGCAGGGCGATCAAAATCATGTTGGCGTATTCGGCGAGGAAAAACACCGAAAATGTCATGCTGGAATATTCAACATGGAAGCCAGCGACAATTTCCGATTCACCTTCCGAAACATCAAACGGAGCACGATTGGTTTCCGCCACGCCAGCAATAAAGTAGATCAAAAACAGCGGAAACAACGGCAATAAAAACCAGTTCATTGGGTGCAGCAACCAGATTTCGCTACCGCGCTGTGCTTCAACAATGTCACCGATATTCAGACTACCACCTGCGAGCAAAACACCGACCAATGCAAAACCCATAGCAATTTCGTACGAAACGATTTGTGCGGCAGAGCGCAATGCTCCCAGAAACGCATACTTCGAGTTCGATGCCCAACCCGCAATGATGACGCCATAAACACCCAGTGAGGTCATTGCCAAAATATACAGCAGGCTGGCATCTACATTGGAAATCACCATTTCATCGCCAAAGGGCACCACAGCCCAGGCGGCCAACGCCGGGGCCAATGTCAGTATGGGGGCAGAGATAAACAGGAAACGGTTGGCGTTGGCCGGAAAAATGGTTTCCTTGAACATCAGCTTCACGGCATCGGCAATGGGTTGCAGCAGGCCACGGGGCCCCACTCGGTTTGGGCCAATACGGATTTGCATGTAGCCGATAACTTTACGCTCAGCCAGCGTCAAATAGGCCACGGCACCCATGAGTGGCAGCACCACCACCAATATTTTGGCAATGATGATAATCAGCACCACCAGTTCAGATGGCAAAAAATCCAGCGATGATTGTATGGCTTCAAACATTCGTGCTTCTCATTGTTATTCTGACCTGCGCGGTTCCGTTGCCAGATATTTTTCCGCTATCAATGGCGTTGAATATCAAGGCATTCAACGTGTTCACATGGTTCATCTACCATCATCACGCACGTGTCAATGTGACAGCACCGGATTCAACGCCCTGCATCACAGCCCCCGGCAACTGAGCGGGCATCAATACACTGCCATCCGGCACCCGTGAGTCGATCATCACCGGCAGTAAAATTTCAGTATCGTTGTTAGTGGCTTTGGCTTGCTGCCCATTTTCCAGGCCGATTTTTTTTGCGACGGATTGATTGACCCGTATCACTGCATCGTGAGATTTCTCAACCGCCTGCAAGCTCACCGCACGGCGCACCAGGCTGTCTCCAGCATACATGCGACGGTCCGGAATGCTCTCATACGTAACCGAGCCTACATTCAGGCTTTCGGGACAACGCCACTGCATTTTGTTGTTCAGCGAAGTATCCGCCAAAATAGTGCGGACTTCGTGACTCACCTGCTGTGAATCAACGAATTCAAACCCCGCACAATCAAACAAATTACCGAGCACTCGCAGGATTTTCCAGGCGGGGCGTGCGTCACCCCGAGGTGGCACCACACCTTCAAAATTCTGCCAGCGCCCCTCCGCACTCACAAAAGTACCGGACGTTTCCGTGAAGGTTGCTATCGGCAGAATGACGTCTGCGTAGTCCTTGACGGTATCGCTAACAAACGCGCTGAGCGACACAACGAAACCGGCCTGCTGCATTGCTTTTAGCGCCAGTTGCGATTCGGTGCAATCTAATTCCGGCTCAACACCCATCAACACAAATGCGTCAAGATCCGCACGCAGCATGGTGGCAAGATCCTTTCCTCGCTCTGCCCACTCACTGCCCCCGGCACCGCGATGAGGTACGGCACCCGCCAGCCAGGCTCCAGCGCCATTGGCGCCATCGGGCAAATAGCCCACGTCACAACCGGCCAGTTTTGCGGCCTGTGTGGCCAAAGCTCTCAACGCCGATGCCTTGGAATGGCTGAAGGCATCGCGACCCAACAAGATGATTGCTTGCTTCGCTGCAATGAGATGCGCAGCTATATTGTTATGTACGTCTTCAACGGTGACATTGGCCAACAGGGGTTCAAGACCTTCCGGCAGTGGCGAGGCTGTTTTTTCCGCCAGCGCCTTGACGATGGCGCCCAACTCGACCGGCAACGTAGCGGGGCTGGCGATAATTTTTTCAGCGACCGGGAAATTGAAATCATAATCCAGCGTGTTCACGCACATAATTTTGCCGTTCTGCAACGCCGCCTTGCGAATCCGGTGGCCTGCGATGGGCTGGTCGTGGCGAATATTGGAACCCACGAGCAGGACGGCATCATTTTTTTCAAGTGCCTGGATGGATTGCCCGAGGATCGGCGCGACAGGAACAACGGCATCATCGGAAAAATCTTGTTGCGACAGGCGATGATCGATGTTTCCGCTGCCTATTGAACGCAGCAGTTTTTGCAGCAAGTATAATTCTTCCAGCGTCATCGTCGGTGATGCAATGCCACCAATCTGTTCCGCGCCGCTGGTTTTAATCACCTGCGAAAGACCATCAACCACTTTGTGGAGCGCAACATCCCAGCTCACCACGTCCCACTTGCCGTTGGTTTTCACCATCGGTTGAGTCACACGCTCGGGGCTATTCAAACCCTCGTAACTAAAACGATCACGATCGGACAACCAGGTTTCGTTTATTTCATCGTTTTCCCGGGGAACCATGCGAACCACTTCATTGCGGAACGTGTGGGCAAGCACATTTGACCCCAGGCAATCGTGAGGCGCGATGGTGGCGTGTTGCTTTATTTCCCAGGCACGAGCCGTAAAACGGAAGGGTTTGGAGGTCAGCGCGCCGACCGGGCAAAGATCAATAATGTTACCCGACATCTCCGAACTCAGGCTCAATTTGATGAAAGTGCCAATTTCCATGTGTTCGCCACGACCGGTCGCACCCAATTCTTTTATGCCAGCAATCTCTTCACCGAAACGCACGCAACGGGTGCAATGGATGCATCGGGTCATGTCGCCGCAAATCAGCGGGCCAAAATCTTTTGTCGGCACAACACGCTTGCCTTCGGAAAAAGCCGACACATCGCTGCCGTAACCCATGGCAATATCTTGAAGTTCGCATTCACCGCCCTGGTCGCAAATGGGGCAATCTAATGGGTGATTGATCAGCAAAAACTCCATCACGCCCTTTTGGGCTCCGATAGCCTTCGGAGACCGAGTAAAAACTTTCATGCCATCGGTCACGGGCGTGGCGCAGGCAGGCAATGCCTTGCCTACTTTTTCGATTTCAATAAGGCACATCCGGCAATTGGCCGCAATCGACAGTTTTTTGTGGTAGCAAAAACGGGGTATATAAATGCCCGCGTCATCAGCCGCCTCAATCACCATCGCCCCTTCACGGGCCTCCAGTTTTTTGCCATCAATTTCGATGTTCGCCATCGTAATACTCACACGTTGGCACTCGCGCAATGTCGCGCAGGTGCTTAACTTCCGGCCCCTACCATACAGGCCTTATGGTCTATATGATATTGGAATTCATCTCTAAACTTGGTCACAAAACTGCTCACTGGCAGCGCTGCGGCATCACCCAAAGCGCAAATAGTTCGCCCTTGAATTTTGTTTGCAACGTCTAACAATAAATCAAGATCTTCCTGTTTGCCCTGTCCGTGCTCGATGCGATGCACAACCCGCGACAGCCAGCCCGTACCTTCCCGGCACGGCGTACATTGCCCACAGGACTCTTCGTAATAAAAATGTGAAATACGTGCCAGCGCCTTAACCATGCAGGTGGATTCGTCCATCACGATAACCGAACCCGCTCCCAACATGGAGCCCGCCTTGGCGATGGAATCATAGTCCATGGTCACGGCCATCATCTCTTCCGGGGTCAGCACCGGTGTGGATGAACCTCCGGGAATCACCGCTTTCAGTTGATGACCATCGCGCACGCCACCTGCCATTTCAAGCAGTTCTGGAAACGGCGTGCCCATGGGAATTTCATAGTTGCCGGGTTTGTTCACATGCCCGCTGACGCAGAATAATTTTGACCCACCGTTATTAGGCTTGCCGAGGTCAAGAAACCACTGCCCGCCATTTTTAAGTATCGTGGGTACCGAAGAAAGCGTTTCGGTATTGTTGATAGTGGTTGGACGACCGTACAAACCAAAACTGGCGGGAAACGGTGGTTTGAACCGGGGTTGGCCTTTTTTGCCTTCGATAGATTCGATCAGTGCGGTTTCTTCGCCGCAAATATAAGCACCACCACCGAGATGGGCATAAAGATCAAAATCAACACCGGAGCCTTTGATGTTTTTACCCAGCAGGCCAGCGGCATAGGCTTCATCAACAGCGGCTTGAAAACGTTCGTAAGGCTCCCAAAACTCACCACGAATATAATTGTAGCCAGCCGTTGCACCAATGGTGTAACCCGCAATGAGCATTCCTTCAACCAGAGCATGCGGATTATATCGCAGGATGTCCCGGTCCTTGCAGGTGCCCGGTTCGCCTTCGTCCGAATTACAAACGATGTATTTTTGTCCCGGTGTATTGCGCGGCATGAAGCTCCACTTCAGCCCGGTAGGAAAACCTGCCCCACCACGACCACGCAATGCCGATGTTTTCAGTTCAGCAATAATATCTTCTGGTGGCGTTTTTTCCGCAAGAATTTTCTTCCACACGTCATAGCCGCCGGTACTTTGGTAGGTTTCCAACGTCCAGGAATTTTCCAGGTGAATATTTTTAAAACAAACTTCATTGGCCATAGTGGTTTAGTCCAAGCCGTCCAGAATTGCATCAATGGATTTCGGGGTCAGGTTTTCGTAATACTGGGTGCCAACCTGACACATGGGTGCCCCGACGCAGGCGCCAAGACATTCCACTTCTTTAAGGGTAAAGCGACCATCCTCAGAGGTTTCACCCAGCTTGATGCCCAGGCGTTCTTCCAGATGGGCAACCACTTCTTCAGAGCCGCAAAGCATGCAGGATATATTGGTGCAAACACAGATTTTATGTGTTCCCACCGGGCTTAATTCATACATGGAATAAAATGTTGCTACTTCATAAACGGAAATACGGGGCATTTCCAAGTATTCCGCAACGGCATCCATGAGTTCATTGGTGAGGTAACCGCGATTCTGGTCTTGCAGAATACGCAAGGCCGCCATCACTGCGGATTGCTTTTGATCACTCGGATATTTTGCAATCCACTTGTCGATCTCTGCTTTGGATTCTGCGGAAATCAGGTCAAGCACATTATTTTCCATTACAGCCGCCATTAGCGATCCACCTCGCCGAATACAATATCTTGAGTGCCAATAATGGCCACCACATCCGCAAGCATGTGTCCGCGCGTCATCTCATCCAGCGCGGCGAGATGTGCAAAACCGGGGGCGCGAATTTTCAAGCGATAGGGTTTGTTGGCACCATCGGAAACCAGGTAGATACCGAATTCGCCCTTAGGATGCTCCACAGCCGCATAAACTTCACCTTCCGGTAGAGAATAACCTTCAGTGAATAACTTGAAGTGATGAATAAGAGATTCCATATCCCCCTTCATTTCTTCACGCTTGGGCGGAGTCAGCTTGTGATTTTCCAGCATCACCGGCCCGGGATTTTCACGCAACCATTCAATGCATTGTTTGATGATGTTGTTGGATTGGCGAAATTCTTCGATGCGCACCAGATAGCGGTCATAACAATCGCCGGTGGCGCCCACCGGGATATCAAAATCCAACTGGTCATAAACTTCGTAAGGTTGGGTTTTACGCAGATCCCATTCAATTCCAGAGCCTCGCAACATTGGACCGGAAAACCCCATTTGCAGTGCTCGCTCGGGGGAGACCACACCGACACCGACAGTACGCTGTTTCCAGATACGATTTTCTGTCAACAATGTTTCATATTCATCGACAAAATTCGGGAAGCGGTTGGTAAAGTCTTCAATGAAATCCAGCATGCTGCCCTGGCGATTGGCATTGAGACGATCTACTTCTTTCTGGTTATGCCATTTGGATGTCTGATAGTACGGCATACGTTCCGGCAGATCCCGATAGACGCCACCGGGGCGATAATAGGCCGCATGCAGGCGCGCACCCGATATCGCCTCGTACACATCCATCAGGTCTTCGCGTTCCCGGAATGCGTACAAAAATACCGTCATCGCGCCGATGTCCAGGGCATGCGCGCCCAACCACATCAAGTGATTCAAAATACGGGTAATTTCATCGAACAATACGCGGATGTATTGCGCCCGGATCGGCGGCGTAACACCCAGCATTTTTTCCAGCGCCAGCACATAACCATGTTCGTTGGTCATGGTGGAGACGTAATCAAGCCGGTCCATGTAGGGAATGTTTTGATTGTAGGGCTTGGATTCCATCAGTTTTTCGGTGGCACGATGCAGCAGGCCGATGTGCGGGTCGGCGCGCTCGATAGTTTCACCATCCATTTCCAGCACCAAGCGCAACACGCCGTGCGCCGCAGGATGTTGAGGGCCGAAGTTTAATGTGTAGTTACGAATTTCAGACACGTTATTCACCACCCTGCACGGTATCTGCATCTTGCTGTCTGGATATCTGACGATCGTCGCGAATGACTTTTGGCACCAAAGTGCGCAATTCAATACTCACGGGTTCGTACACAACACGGCGCTTTTCTGCGTCGTAACGCATTTCCACGTTGCCAATCAATGGGAAATCCTTGCGGAAGGGATGACCGATGAAACCGTAGTCCGTCAACAGGCGGCGAAGATCAGGGTGGCCACGAAACATGATGCCGTACAGGTCAAAAGCTTCACGTTCGTACCAGTCGGCGGACGACCAGATACCGGTCACGGAGTCCACCATCGGTTCGTCTTTGTGTAAAAAAACTTTGATGCGCAGACGGCTGTTATTTTTTACGGACAACAAGTGATACACCACAGCGAAACGGCGTTCGTCACTACCGCCTTCGGCCGACACCGTGGACGACGTATGGGTCACACCCCGACTGAAACCGCTGCCGGTTGCGGCACTGGTTTCCCATTCGGCCAAACCGAAATGCAAATAATCCACCCCACACAAGTCCATCAATAATGCATACGAGAATTCCGGCTCATCACGCAGTGCCGTGCACACCGTTAGCACGTCTGTAGCAGCGACCTCCACGGTAACTTCATCGAACGCTACGGCGGCGCTCACGGAATCGCCAAAACGATCCCCGATGCGCGCAACGAGTTTATCGGCAGCGTTATTCATTCGAACAGAACTCCCCAATTAGCGAGCCGGTTAACGGACTATGTTATCGAGCCGTCGTTAACGAGCGATGGTGTTGGTGCGTTTTATTTTATTTTGCAGCTGAATAATGCCGTACAGCAGGGCTTCTGCTGTCGGTGGGCAGCCGGGCACGTAAATATCGACGGGCACGATTCGATCACAACCCCTCACCACGGAATAAGAATAGTGGTAGTAACCTCCCCCGTTTGCACAGGACCCCATGGAAATAACCCAACGAGGTTCGGACATTTGGTCATAAACTTTACGCAATGCCGGAGCCATTTTGTTTACCAGGGTGCCCGCAACGATCATCACATCAGACTGGCGCGGGCTGGGCCGAAAAAGAATCCCGAAGCGATCAAGGTCATACCGCGACGCGCCCGCCTGCATCATTTCCACAGCACAACACGCCAACCCAAACGTCATGGGCCACAGAGAACCGGTGCGGGCCCAGTTAATGAGTTTATCCGCAGAGGTGGTAACGACGCCCTTTTCAAGTATGCCTTCTATTCCCACTCCAGGGCTCCCTTCTTCCACTCGTAGATAAAGCCAATGACCAGAATGCCCAGAAACACCAACATCGCCCAAAACCCGAACACGCCAATATCTTTAAGCGCCACGGCCCATGGGAACATGAATGCGATTTCCAGATCGAAGATAATGAAGAGAATGGCAACCAGATAAAACCGCACATCGAACTTCATGCGGGAATCTTCGAAGGCCTCAAACCCGCACTCGTACGGTGACAGCTTGGCGCTGTCAGGGCGTTGTGGTCCCAGCATGAATGCCATAGCAATGGGCACCACACCAAAAATAAGACCCAAGATCAGAAATACCAGAATGGGCAAATAGTTTTCGAGCACGCCGCCTACCCCCCCTGCATTATTATTGTTTTGTTATTCGTTATTTGTTGATGCGCGAGCCATTCTGGCCTGGGGTATCACTGCTGGCTCCTTCGGAACCAAAATATGCGGCAGTAAATGACAATCCCCGAAGCCGCGCGCTACGGCCAAAGCACCAGCGCGAACCACCGAGTCTAGGCTAGATCAAAAGAACTTGTCAAGGCTGAAAAAGATAGAAATAAACCATATGAATCAATGCTTTATTTGCACCAAATCCGCGCAACCCAAGATTGCAGCGGAATTGTTTTTGCACCAAATCCGCGCATGAATAGTTTTCGGCGGATTAGAATTTGGTGCCGATGGCCGGAGTCGAACCGGCACGGCTCTCGCCACTGCCCCCTCAAGACAGCGTGTCTACCAATTTCACCACATCGGCAATTTTTTAGGTTTATCTGTACAACAGCAAATGCCGAACACTTTACCCTCAGGAAAGTGAGTCAAACAAGAGCCTCTTAGGGTTGCGCCGGGGTATCCGAAAGACCTTCTTCGGCGGGAATTACCGGCGAGTCACTTGTATCGACAGGTTCGGTAACCACTGTCGGCGCTTCCATCAAGCTCTGCTCGGGGTTATCGCTATTGGCCAGATAGGCTAGAGACAGGCTGGTCAGGAAAAACACTGTGGCTAAAAGTGCCGTGGAGCGGGACAAAAAATTGCTGGAGCCCTTCGCGCCAAAAACCGACCCAGAAGCACCGCCAGACGCACCAGCGCCAAAGGCTGCTCCTGCATCAGCACCTTTTCCGTGCTGAATCAGAACCAGGCCTACAATCCCCAGTGCCACAAGTATGTGGACGGCTAATAATGCATTTTCCATCGTGTTTTTTACTCAACTGTTTCTTTCTGTTCTTGTCTGAAAAATACGGCACTGCTTACTTATTGCCCTTCGGCGCACAACATCAGGACCACTAACCGGCGCGACAAATACCGAGAAAACTTTCGGCATCCAGAGAGGCGCCGCCGATCAGGCCGCCATCGATATCCGGCATTGAAAACAACTCTGCCGCGTTGCCAGGCTTCACGCTACCGCCATAAAGAATTTGCATGGATTCAGCCACTGCTGCGTCCTTTTCCGCCAATCGGGCACGGATGAATGCGTGAACAGCCTGGGCCTGTTCCGGGCTCGCGGTTTTACCGGTGCCGATAGCCCACACCGGTTCATAGGCAATCACCCCGGCACTAATGGCCTGCATGCCCACCAAGTCGATCACGGCGTCCAGCTGGCGGGCTACTACGGCCTCAGTATCGCCAGATTCACGTTCTCCCAGCAGCTCGCCCACGCACAAGATGGGAGTCAGCCCGGCCTGCTCGGCGGTGCGATATTTTTCCGCCACTAACTGATCACTTTCACCATACAAGGCACGTCGTTCCGAATGACCCACAATGACGTATTCGCAATTGAGATCCAGCAACATATCGGCGGAAATTTCTCCGGTGAATGCACCAGAAGCCTCGGGGCTGAGGTTCTGCCCCCCCCAGGCGATGGAACTGCCCGACAATAGCTCTGCAGTCTGTGCAATGTAAATCGCCGGAGGACACACCGCGACCTTGGACTTCATCCCCTCACCAACACCTGCTTTCAAGCCTTCGAGCAGCTGGTGGTTGGCCTCCTGCGAGCCATTCATCTTCCAGTTGCCGGCAACAAGTGTTTGACGCATGCACAATTCCTCTGTTTGTTTGGGGCGGGCGACCTTACATTCGTTACGGCCGACCTGGGTTCATTCTACGATAGTTCTATCCACAACGACTCATCATCACTGGCTGTAGAGCAAAAATTAAGCCGCAAATCTTAACCGCCCGGCGGAAAAAAAACAAACCCGCCGCTACGAGGACAGCGCAACTTCCACGACCTCCGCCAATTGGCGGGTGAGCCGGGACACTTGCTCGGCATCTTCACCCTCCACCATGACACGCACCACAGGTTCTGTGCCGGAGGCCCGCAGCAACACCCGGCCGCGTTCGCCCAAAACCTGCTCCGCCTGCCGCACCGCCGTACAAATACTGTCCGAGTTGCTTATGTCCACCTTGCCAGCAATTCGGACATTTTCCATGCACTGGGGAAATTTGGTCATGCCGGACTTCAGTTCGTTCAGGCTCAGGCCGGAACGATAAACCGCGTAAACCACCTGCAACGCCGACACAATGCCGTCGCCAGTGCTGGTTCGATCCAGACAAATGATGTGACCCGAGGATTCCCCACCCAGCGACCAGCCGCCCTCCTTGAGCAGCTCCATCACGTAACGATCCCCTACTCGGGCGCGTTTGAAATTAATACCTTCGCGCTTCAGTGCAACCTCCAGCCCAAGGTTGCTCATTAACGTCCCCACCACCGTACCCGCATCACCCCCCTCTTCCACTCGTGAACGGGCGATAATGTACAGTAGCTCGTCACCGTCAATAACCTCGCCTTTGTTGTCCACCATGATGAGGCGGTCACCGTCACCATCCAGTGCGATGCCCAGGTTGGCCTGATGCTCCAGCACGGCGCGCTGTAGCGCAGCCGGTTTGGTGGAACCGCATTCCTCGTTGATATTGAGGCCGTCAGGCTCTACCCCAATGGTGACCACATTAGCGCCCAGCTCGTCAAACACGCTGGGGGCAATGTGGTAGGTGGCTCCGTGAGCGCAATCCACCACAATGGTCATGCCCTTGAGGCTCACGCTGGATGGAATGGTGCTTTTGCAGAATTCGATGTAGCGCCCTGCGGCATCGACCACCCGCTCCGCCTTGCCTAACAAGGCAGAATCCACACACTGCATATCCTTATCCAGCTCGGCTTCGATGGCCAGTTCCACGTCGTCTGACAGCTTGGTGCCGTTTGCGGCAAAGAACTTGACGCCGTTGTCGGGGTAAGCATTGTGAGAGGCACTGATAACGATACCGGCATCGGCATGCAAGGTCCGCGTGAGATAGGCGATAGCCGGAGTCGGCATAGGCCCCAACAGCAAGCTGTTGATGCCCGCCGCCGTCAGACCGGCCTCTAGCGCCGACTCAAACATGTAGCCGGAAATACGGGTATCCTTTCCGATCAACACCTTGCCACCATGCCCCTGCGCTAGCACCCGTCCCACGGCCCAGCCCAGTTTAAGCATAAAGGCCGGGGTGATTGAGCCCTGCCCTACCCTGCCGCGAATACCATCGGTGCCAAAATAACGTTTTTCCATTGCGGGTTTCCCTGTTTTGATTCCGTTAACGTGCAGTAAGCCATCAGTCAGCACGACGCACCGCCTGACACATACGCAACACATCCATTGTCGCCGCCACGTCATGCGTACGGATAATGCTCGCGCCGGAATGATAACTGAGGGCGGCCAATGCCACACTACCAAACAAGCGATCATTCACCGGTCGACCCAACACCGTGCCAATAGTGGATTTCCGCGACACTCCCATCAGCAGTGGTTTGCCCAGTTCCGTGAATTCGGCCAGGTGTTTGACCAACGACAAATTATTCGCCACGCTTTTGCCAAAACCGAAGCCCGGATCAACCAGAATATTTTCAGTGGCAATGCCCGCCCGCTCACAACACGCAATGCGCTCCGCTAGGAAAACCTTTACCTCCCGCACCACATTTTCATAACGGGGATTTTCCTGCATGGTGCGTGGCTCGCCAGTCATGTGCATCAGACACACCGGCACGTTGGCATCAACCGCTGCGGCCATGGCGTCCGGCTCCCGCAGCGCGCGGACATCATTGATCAGGCCCGCACCGGCTTTTACCGTCTCGCGCATCACCCGAGCTTTGCTAGTGTCGATGGAAACAGTGACGCCCACGGTCTGAGCGATGGCCTCGACGATGGGAAGCACCCGATCCAACTCTTCCTGCACACCCACGGCATTGGCACCGGGGCGTGTGGACTCTCCACCCACATCAATGATGCTAGCCCCTTCCCGAACCATTTGCCGCACTTGCGCAAGGGCCTTTTCACGGGATACAAAAAGACCCCCGTCCGAAAAGGAATCGGGGGTCACATTGAGAATACCCATGACCTGTGGCGTGGTCAGATCCAGCACACGGCCGGCACAAGTCAGCGACTTACACGCCGTCATCAGATCAGCCCAGCGGTGCAAACAATCTAATGTTCTCCGGCCGGACCGCCAATCGTCGTGTCACCGCTGGATTTTTGGGACGGTGAAGACTCGCCAACATCGGTGTCACTCGGCCGATTGTCATCGCTGTCCTGATCATCCCAGTCTGCCGGTGGTCGGGGGGGCTTACCCGCCATAACGTCGTCGATCTGATCACGATCAATGGTTTCAAACTTCATCAGTGCGTCGGTCATTTTGTCCAGCTTGTCACGATGCTCCGTGAGAATGCGCTCCGCGCGCTGGTAATTCCGATCGATAATGACACGAATCTCTTCGTCGATAATGTGCGCCGTTTCATCGGAAACGTGCTTATTTTGCGCCACGGAATGGCCGAGGAACACCTCGCCCTCTTCCTCCATGTACGTGAGCGGCCCCAATTTTTCGGACAGCCCCCACTTGGTCACCATATTGCGTGCAATTTCAGTGGCGCGCTGAATATCATTGGAGGCACCCGTGGTGACAAAATCCGCACCAAAAACCTGCTCCTCCGCAATACGACCACCGAACATACTGGCAATCTGACTTTCCAGCCGTTCTTTGCTGTAACTGTAACGATCCGCTTCCGGCAAAAACATCGTAACGCCGAGGGCGCGGCCACGCGGGATGATCGTTACCTTGTACACAGGGTCGTGCGACGGAACAGAAAGACCCACGATAGCGTGCCCAGCCTCGTGATAGGCCGTAAGTTTTTTCTCTTCTTCGCTCATCACCATGGACCTACGCTCCGCGCCCATCATGATTTTGTCCTTGGCCTTTTCAAATTCAGCCATGGTCACCAGCTTGTTGTTGGCGCGCGCGGCAAACAGAGCGGCTTCGTTCACCAAATTAGCCAGATCAGCGCCAGAAAATCCTGGCGTACCACGGGCGATGATGTTGGGTTTGACGTTGTCACTCAACGGTACTTTGCGCATATGCACCTTGAGGATCTGTTCGCGACCGCGCACGTCCGGCAGTGGCACCGTCACCTGACGATCAAAACGGCCAGGACGCAGCAGTGCCGGGTCCAGCACGTCCGGACGGTTGGTGGCGGCAATGACGATCACGCCTTCGTTACCCTCGAAACCGTCCATCTCCACCAGCAATTGATTGAGGGTCTGTTCACGTTCGTCGTGCCCGCCACCCAAACCAGCACCACGATGACGGCCCACTGCGTCGATCTCATCAATGAAGATGATGCACGGCGCATGTTTTTTGGCCTGCTCGAACATGTCACGCACACGGGATGCGCCAACACCCACAAACATTTCTACGAAATCCGAACCGGAAATGGTGAAAAACGGCACCTTGGCCTCACCGGCAATGGCCCTGGCCAGCAGGGTTTTACCGGTGCCCGGCGAACCCACCAACAGCACACCACGAGGAATTTTGCCGCCCAGTTTTTGAAACTTGCCGGGGTCGCTGAGGAATTCCACCAGCTCAGCCACTTCGTCCTTGGCTTCTTCCACGCCAGCAACATCGCCAAAGGTGACCTTCACCTGATCTTCGCTCAGCATGCGCGCCTTGCTTTTGCCAAAGGACATCGCGCCACGACCGCCACCACCACCCTGCATCTGACGCATGAAAAAGATCCACACGGCGATCAACAGCAACATGGGGAACCAGGAAATGAAGATTTGCATCAACATGCCCTGCTGTTCCGGGGGTTTGGCCACCACGTTGACGCCATTTTCCAGCAGGTCGTCAATCAGCTTGGGGTCGTCGGGACTATAGGTCGCGAAACGCTCACCACCGGCCGTCATGCCATGGATGGTGCGACCGGCAATCTCAACATTGGAGATAGAACCCTGCTTCACCGCTGCCACGAACTCCGAATAATCCAGCGACTTGGCGGCAGAGGGCTTGGGCCCGAAATTATTAAATACCGACACCAAAACGATGGCGATAACGATCCATAGAATTAGATTTTTTGCTAAATCACTCAACTGGCTAGCCCCTGTTCCTTTAAACTTTATTTCTACTGATTATTCGTTTGTCACCGGTGCATTCCCGCCGTTAACACCCTGAATTATCGCGCTTCAATAATTAATTACCATTAATGGCCCTGCAATATCAACCGACACCATCACTGCCCCCTCTAAAACCTCGGGCCAGCAGGTACACCTCACGCGATTTAGGTCGAGAAGCCTTGGGTTTTCGGACAATCACCTTGTCGAACACGCCACGCACCTCTTTGAGGTAGGCGTCAAAACCCTCGCCCTGAAACAGCTTGCTCACAAAATCACCCCGGGGTTTCAGCGTCGACTGCACAAAATCGAGAGCCAATTCAGCAAGATACATCGCCCGGGGCTGATCAACTGCCTTCATCCCGCTGATATTGGGGGCCATATCTGACATTACAAGGTCCACCGCGCGTCCATTTAACGTCGCCACCAATTGTTCATGCACATCCTGTTCCGTAAAATCGCCCTGAATGAAGGTGACATCTTTCAACGGCTCAATATCCAGAATGTCCATGGCGATCACCTCACCACCCTTGTCGCCCTTGCCCACAACAATGGGAGCCGCGACCTGTGACCAACCACCGGGGGCCGCTCCCAGATCCACCACCACCAGGCCCGGCCGCAGAATTCTGTCTTTTTCCTGGATTTCCAGCAACTTGAACACTGCCCGCGACCGATATCCCGCCTTTTGTGCCTCTTTGACATAGTGATCATCGAAATGACGCCTCAACCAGTCCTGGCTGCTTTTGCTGCGCTTCATGACGTTTTTCGCTGATTCGCTTCAGAGCGGTCAGCCTTTCCTTGTGCAACGCACTGACGCAAAACTCGACGGGTGCGAAACATCAACCACAGGGTGGCAACAATGCCATAGGCCGCCAGCATCAATAGCTGCCCCCCCAGCGAGGCTATGATAGAATTCGCTCCCAACCAAAGGACCACTCCCAGCACCAGAATGATGCCCAGCTCCAGCTTCACGCCATTGAACGGGCTGGGGGCCACCCCAAAACCCGTTTTCGGCTTTGCGGGGGAAAGCGCGGGGGGCTCAGCGGACGACACCTGTCCCTGCTGTTCGGAATTCAGACTGTTCATAATTTTTCTTTTTTCACTTGCCAATCATTCACTTTACGGAATCCCATGTCACCCACTGCTCAGCACTCAAGTTCACTCAATCCCAAACAGCGGCGCCACCTGCGCGGCCTTTCCCACACACTCAAACCCATCGTGATGCTGGGCAATGCGGGCCTGACCGACAACATTCTCAATGAAATCGACCTCGGACTCGGCCACCACGAACTCATCAAGGTGCGCATCAGTGGCATGGAGCGCGACGAGCGAGCCGCCACCAGCCTCGAAATTTGCCGGAAAACGGCCTGCAAGCTGGTCAACAGCATTGGTCACATCGCCGTGCTGTATCGCCCCGCCAAACCACCTAGGATCAAACTTCCCAGGTAACGGGACAAAAAACAGCGAGCCGCCTTAGCGGCGCTGAACCCCGGCGCCCACCAGCCACAGCCCCAGCAGACTGGTGGCCATAAACAACACGGATGACACTCCGTGCAAACGACCAAACGTCGCGGCCTGCACACTGCCGTCGATAATGCCGCTGGCCTTCAGTTCCTGCATCATCGGCTGCAACACAAAAGCTCCTGTTGCTACTAACGCCAGCATGGCCACCAGCGCCCACACGCGCCATTCGCGCATCCGCCGCTGGCCGCTTCGAATCAACACCCCCGACAATAGGTAAGCACCAGCCAGCAGACCAACGTAACTCATCAGTTGAAATATGCTGCCCGCCAGCCGTCCAGCCAGTTGACGGTCATCCAGGGAGGCAAACAGGATGGGGACGACCAAATATCCCGTCACGCACAAACCGCCGACCCAGAGGCTTGCGGCAATGCGTTCGACGGGGGCCGACCAGCGTAAGAAACGGGAGGCGCTCATAACGTCAGATGTATTTCACGTCGAGAATTTCGAACTCACGAATGCCGCCGGGGGCTTGCACCTCGGCGATATCCCCTTCTTGTTTACCGATCAGCGCGCGCGCAATGGGAGATGTCACGGAAATCATGCCTTTGCTGATATCGGCCTCATCCTCCCCGACAATCCGATACGTCACTTCTTCGCCAGTTTCTTCCTCCGCCAAACCCACCGTGGCCCCGAAGATGACCCTGCCGGTCTGCGGCATCGCAGTGATATCAATAATCTGCGCGTTGCCCAGCGTACCGTTGATGCTGCCGATACGGCCTTCGATGAAACTTTGCTGTTCGCGCGCGGCGTGATACTCGGCATTTTCTTTCAAATCACCGTGTGCGCGCGCCTCTGCGATGGCCTCGATCACTCGGGGACGCGCGACATTTTTTAGCTCACGCAATTCCACCCGAAGTAACTCCGCGCCATGCGCGGTCAGCGGTATTTTACCCGTCATTTTTTATCTCCTGATGCAGATCCTGCAATCGGTTAATCGCTTTGTCGCCGCCCTGGGACATAGCCATGCACATGGCGTCGCCACCGGCCAGCGTCGTGGTGTACGTCACTTTGTGTTGTAACGCGTTACTGCGAATGGTGCCAGAGGCGGCGATGGCCTGGGTGCCTTCGGTGGTGTTAATGATCAGGGTGATTTCATCGTTTTTGATCATATCCACGATGTGCGGCCGACCTTCATTCACCTTATTAACTAGTCCGCATTCAATACCGGCCTCCGTCAAACAGCGAGCGGTGCCCTGCGTCGCCACAATATCAAAACCCAACGCAAGTACCTTGCTGGCAAGTTCGACAACCCCACCCTTATCACCGTCGCGCACGCTGATAAAAGCGCGGCCGCCACTGGGGAAATTCACCCCGGCCCCCAATTCGGCCTTGGCATAAGCCTCGGCAAAGCTGCGGCCCACACCCATCACCTCGCCGGTGGACTTCATCTCTGGTCCCAAAATGGGGTCGATGCCGGGAAATTTATTGAAGGGAAACACCGCTTCTTTCACTGAGTAGTAATGCGGCACGACCTCTTCAGTCATGCCCTGCTCCGCCAGGCTGGTGCCCGCCATGCAACGTGCGGCCACCTTGGCCAGCGGCACACCGGTGGCTTTGGACACAAACGGCACGGTGCGCGAACCACGGGGGTTTACCTCGATCACATAAATGGTATCGCCCTGAATGGCAAACTGGGCGTTCATCAGCCCCACCACGCCAAGCTCTCTGGCCAGCAGGCGGGATTGCTCCCGCAGTCGTTTCTGCACATCAGCGGACAAACTGTACGGCGGCAGCGAACAGGCGGAGTCACCGGAATGCACGCCTGCTTGTTCGATGTGCTGCATGATGCCGCCCACCAGCACCTGTTTGCCGTCGCATACGGCATCCACGTCCACCTCGATGGCGTCGTCCAGGAAACGATCCAGCAACACTGGGGAATCATTGGAGACTTTCACCGCCTCGCGCATATAACGTCGCAATTCGGTCTCGTTGTAGACGATTTCCATCGCGCGACCGCCCAGTACGTACGAAGGTCGGACCACTAGTGGGTAACCGATATCCGCCGCCAGGCTCACCGCCTGTTCCGGGTCGCGCGCGGTGTGATTAGGCGGCTGTTTGAGACCCAGCTTCTGGACCAGGGCTTGAAAACGTTCGCGGTCCTCAGCCAGGTCGATGCAGTCCGGGGTGGTACCGATAATGGGCGTGCCAGCGGCTTCCAGGGCTCGTGCCAGTTTCAGCGGGGTCTGACCGCCGTATTGCACAATCACCCCTTTGGGTTTTTCCAGCGCCACCAACTCCAGCACGTCTTCCAGGGTCAGGGGCTCAAAGTACAGGCGGTCCGAGGTGTCGTAATCGGTGGACACCGTCTCCGGGTTGCAGTTCACCATGATGGTCTCGTAACCATCTTCCGCCATCGCGTAGGCCGCATGAACGCAACAGTAGTCAAACTCAATGCCCTGGCCAATGCGGTTGGGGCCGCCGCCCAGCACCATGATTTTGTCACGGGTAGTAGGCTGGGCCTCGCATTCCTGCTCGTAGGTGGAATACATGTAGGCCGTATCAGTGGCGAACTCAGCAGCGCAGGTATCGACACGCTTGTACACTGGGCGCACGCCCAACGCATGCCGATGGGCGCGGAATTCATCTTCGCTCACACCCAGCAGTGTAGCCAATCGGCTATCGGCAAAACCCTTGCGCTTGAGCGCAAACACGCGGGCCTTATCCATCGCCGCCATGTCCTGCTCGCGAACCTCGGCCTCCAGTTTGATGATCTCTTCGATCTGCACCAGAAACCACGGATCGATTTTGGTGAGTTCGAACAGCTCTTCCACCGACAGCCCGGCACGGAAGGCGTCGCCCACGTACCACAGACGGTCGGGGCCTGCGGTGCGCAGTTCCTGCCGGAGGGTGTCCATGGCGTCATCAGCATCAAAATCCAATATCTCGCTGAAGCCGTCCACCCCCGTTTCCAAACCCCGCATGGCCTTTTGCAGGGATTCCTGCTGGCTGCGGCCGATGGCCATCACTTCACCGACAGATTTCATCTGTGTGGTAAGCCGTGAGTCAGCCTTGGGAAATTTCTCGAAGGTGAAACGCGGGATTTTGGTGACCACGTAATCGATGGTCGGCTCGAACGAGGCCGGGGTCGCACCGCCAGTGATGTCGTTCTGCAATTCATCCAGCGTGTAACCCACTGCTAGCTTGGCGGCGACCTTGGCGATGGGAAAACCCGTGGCTTTGGAAGCCAACGCCGATGAACGCGATACTCGCGGGTTCATCTCGATGATGATCATGCGGCCGGTTTCGGGATCAATGGAGAACTGCACATTGGAGCCACCAGTGTCCACGCCGATTTCGCGCAGCACCGCCAGCGAGGCATTGCGCATAATCTGGTATTCCTTGTCGGTCAACGTCTGCGCTGGTGCCACGGTGATAGAATCGCCGGTGTGAATACCCATCGGATCAATATTTTCGATGGAACAGACGATGATGCAATTGTCCTTGCAGTCACGCACCACCTCCATTTCATATTCCTTCCAACCCAGAATCGACTCCTCAACGAGCAGTTCCTTGGTGGGAGAAAGATCCAAACCGCGCTCGCAAATTTCAACAAACTCTTCCTTGTTGTAAGCAATACCGCCGCCGCTGCCGCCCATGGTGAAAGACGGGCGAATCACCGTGGGATAACCCACCTGCGCCTGCACCTGCCAGGCCTCTTCCAGACTATGGGCCACGGAGGCGCGAGGCATATCCAAGCCAATTTTTTTCATGGCTTTTTTGAAGCGGTCACGATCCTCGGCCTTGTCGATGGCATCACGAGTGGCGCCGATCATCTCCACACCAAATTTCTCCAGCACGCCCTCGCGCGCCAGATCCAGCGCACAGTTCAGCGCGGTTTGGCCACCCATGGTGGGCAAAACGGCATCGGGGCGCTCGGTCTCAATAATCTTCGCCACCGTCTGCCAGGTAATGGGTTCGATGTAGGTGGCATCCGCCATTTCGGGATCGGTCATGATGGTGGCGGGATTGGAATTCACCAGAACAACGCGATAACCCTCCTCCCTCAGCGCCTTGCAGGCCTGGGCTCCAGAGTAATCAAACTCGCAGGCCTGGCCGATGACGATGGGGCCGGCGCCGATGATGAGAATGCTTTTTAGGTCAGTACGTTTTGGCATGAATTTTTCTAACGTTAAAGGGTTGTTATTTCGCTTTCAGCATTTGCAGGATGTCGTCTTTCAGCGCCAGGCGCTCTTTTTTCAGATTTTCAACATAACTGTCTTCACTGGGCTCGCTACCGTCTTCGATACGGAAAACATGTTTATCCAGCTCTTCGTATTTTTCCATCAGCGCTTGGAAATGTGCATCCCCCATTTTCAAGCAATGGATGGCTTCTTTGTGCTCGGGAAATTCGGTGATCAGCGGATGATGCGAGAGTGGCATTGCCTTTCCTCAAAATTTTATGACGCGTTAATGAGCTCGATGAAATGATCAAACAACGGTGCCATATCATGTGGGCCGGGGCTCGCTTCAGGATGGCCCTGAAAACTGAAAGCGGGTTTATCAGTGCGCTCCACACCCTGCAACGAACCATCGAACAGGGAACGGTGGGTCGCCCGCAGCGTGTCCGGCAGGGAGTCTTCATCCACCGCGAAGCCATGATTTTGGCTGGAAATCATCACCATGCCGCCCTCAATAGTTTGCACAGGATGATTGGCACCATGATGGCCAAATTTCATTTTTAAGGTTTTCGCACCGCTGGCCAGTGACAACAACTGATGGCCAAGGCAAATGCCGAACACCGGAATACCACTGTCCAGAATTTTCGGGATCGCCACCAGCGCATAATCGCAGGGCTCCGGATCGCCGGGGCCATTGGACAAAAACACGCCGTCGGGTTTCATCGCCAGCACCTCGGCAGCTGGTGTCTGCGCCGACACCACGGTGAGGCGACAGCCGCGATCCACCAGCATACGCAGAATGTTGCGTTTGACACCGTAATCGTAGACCACCACATGGTGCGGCAGTTTTTCATCGATAGGGTGAGGGGCTTCTGGCAGGCCGTCGGCCAGCGTCCAGGAACCCTGCGCCCATTCGTAGGGAGTATCGGTGGTGACTTCTTTGGCCAGGTCCATACCCTGCAAACCGGGAAAAGTCTGCGCAGCGGCAATGGCGACCTGCTCATCAATACTATCGCCCGCGACGATGCAACCGGCCTGCGCACCCTTTTCGCGCAACACGCGAGTAAGCTGGCGGGTGTCAATATCAGCAATAGCCACCACGCGCTTTTCCAGCAGATAATCGGCAAGGCTGGATTCGCTGCGCCAGCTGCTGGTGAGTAGCGGCAAGTCGCGCACCACCAGCCCGCTGCAATGCACGTGTGATGATTCTTCGTCCTCGGCATTGGTGCCGACGTTGCCGATGTGCGGGTACGTCAAGGTGATGATTTGTCGTGCATAGGACGGGTCAGTGAGAATTTCCTGATACCCTGTCATCGCGGTATTAAACACCACTTCGCCCACGGTTTGCCCATCAATACCAATGGACTCACCCCAAAAGAGTGTGCCGTCCGCCAGGGCCAGTAACGCCGGTTTTCTCAATCTATTTTCCCCTGTTGGTAAAGCAGATGCACAAAACGGGAGGGACGAAACCTCGCCCTTCCCGCTCAATGTTCATAACATTGTTCTCACAAGCCGCCTGAACCCGCGTAGTTTACTCGATTGGGCTCACGAGCGTCTATATCGAGCACGACATACGGCGGCGATTATTGGCCCACGGCAACCGCCTTTCTCAAAACAACCTTGACAGTGCACCAGCACATTGTCACGCGCAAAGTTAAATCACCTCCGGCAAAACCGGGGGATTACCTTACTGATTTAGACAATAACGCCAAACCAAATCGATTTGATTGTTAATCGCTCCTAAACTATCAATAAAGACCTTTTTCGCCGGGCGGTCGTGTCTTGAAGCGTTTGTAGGTCCACTGGTACTGGGCTGGCAGGGCACACACGCCCGCCTCAACGGCCTGATTCAAACTTCGTGCGGCCACCAGCGGATCGTCGCTGTGAAGATTTTCGTGGGTGGGCAAAAAGTGCAAGTGGTAACCCCGGCCGCGCGGCAAACGCTCTGCATACACGAGCAATACGGTGGCACCGCTTTTTCGCGCCAACCGTGGCAGCAGGGTCATGGTATTAGCCTGCATGCCAAAAAAAGGCGCGAACACTCCCGCTTCCCGGTCAGGGTCTTGGTCCGGCAATAGGCCCACCAGCTCTCCGCGTCTCAGCGCCTTGTAGAGGATACGAATTCCGCCGCCATCAGTGGGCACCAGGGTGGAGCCGATTCGCTCGCGAGCCTCGCGGATCAAGGTGTCCACTCCCTGGATGCGAGGCGGACGATACAGGGCTGTTATGGGCCGGAGCATTCCACAATAAAGCCCGGCCATCTCCCAGGCACCCAAATGCGGCGCCACCAGAATCGCGCCCTTACCCTTCGCCATGGCCTCTTCCAGCAGGGAGGCGCCGCTGACCTCTCGCACCTTGGCCAGGATGTGCTCCGGCGACCACAACCAAATCCCCCCGGTCTCCAACGCGGCCTTGGCCGTCTCCTGCAAACATTCGCGCACGAGCCGGTGGCGCTGCTGCTGCGTCCATTCCGGGAAACACAGGTCGATATTTTGCCGGGCGACGTGGCGCAATGGGTTATTGAAAAGATTGAACAAACTACCCAATTTGGCACCCAGAGCGTGAGCAACAGCCAGGGGCAGCAG
>JAADHZ010000117.1 GCA_013151575.1 Gammaproteobacteria bacterium
TAGGTCTGCAAGTGAACGCTGGCCACGGCCTGCACTATCACAACGTGGATGCCGTGGCGGCGATCCCCGGCGTGCGTGAACTCAATATTGGTCACGCCATTGTCGCCCGCGCGATGTTCAGCGGTTTACAGGATGCCGTGCGGGAGATGAAACGCCTCATGCGTGAGGCGCAAATCCCGTGATTTTCGGCATTGGCACCGATATGGTCAGCGTGCAACGCATGGAGGACAATCTTGTCCGTTACGGTGAACGGTTTGCCCGGCGCATCCTCACCGAGCAGGAATGGGAAGGTTATCAGGTTTCGGTGCGCAAGGCGCATTTCTTGGCCAAACGTTTCGCGGCCAAAGAGGCCGTTGCGAAAGCCATGGGCACCGGCTTTCGCAACGGCCTCAGTCTGCGTGACGTGGGTGTGGGGCACGATGTGCTGGGCAAGCCTATAGTGGAACTGTCCGCCCGCGCTCGGCGCTTGCTGCAAGAGCTGGGAGTGGGGGGTTGCCACCTGAGTATTTCGGATGAACAGGCGTATGCCCTTGCGTTTGTGACGCTGGAGCAGGTGCTGTCCTGAAGCTGTTCGTGGCTCGCTCTCCGGCGCAGGTGGAAGCCCAGAAGCATCAAGCACTCATTTGCTGGATTCCGGCCTGCGCTGGGATAGTGGAAAACAAATTTGTCAGTGTTTTCCCATGAATTTGCCGGATCTGGTTTTTTTTCCTTTTAGGCTTGATATGTCATGGGTACTTTGGTTAGAATACGCGCCTCGGATGCGGGGTGGAGCAGTCCGGTAGCTCGTCGGGCTCATAACCCGAAGGTCACAGGTTCAAATCCTGTCCCCGCTACCAATTTGAACGATGGTCCGTTGGAATAATTGCCATTGGCAGCTATCCAGCGGGCCTTTTTTCGTATGCAAATTTATTTTCCATTAATGTGGTTAAAACCACCGTCTTTAGACGGTAACCTTGATTTTAATCTCTTTGGATTTAATTTTTCGCAGTTTGCGGCGTAAGTTTTTTGTTCAAACATCTCAGCGTTTGAACTGGCAGTTGTAATACCCCGTTTCGCGTAGCGAGATAGCTTGCTGCGGGGTTGTTTAATTTGGCGAAGAGATCAGCGAACAACTGGACATCCATCATCCTCGCCACAATACAGGTGCTGGTGCATGTGCGTAAAAATACGCCTGCAAACACTGTGAGGAAGGCGTCACCATCGCATCACTGCCGCCGCAGCCGATTCCGAAATGCAACGCCAGTCCCAGTCTGCTTGCGCACATCGTAGTTTTAAAATGCCAGGACGCCTTGCCACTGTATCGTCAGCAAGCCGTGCCGCAACGCTCCGGTATCGACATACTCCGCAACACCCTTGCCAACTGGATGATCAAAGCAGGTGATCTACTCCAGCCTCTGCCCAACGCGATGAAAATAAAACTACTCACACATCCCGTTATGCACTGCGACGAAACCGTCGTGCAAATACTCAAGGAACCGGACAAACCCGCCACCAGAAAATCCTACATGTGGGTCCGGAGCGGCGGGCCAACCACGCAGCCCAGTCGATTATTTCACTATGCGCCTAATCGTAGCGGCGCGGTGGTCAGTGAGCTATTGAAAGGCTATTAAGGTTGCCCGCAAATCGATGACTACGCCGGTTACAACGCCGTAGCCGCCACAAAAGACATCACCCAGCTCGGCTGCTGGGCACACGCTCGACGAAAATTTATCGACACGCAAAAAATCGCTGCAGGTACAACGAAACAAACAATAAAACCACCCGCAAAGTGGGCAAAGCCGACATGGCCATCAGCCGCATCGGCAAAGCCATTGCCTACCTGGACAAAACTGGCAAAAACTCACCATCTACACACAAGACGACCAGCTTTCGATTGACACCAAAAGTAGGCGCTCTTAGGCGATAACCCCGCCGAAAAACTGGCTGTTCAGCGCCAGCATCAACAGCGCCAAGGCAAGCGCCAACATTTACAGCATGATTGAAACGGCCAAAGCCAACCCATTAGAACCTTGTCAATACTTACTCCACATCTTTGCAGAATGACCAAAATCCGTAACAGAACGTCAAATCGAGTGCTGTTACTCTGGAACGTGGTGTTGCAAGATGGGTTGATTGAGCACTTATGCGTGAGGCACGTCGGAATATCGGTTTTATTTTCCAGCCTGCAATCTGAGCGATACGCTAACGGCATACCAAAATTTGATGATGGGGCTGCGGCCGCACCCGGAAATTCAGTCACCTTCTGTGGCGGTAGACAGTATTTTAGAGCCGGTCGGCCTCGTTGATCATATCAACAAGTTTCTCCACCAGCTTTCCGGTGGGCAGAGGCAGCGGGTTGCGATTGTCCGGGCTTTGGTGATGTGCCCGAATATCATTCTTGCCAATGAAGCGACGGCATCGTTGGTGGGCAAGACGGGGAGGGTGGCGGTGGAACAATTGCATGATTTTGCTGCGAAACAGGGGGCAACTATTCTGCTGGTGACCTATTGCCCCACATATTCTGGACATCACCGACCATGTGCTTGCCTTGAAGACAGTTATTTCGTCGGTATGACGGTCAGTGAGGCGGGCCAGACCGAATTGCTTTAGAAACGATCTTTATTTGTGCCAGGAATAATTTTTCCGAACTGTGTAACCAGGGTTATAGCCAGTCTGGCTCGTCAAGACTATTATTTAGACGAGAGGTGTGGACTGGAGTTGTATTTTCAGAGAAAACTAAATATTTATGATAATAAAATGCACAAAAGGACTAACGGTGGCGATAGCGGTTCTGTTAACACTCCCTAGCAATCGACAGCGAAAAATATTCGATGGAGAGTGATCATGAATAAATTGTTTGTCATTATCCTGAGTGTGACAGAATCAACACAAGGTCGGCAGTTTTCTATAGGGCAACACATCAAAATAGTCATGGAAAATAGCCGTGTCACATCGGTGAAATACGGCTAATTCAGTTTATCACCCGTGGGGACCGTCATATGAAAAAGTATTTCTTTTTTATCGTTGCCGCTGTTGTCGGGGTGGGTGGTTATTTTTGGCTACAACAACCCGGGGATAATTCTGACAGTAGCCAATTGAACCTGTATGGCAATATTGATATTCGCGAAGCCCAACTGGCCTTCAATGGCAGCGAACACATTGCAGAAATTCTGGTGCAGGAAGGTGACCATGTCAGTAAAGGTCAGTTATTGGCTCGCCTACACACAGAATTGCTGGAGGCGCAATTGGCCGGAGCAGAAGCTGCGGTGGAGGTGCAACGGCAGGTCCTGGCTAGATTGGAAGCGGGGAGTCGCCCTGAGGAAATTCGCAAAGCCGAAGCGGAATTGCAGGCTGCCGAAGCGCAGGCCAAAACAGAGCGTGATAGTTATCAGCGTATGGCCCGCCTGCTGGAAAAGAAACTCGCCTCGCCGCAAGATGAAGAACAAGCACGTTCCCGAGCCGACGCTGCCGCCGCCCAGGTGAAAGCGGTGCGAGCCACCTTGGCCCTGCTCAGGGCAGGTGCTCGCAAAGAAGATATCGCTGCTGCCCGTGCCCGGTTGGCTGAAAGGGAGGCGGCGCTCAAATTAACCCGACAGCGGTTCATCGATGCCAGTCTTTATGCCCCCGCTGATGGCGTTATTCGCAATCGTATTCTTGAACTCGGTGACATGGCTTTTCCGCAGTCGCCAGTGCTGACCCTGGCCTTTATCGACCCGGTGTGGGTGCGTGCGTATCTGCCGGAGCCCATGTTAGGTCGTGTACGTCCCGGTATCACCGCCTGGATTACTACTGACAGTTATCCTGGTAAACGTTATCAAGGCTGGGTGGGTTACATTTCGCCTACTGCCGAATTTACTCCGAAGACGGTGCAAACACCTGAACTACGTACCCGGCTGGTTTATTCCGTCCGTATTATTGCCTGCAATCCCGAAGATGAACTGCGTCTGGGTATGCCGGTGAGTGTCAGTATCGAGCTGGGTCAGACTGGTACTGCCACCCGACCGTGTGGTTCCTGATCAATGAATGACGAGCGTGTATTGGTTTTCCGCAACGTACGCCAAATTTTCACCCGCGGGGAACAGACTTTGTGCGCTCTTGATGATGTCAGTTTCGACATTGTCCCCGGTCAGGTTAGCGGCCTTATTGGCCCTGACGGTGCGGGTAAAACCACACTCATGCGTTTGGCCTGTGGCCTGTTACGCCCCGAATCGGGTACGGTTCACGTACTGGGGTTGGATGCCGTGGCCGAACCGCAGGCGGTACAGTCAGCAGTGGGGTATATGCCGCAACGCTTCGGTCTTTACGAAGATCTCAGCGTGCAGGAAAACCTTGATCTTTTTGCAGAGTTGCAGGGTCTGCCACAGAAAAAGCGCACTGTTCGTTATGCCGAACTGATGCATATGACCGGCCTTTCTCCTTTCACTGCTCGGCTGGCGGGTCAACTTTCCGGTGGCATGAAACAAAAACTGGGACTGGCCTGTGCGTTGTTGCGTGCGCCGCGTCTGCTGTTGCTGGACGAACCCACTGTGGGCGTGGACCCAGTGTCACGTCGTGAGCTGTGGGCTATTGTCTATCGACAGGTGCAGGAGCAGGGTATGAGCGTGCTGCTCAGTACGGCCTACCTCGACGAAGCCGAGCGTTGTAACGAGGTGCTATTGTTTCATCAGGGTAAGTTGCTTGGACAAGGGCCGCCGAATGAATTCAGCGCCAACGTACAAGGCCGTATATTTCAGGTTAGCGCCGCAGGTATTTCCCATCGCCAGTTGCAGGCTCGCCTCGCTCAGAGCCCGAATGTGATCGATGCTCTGGTGGAAGGTGAAACAGTACGTCTGGTGTTGGAGCAGGCTGGCCTGCCCACAGCGGAAAGCCTGCTTCCGGGACTCGATAATGTGACTATCAGGCCCGCTGTAGCTCGTTTCGAAGATGCCTTTGTCGCCCGCCTCAAAACTCGCTACGACGGTGTAGCATCGGCTGGCGGGCTGAATTTTCACATTGATGTGAACGATGACACAGAGGTTATTCAGGTCCATAAATTGCTGCGCCGTTTCGGTGATTTTGTCGCGGTGAATGATGTCAGTTTTAATGTACATCGTGGTGAAATTTTTGGCCTGCTGGGCGCCAATGGCGCAGGCAAGACCACCACCTTCCGCATGCTCTGTGGTTTGCTGCCAGCCAGCGGTGGAAAACTGTCAGTCGCGGGTCTGGACTTACATGCCGCACGTGCTGAAGCCCGTCGTCATATCGGTTACATGGCACAGAAATTTTCACTTTATGGTGATCTCTCGGTAACACAAAATCTGCGGTTTTTTGCTGGCGCGTATGACTTGCGAGATAGTAAGCAGGACGAACGGGTGGAGTGGGCCATTGAGACTTTCGAATTGACCGATTATCGCGAATCAAATGCCCGCGACTTACCGTTAGGTTTCAAACAGCGTTTGTCTTTTGCCGCAGCTCTTATGCACGAACCGGAAATTTTATTTCTCGACGAACCCACTTCCGGTGTGGACCCGCTGGCACGGCGTGAATTCTGGGCGCGCACCAATGCCCTTGCAGAAGCCGGAGTAACGGTGCTGGTCACCACGCATTTCATGGAAGAAGCGAACTATTGTGACCGTCTGGTGATTATGGCCGAGGGCACAGTGTTGGCCGAAGGTACACCACAGGAAATGAAGGCTCGCGCACGTACCACCGATAATTCCGACCCGACCATGGAAGATGCCTTTATCCGGCTTATTGAGCAGCATGAGCAGAATAAGAAAAAAATCGATAACAGGAAAGCCATGGTATGAATGCCCGCCTGCACCGTCTGTGGGGTATGATCCGCAAGGAGAGTCTGCAAATTTTGCGCGATCCATCGAGTATTTCTATCGCTTTTGTCATGCCCGTGATGTTGTTATTGCTGTTTGGCTATGGTGTGTCGCTGGACGCCAAAAACATTCCGCTGGGTATTGTTATCGAACAACCGGATACCGCCGCGCAATCCTTGGCCGGAGCTTTCGATCGTTCCGAATTTTTCCGCCCACAACGTTTTGCGGCGATACAAGATGCCAAACGAGCACTGACCGAACGTCGTATCGACGGTATTCTCTGGCTGCGCAATGATTTTTCCAATCGTCTGCTGAGTGGCGGCGAAGCACCTGTCGGCGTATTCGTCAACGGCGTGGATTCCAATCAAGCCAACATCACCCGGGGTTATATCCAGGGTGCCTGGTTAGCCTGGTTACAACACTTTGCGACTTCACGCGGACAGGCACTGGATTTACCCGTGGTGCTGGAACAGCGTGTATGGTTTAACCCGGCGCTGTCTAGTCATCTATTTTTAGTGCCGGGACTGATTGCCATTATCATGACCATGATAGGCTCTTTACTTACTGCCATGGTGGTGGCACGCGAATGGGAACGCGGCACCATGGAGACACTGATGGTTACGCCATTGCATATGGGCGAGATGCTGGTTGGTAAACTCATACCTTATTTTATGTTAGGCATGGGAGGCATGCTGCTCAGTGTGGCCATGGCATTATTCCTGTTCGACGTGCCATTGCTTGGCCCATTCTGGTTATTGATACTGTGCTCGGCGCTATTTATGCTGGTGTCATTGGCCATTGGTTTGCTTATTTCCATTGTTACCCGAAACCAATTTCTGGCCGGGCAGGTGGCTTTGGTGGTCAGTTTCCTGCCCAGTTTTTTGCTTTCGGGTTTTTTATTTGATATCCACTCCATGCCCAGTTGGGTACAACTCATTACGTATCTAGTGCCAGCACGTTATTTTGTTGCTATTTTGCAAACCCTATTTCTTGCTGGCCCAGTGTGGCCGGTAGTGCTGACAAACGTTGCAGCCATGTTGCTTATGTTGTTAATTCTTACCGCGTTGGTGGTGAAAAAATCGTATAAACGGCTGGATTGAGAGGCTGTGTTTCCAGCTCATGGACGGGTAAAAATCAGCATATCAGCCGCCGAAGTATTTCCGAATGGTTTTCAGGGAAATGATACATGAACCTCCTGCACATTTTTTCTCTTGCCCGAAAGGAATTTCTCACCCTGATGCGTGACAAACGCAGCCGTATCATCATCATCGTGCCGCCTATCGTGCAGTTATTTATTTTTGGTTTTGCCGCCACCTACGACCTCAACGATGTGCCTGTGGCGGTTTACAACGAAGACAGTGGTGGTGCATCGCGTGAGCTGTTGGCGCGCATCGAAGGATCACCACATTTCTCTGTTCTCTATAAAATCAGTAGTGACGATGAGGTGGCATCACTCATTGATGATCGTAAGGTGTTGTTGGTTATTCGTCCTGGCCAGAATTTTAGCGCCAATTTGCAACGCGGTGCCCCGGCTTCTTTGCAACTGATTATCGACGGTCGAAATTCCAATACCGCCATGATTGCTATGAATTATCTGCGTGACGTGGTGCTGGATTTTAATCATGAATGGCAGCAGGAACACGGGAAGACCGGTCCACCGGTTCAATTGAAAATGCGTGCCTGGTATAACGAAAACTTGCAGTCTCAATGGTTTATCGTGCCAGGTATTGTCGGTTCGCTGATGCTGGTGGTCACCTTGTTGGTTACTGCGTTATCAGTGGCGCGCGAACGCGAGCAGGGCACCTTCGATCAATTACTGGTGACACCATTGCGCCCGGTGGAAATCCTCATTGGCAAAGCCATCCCCGGTATTGTTATCGGTCTGCTGGAGGCGACATTGATCATTGCGTTGATGGTATGGTTTTTTGACATCCCCCTGCGTGGCAGTATTCCGGCCCTGTATCTGGGCATCTTGTTATTTTTGGTGGCGACGGTGGGTGTTGGGCTGATGATTTCATCCATTTGCACCACTCAACAGCAGGCCATTCTCGGTGCTTTTCTATTTATTGTTCCGGCAGTGGTTTTATCTGGTTTTACCACGCCCATTGCCAATATGCCCGAGATGGTACAATGGCTGACGTATCTTGATCCCTTGCGGTATTTTTTGGTGATTGTGCGAGGCGTTACGCTGGAAGGTGACGGTTTTATTTTACTGTTCCATCAGTTCTGGCCCATGGTCATCATCGGTATGGTGACATTGGGTTTGGCCGGATGGTTATTTCGGTATCGGATGTATTAGCTTATCCAGGCGGGCAGAGGGTGAATCAAAAATGCCGCCGGGAAATCCTGCACAGAATCAAATCAATACACCATTTATCGCGTTGGTCAGCAGCGCCGCATACTCCTCCTTTGATAAGGGGCGCGGGTTGCCTGCGGCCGAAGGATCGTGAATCGCCATTTCCGCGATTGCCGGAATCCGGGTTGCGTCGATGCCAATGAATTTCAAATCATTCGGGATGCCGAGTTGTTGTCTCAATTCAAGGATAAAAGCTAACACCGTATCAACTCCCGTTGATGTCCGCTCCAGTTCTAAAAAATGTGCGAGATGGTGCATTTTGTCTTCTATCGCAACACGGTTATATGAAATGACATAAGGCATCAAAACGGCATTCAGCAGGCCATGATGCACATCGTATAAAGCACCCAGAGGGTGGGCCAACGCATGCATGGCCCCTAGGCCTTTTTGAAACGCGGTGGCTCCCATGCTGGATGCCACGAGCATGTGACCTCTTGCCGTCAGGTTTTCAGGCTCCTTGTACGCCACGTTCAGCCACTGTTTTATCAAACGCATTCCTTCCACGGCAATGCCGTCGGCCATGGGGTGATAACCGGGCGAACAATAGGCTTCAAAACTGTGTGATAGTGCGTCCATACCGGTGGCGGCGGTAACGGGAGGAGGGAGCCCCACAGTGAGTTGAGGATCCGATATCACGATGCCGGGCAATAGTTTGGGGTGAAATATGATGATTTTTCGCTGTTTGATCTCATCAACAATCACTGCGGCGCGACCCACTTCAGAGCCAGTGCCCGCCGTGGTGGGCACCGCGACCACGGGTGCGATGCGATCGGCGTTCACTTTTTTCCAATTGTCGCCCACATCCTCAAAATCCAGGAGGTCATGTGATTGGCCGGCCATCAGCGCAATCGCCTTGCCTGCGTCGAGGGCGCTACCACCACCAAAGGCAATAACGCCGTCGTGCCTGCCGTTGTTGTATTGTTTTACCCCGGCTTCGATATTTACGCTGTTGGGATTGGCTTTTATGTCGCTGAACAGCCCGGTGGTTATGCCCGCTGATTGGTTAGCCTCAAGGGCTTCTGCAATCATCGGTAGCGTTGCCAATCCCGGATCGGTGACCAATAAAGGATTACGAATGCCCAGAGTTGAACAGGCGATGCTCAACTCGGATATTCGGCCATTACCAAACCAGATGGTCGTTGGATAATTCCAATTACCGTTTGCAGTTTTTTGTAACTTCATTTAGGTTTTTACTCTCAGGTGAAATGATTTTGGCCTTGTCAGCCGTTGATACCCAAACCCTGACAAACTACATCCTTTGCCGGAATGTTTGACTCCTGTCCATGCCAATGCAGGGTCAAGATAATCACAGCGATTCATGAAGCAGGTTCCGGTTTGCAGCTGTTCGCCAATGTTGATGGCAATTTCCTGATCCCGGGTCCATATTGATGCCGTCAGGCCGTAGGCACTATCATTCATTAATTGAATTGCTTGTTCATCTGATGAGACTTTCATAATGCCTACGACAGGGCCAAAGGTTTCCTCAGTCATTATTGACATGCCGTGATCAACATTGATCAACACCTGTGGTGCCAAATAAGCCATGCCTTGTTTTTCTGAATCGATACCAAATATTGTTGTATCAATACAGGTCTGCGCGCCTTTCTCTACCGCTTGTTGAATCTGTTTTCTGACTCGGTTGGCATTCATTGCGCGCACCATCGGGCCGAGGGTTGTCTCTGGATCAAGAGGATTTCCTAGGCGGTATTGATTAACCTGATTAATCAGACCATCCACGAAGGGGCGGTAAATATCCTCATGCACGTAGATGCGTTCAATGGCGCAACAGGACTGTCCGGAATTGAAAAATCCGCCGTCCGTAATATTTGCTATCGTAAAATCTAGATCAACATCGGCGCGAACATAAGCGGGGTCTTTGCCGCCCAGCTCCAGGCCGACATCAATAAAATGTCCGGCAGCGGCACGTTCAATAAGTTTGCCGCCTTTCACGGAGCCGGTAAATGTCACGTAATCAATTTTCCCGGAGGTGACAATTTTTGTTGTTGCTTCATGTGTTAATAATAATTGTTGAAATACCCCTTCGGGGAGCTTGGCGGATTTGAATGCCTCGGCGATACGCTCCGCAGTCAGCGCCGTTTGCGATGAGGGTTTCATCAATACCGCATTACCCGCCATGATGGCGGGAATGATCGAGTTTACTGCGGTAAGGTAGGGGTAATTCCATGGCACGATGGCAAAAACAATGCCAAGGGGTTTGTGCTGAATGTAACGTGTAACCTGATCGTCTTCCGAGAGCAGAATATCCGACAGTTGTTGTTCCGCGATACCGATCATATAGCGGGCTCTTTCAGCAAATCCGTCTATTTCGCTGGACGTATAACGAATGGGACGCCCCATTTGCCAGCTGAGTTCTTCGCCAAGTTCCCGTTTGTGTTTCAGCAGAGTATCGACCGCCGCCAGACAAATGGACTGGCGTTCTTCGAGCGGTGTTTGTTTCCATTTAGCTTGGGCTGTAGCGCTCAAGCTGAGGGCGTAATTGATATCGTGTTCAGAGGCAAACTGCCGCTCTGCATATATACGGCCATCCACCGGCGATATAATTTTTAATACATTCGTCATATTCGATATGCCTTTGGTGGCATGAAAAGTGATAAAAATGACATAAAATCCCTGTTTATAGGAAAGCGTTTATTCAACGTTTCCTCATATTATTTCCAGGTACCGGTGCAACTCCCAGTCGGTGATATGTTGACGAAATTCGCGTTCTTCCCATTCACGGCTTGCCGCGAAATGTTCAACAAATTCATCCCCAAATATTTGTCTTGCAACCGTGGATTGTTTCAAACGTTGCGCTGCGTCCCACAGAGTAGAGGGAAAATAAAGATGTTCCGGGAACGATTGATCATAGGCATTGCCTACCACTCCAGCCTCCAATTCCTGTTCCTGTTCAATGCCCCATAGCCCGGATGCCAGCGCTGCCGCTAGGATGAGATAAGGGTTGGCATCGGCCGCGCCCACTCGGTACTCAACCCGTTGCGCCTGTTCATTGCCCACGATAACGCGTAACGCGCAGGTGCGATTGTCCACGCCCCAGGTCGCCACCGTGGGTGCCCAAAAGCCGGGGACCAGTCGTGAATAGGCATTGATGGTGGGGGAGATCATGGCCAATAGTTCCGGCATCAGCTTTTGCTGGCCCGCGATAAAATGGCGCATGACATCACTCATATTGTCAGTAGCATCGGCATCAAAAAACACAGAATTGTTTTTATGGCTCTTTAACGAAATATGAATATGGCCGCTTTGCCCAGGCCAGTCCGGAGACCATTTGGCCATGAAGGTCGCGAGCAAACCCTGCTTTTGTGCAAGCACTTTGGTAAATGTTTTGAATAACGCTGCTTTGTCGGCGGCATTGAGAGCGGAATCTACACAAAGGGCGGCTTCCAATACCCCGGGTCCGGTTTCTTCGTGTAGGCCTTCTATGGGGAAATCCATCGACTCGCTGAGATCCAGTATATTTTGATAAATATTACTATCAACGCAGTTGCGTAACATTGAGTAGCCAAAATTTCCAGGAGCCAGGGTTTTCAAATCATGATATCGTTTTTCCCGAATGGATTCGCGTGTTTCGTTAAATACAAAAAATTCGTATTCGAAACCCACATGCGCAGAAAAACCCATGGTCTCGGCTTTTGCGATGACACGTCGCAAGACACCACGTGGACAAATTTTTTCAGCAGGAGCGGAAAATTCCGCGAGAAAAAACAGTGTATCCGGTTCAAACGGAATCTCACGGCAGGATTCCGGCAGGATACGTACCGGTGCGTCTGGATAACCGGTATGCCATCCGGTATATTTTGCGTTATCGTACAACTGGTCATTGGAATCCCAGCCAAGCACAACATCGCAGAACCCAAAACCTTTATCCAGCGCAGAGAGAAATTTCTCACGGGACATGTATTTGCCGCGCAAAATGCCATCAATATCAAACACACCAACTTTAATATGCGACAAATGACGGGCGTTGACGATTTCTCTGGCATCTGTAACGGTTTTTACTTGTCGTGCCCTCATCCCAAAAACCTCCTGTGGGTATTTTTTAGGGTTCCATCTGTTTCATCTTCGGGCTTCAGTAAACATATAGCATGATTATAGGCATATTACAGACGGGGTTGGTAAAGCCGGAATTCAGTTTACGATTCGGTGAATATCCCGAAATGTTCCAGTTACTTTTTCAGGGTATTGCTCCCAGTATGGTGTTTAACGTCTACGACGTGAGGCGGGGCGTCTACCCCGATGATATTCATGATTGTGACGCCTATATTACTACCGGCAGCGCGGCTAGCGTCTACGAACAACTGCCCTGGATCGACAAATTACGGGAGTTTATTGTTACCTTGGATCAGCAGCAAAAAAAGTTGGTGGCCGTGTGTTTCGGGCATCAGCTGGTGGCCCAAGCATTTGGCGGTAAAACCGAAAAATCGGATAAAGGTTGGGGTGTTGGCGTACACCGCTGCCGAGTTCAAAAACACAAGCATTGGATGAGACCCGTGATGCAGGATTACCAGCTGATCGTGAGCCATCAGGATCAGGTGACAACACTGCCGGACGATGCTGAGCTTCTTGCTGGCAGTGAGTTTTGCCCCATCGCCATGTTTCAGAGAGGTGAGCACATTTTGGCGATTCAAGGCCACCCGGAATTTAGCAGAGCGTACGCGGAAACGCTTATGCGATATCGCCGGGATTTACTGGAAGACGGCGTGTTTTTCCAGGGAATGGTTTCACTG
The DNA here is from genome assembly GCA_013151575.1 of Gammaproteobacteria bacterium. Lineage (GTDB taxonomy): Bacteria > Pseudomonadota > Gammaproteobacteria > SZUA-152 > SZUA-152 > SZUA-152. The sequence continues at coordinate 12,888 of JAADHZ010000117.1, forward strand.
CAATCTGCAACCGATGAGGTGAATATTGCAAAATGGATATTGACATTCATGACGGGTGACGTTTAAGGATGGCAACTTATTCCGGTGGTAAGACCGAGGCGATGGCGTCCATTAACCGTGGCGGAATGTGTTCGGGAAATAACGCAAAGTAGCCAGCTATGGCGAATACGCCTAATAATAGCAACCAGTAGATGATGGATGCCATGCGCCGTGTCGGCGGTGCAACTGACACGGGCGTTGTCTCTGTTGCCACAATAGCCTCTATTTCCGGCAGCGTTGCTTGTTCTTCCTTTACGCCTTCAATATTGAGATCGGACATGCTCAGGTCCTGGAATTCCCGTAGCAGTGTTTTTAATACTGATTGGGTAGCCCCGTTTTCCTGCCGCCAATCCTGCGCGGTTTTCCAACCCTCGTGGTAAACGCGGTCGACGAGTGTGTAACGTTTGTACATGCGTGCGTTGGATTCCAATAGCCCGGCGGCACGTTCTTCGTTGAGGTCAAAAGTGCGCGCCAGGAATTGACGCAGCACGGGCAGATAAACCGATTTGGGTTGTTTGTCGGCAGCGGCCAGATGGATGGTTGCACCGGTGAAAAAGGCCGTGGTGAGTATCTGGTGAGTGGTGACGTTGGTGATGTCGCCCGCCCGCATGCCAGCAAGCTGGTGTCGGCTGAATGTGTGCAGCGTAGCGGCAAGCGGGCGGTTTGGCGGCGAGGTCATTGGCGGGTAACCCATGGTGAGCGCGTGGCGGTGGTTACCCCTATTAACGACAGTCTGGCGCGCGCCTTTATGCCGGGCGCAGCAGCCGAGTTTGAATGTCGGGCTCCGACAGTTTGTCCACAAACCATTGCAAGGCGCGGCCCTGGTGATCGTCGCGCCAGGCTGCCAGCAATGGGGCGGATTCCAGCGGGGGTTTGACCTGCTTGATCTGTAATCGGCCTTTTGCCACGACGGGGGTTATCCAGTGGCGCGGCACGTAACCCACTCCCAGCCCCTGGCATTGGGCTTCAATTTTCGATTCCATGTCCGGCACGGTGAACACGTCCTGGCCACCCAGCAGCCCGGTGCTGCGGGGCGGCAGGTGACGTGAGCTATCGGCCACGGCCACGGCACGATGTTTGAGAATGTCGTGGTGTTCCAGAGGTTCGGCGGCATCCGCCAGCGGATGCTCCGGCGCCACCGCGAACACCATGTCCCGTTCCCCCAAGACCAGGGTGGTGTAGACGCCGCCCGCTGGAGTATCGCCGCTGGCGCCGATCACCAGGTCCGCCCGGCGGGAGACTAGTGCGTCCCAGGTTCCCGCCAGCACTTCTCGCCGCAGTTGCAGACGGGTGCCCGCGTGCGCGGCATAAAATGCGTCCACCAGGGGGAATATGGCGGTGAGCGGGATAAGCGCGTCCACCGCGATGCGCAGCTCTACCTCCCAACCGGTGGCGATGTGTTTGACGTGGCACTCCAGTGCGTGGGCCGCATCGAGCAGCTGCCGCCCTTCTTCCAGCAGCGCCGAGCCTGCGGCGGTTAACACCGAACGATGGCCGGAGCGATCGAACACCGCGGTGTCCAGATCCTGTTCCAGCTTTTGCATGGTGTAACTGACGGCCGACGGCACCCGGTGCAGTTCCTCGGCGGCAGCCGCAAAGCTGCCACGACGATGGATGGCGTCGAGCACCGTGAGGGCATCCAGGGTCAGGGGCATGAGTCATGCGCAAAATATTTGAAAGACATGGGCGAAATATTCCGGTTTCTATCGGGGTTCGTCAACACTATTATTGATTCATTGAAGGTTTGGCACGATTTTGTTTGTTCAATAAAAGTGAATCAGCCAAGCCATTCAGCTGGGTATAGTGGAAATAAAAAGGAGTCCAACATGTTTGAACTGAGACGAGCGCAAGACCGCGGGCACAGCCGTCACGATGGGTTGGACAGCCACCATAGTTTTTCCTTTGCCGATTATTATCATCCCGAGCGTATGGGTTTTTCGGTGCTGCGGGTGATTAACGACGACGAGGTAGCCCCCGGTGCGGGATTTCCCACTCATGGGCATCGCGACATGGAGATCATTAGCTATGTGTTGCAGGGTAGCATCGAACACCGGGACAGCATGAATCATGTCTCGCGCCTGGAAGCGGGTGAGGCCCAGCGCATGAGTGCAGGCACCGGGGTGAGGCACAGTGAATACAACGCCTCACAGAATGAGCCGCTGCGTTTCCTGCAAATATGGATCGAGCCGGACCAACGGGGGATAAGCCCCGGCTACGAGCAGCGTAGTGTTGCCCGTGATGCCTCCGGGCCTAACTTGGAATTGCTGGCCTCTGGCGATGCCCGCAATGGCTCCATGCGTATTCAGCAGAATGTGGACCTGTACGTTGGCCGCCTGGGTATTGGCGAGTCCTTGGAATATGCCGTGGCGGAGGGGCGTCGCGTTTATGTGCATGTGGTTTCCGGCACGGTGAACATCGGTGATTTTTCACTGGAGGGAGGCGATGCGCTGACGGTAGAACAGGAGCCGCAGTTTGTCGTGCAAAGCACGGAAGGAGGAGAGTTTCTGTTGTTCGACTTGCCGTGAATGTGGCCAATCAACCGTACCGATCCTATTCAAACAGAGGAAAAACCATGTCCGATAAAATCGCCGTCACCGCCGTGCCCATTCATTCCGTGATTGCCCGGCGCTGGAGTCCGCGCGCCTTTGATGCTGTGCGTGCCGTAGAGCGTGAACAATTGCTGGCTCTGTTAGAAGCGGCGCGCTGGGCACCGTCTTGTTTTGGTGACCAGCCTTGGCGTTTCGTGGTGTGCGATCGTTTCGACGATGCCGAGGCTTGGCAGGGATTTCAGGATTGTCTGGCGGACATGAATCATTTATGGGCAAAAAATGCCCCGGTCTTGATCCTGGCCACCGCCGTGCCTAATTTTACCCACAATGACGAGCCCAACCGCTGGCATCAGTACGACGTGGGCGCCGCCAGCGAAAATTTGTGTTTGCAGGCTGCGGCGCTGGGTTTGGTTGCGCATCAGATGGGCGGTTTTGATGTGGATCGCGCCCGCGCCACCTTCGGCATCCCACCCGAGGTGGACGTGCTGGCGGCCATCGCCGTGGGACACCCGGGTGCGTTGGACGAACTGGCGGAGGATTTTCGCGATGCCGAGCAACAGGCCCGTTTCCGCGCGCCGTTGGGGGAGCGGTTTTTCCGGGGCAACTGGGGGAACCCGCTACTAACCAGTTGTTGAAAATACGTGACTACCTACTTTTGACCTGGACAGGCTATTTTAGTGGGAGCAATTAGCCTCAAGCTGAGTGTCACTTAAAAAGTGAGCATTAATTATTGATGCGTTGTTGCTTCAGACGCACACCGGCAGCCACCGGATTCAACGCCACCTGTTCACCTTCATCCAGGCCTGCCAGCACCTCGCGCTGACCACCAGGAAAAACCTCACCCAGGCGCACGGCGCGAAAACCAATGTCCCCATTTTTATCCACCACGTATACCGCCGTTACCTCGCCGCGATGTACCACGGCCGCTGCTGGTGCCAGCAGGCGCGAACGCTCGCCCACCACGAATTCGGCCTTGGCGAACATACCGGGATAATAACCCTGGGCCGCAGGCGTCAACGCCACGCGCACGGTGAAGCTGTGGCTGGCGGGGTCGGCGTAGGGGTAAACCGTGAGCTTGTCGCTTTCCAGGCGTGGGCTGTCCGGCGTCGAATCCAGGTAGATGCTAACCCGGCCATGGCGGCGCACCGCCTCCACCAGGGATTGCGGCACACTGGCGGTGGCGCGCAACTTGGCCAGCGAGTAACCGGTCATCAGCGCTGTGCCCGGTCGTACCCGTTCTCCCACGCTCACATGGCGCTGGGTGACGATACCGCCGTAGGGTGCTCGAACCATCGTGTATTCCAACTGTTCACGAGCCTGCTTCACATCGGCCTCACCGGCCTTCACCCGCTCATTGGCGGCCTTGAAATCGGCGATGGCCTTATCCAGGGCGGCTCTGGCCACTAGCTTTTTAGCGTAAACGGATGTCATACGGTCATACTCCGCATGTGCCTCACGTTGGCGCGCCACGGCGGCCTTTAGATTGGCCTCGGCCCGCGCCAATCCAGCGCGCTGTTGCTTATCGGTAAAGCGCAGCAACAGCGCCCCCTTGACCACCACATCGTCCACGTCAAACATTATCTGCTTGATCCGTCCGGTGGTCTCCGCCGCCAGTGTTGCCTGTTGCACGGCTTCGATTACCGCCTCAGCCACGTACACCGTGGGCATCAGCTTGCGCTGCACGACCGCAGTGCGAAAATCGGGTGTTACGTCATCCTCGCTACGGACCTCCGCCGCCAGTAGGCCCGAGCCGATCAGGACCAATACCACTCCCGCCAGCGGAATGTAAAAATGGAATGCACCAGAGCGAACCATGGCGGCCTCCTGCTTGTTGTGAAAAAATACGAATTGCCAAAGCTGGCAAAATCATAGCAGCAATTTGCTTATTAGCATGCTCTAATACTTGTGCTGGGTTTGATGGGATGTGGCGCCTATACTGGTAACAACGGGAATCGGAAAATCAATGACATCGCTCATCAATGACTCCAAGGATACGGCCATGAAAAAATTTCTGATGTTACTGGTGTTGGCAGCGCTGGCGGGCACGCTCGGTGCCTGCGCCACGGGAATCTCGGTGCAGGTCAGCGCTATTGCGGAGCCCGGAGCCCCGTCCGGAGGCTCCCGCTATTATCTGGTCAATGGCAACAGTGGGGGAAACGAAGATGATTTATTCTTCCGCGAATTCTCGGCCTACTTCGTGCCGATCCTGGCTGGCAAGGGCTACCAGCGCGTTGACTCTGTCAAGAAGGCGGACCTGAAAATACGTTTCCAATACGCCGTTTCCGAAGGCCGTACCGGCATCAGCACCTTTACCCGTCCCATTTACGTGCTGGCGGGTGGTGAGACGATCAACTATGTTCAGACCAAAACCGATGCTAACGGCCAAACCACCACCACACGAAGCACAGTGGATATCCCGATGCGTGAGCGATACGTGGGCAGCAGGGTGGAAAGGCGCAGTTATACTCTGTTCACCAGTTCCGTCATTCTGGAGGCCCGCCAGTTACCCGGCGCTACCGGCATCAATAAACCCCCTAGAGTATTGTGGAAAACCATGATCAGCAGCACCAGCGAATCCAATGACCTGCGCGCCATCATGCCGGTGATGGCGGCGGCGGCCAAACCCTATCTGGCCGGCAACAGCGGCGCACAAAAAAACCTATGGTTGAAACTGGACGCCCCCGAGGTTAAGGCCGTGCGAAAAACGGCGGGACAAAAAATCGAGGACGATTGAAAACCGATTTTTCCAGCACGTTAGGCTACGTGATTCAACGTATCGAGGCTTTTGCGCGAAACACACAAGAACCAAACCGGATAATTTGAGACAATAGCCTAAATCAAAAGGGTTACCGGAAAAACAAAATGACTTGGAATTTGCTCGTCCCGTTTGAAGGTTAAAATCACCGCCTTTAGGCGATTAGATTGATCTGCGGTATTTTTTGCGGCCACATCTTGGCGCGAAATGTCAAAAAAACTCTAACAATAAACGCAAAAAAGTAAAGGTAACAACAACGCAATGAGCGATAACGAGACCTCGAGGTCCAGCAATTTTATTCGTCAAATTATTGATGAAGACCTCAAAACAAACAAGAACAATGGCCGGGTCGTGACACGCTTTCCCCCGGAGCCTAACGGCTATTTGCATATCGGGCATGCCAAATCCATTTGTCTGAACTTTGGTGTCGCGCAAGATTACACTGGCAGTTGCCATTTGCGTTTCGACGATACTAACCCCAACAAGGAAGACTCGGAATTTGTGCAGGCCATTCAGGATGACGTGCGCTGGCTGGGTTTTGACTGGGGTGAGCAGCCATATTTTGCCTCCGACTATTTCCAGCAGCTTCACGATTACGCGGTGCAGCTCATCAACATGGGCAAGGCCTACGTCTGCGATCTGAGTGCCGAGGAAGTTCGCGAGTACCGCGGCACCCTCACCGAACCCGGCAGGAACAGCCCCTTTCGCGATCGTCGCGTGGCGGAAAATCTCGATTTGTTTGCGCGCATGCGTGCTGGCGAATTTGAAAATGGGACAAAAGTGCTGCGCGCAAAAATCGACATGGCCTCGCCTAATATTAACCTGCGTGACCCAACAATTTATCGTATTCGTCATGGAGTAGTCCACCATCAGACCGGCGCGGAATGGTGTTTGTATCCCATGTACGATTTCACCCACTGCCTGTCGGACGCCATCGAGGGCATTACTCATTCTCTGTGCACGCTGGAATTCGAAGACCATCGCCCGCTGTACGACTGGTTTCTCGATACGCTGGGAACGGATTGTCATCCCCAGCAAATCGAGTTTTCACGCCTGTCGTTGCAGTACACCCTCACCAGTAAACGAAAACTCACCGAATTGGTTAACGAAAAGCTAGTGGAAGGCTGGGATGACCCACGCATGCCTACCATCGCCGGCATGCGTCGGCGAGGATATCCACCCGCCGCCATCCGCGAATTCTGCCACCGCATCGGAGTGACGAAGTCCGGTAATTCCGTAGAAATGGGCGTGTTGGAAAGCTGTGTGCGCGATGAACTTAACGCCCATGCCGAACGCCGCATGGCCGTACTGCGCCCGCTGAAAGTCACCATCGAAAGTTACCCGGAAGGCTCGGGTGAAATGCTGGTGGTGTCCAATCACCCGCAGGACGAATCCATGGGCACGCGGGAAATCCCCTTTTCCCGAGAGCTTTATATTGATCGCAATGATTTCCTCGAAGTGGCTCCCAACAAAAAATTCAAGCGCCTGGTGAGCGGAGGCGAAGTCCGCCTGCGCAATGCTTACGTGATTCGCTGTGACGAGATCATCAAGGATGCGGCGGGAAACATCGTGGAATTACGATGTAGCCATGATCCCGAGACGTTGGGAGCTGCCCCCGAGGGCAGAAAGGTCAAGGGCGTCATCCACTGGGTTTCGGCGCCCCATGCGCTGACGGCCGAGGTCAGGCTTTATGACAGGTTATTCAACCACCCGGCCCCGGATGCCTCCAAAGATGGCAAAAATTTCAGGGAGCATCTGAACTTGGAATCCCTCGAAATTGTGACCACGTGTTATCTGGAGCCCAGCCTTGAGCATGCTAAACAGGGAAAGGTTTACCAGTTCGAACGCGAGGGTTACTTTTGCCGGGATAGCCATTCGGCGGAGCAGAGATCACTAATATTTAACCGCACCATGACTCTCAGAGACTCATGGGCAAAAATAGAAAGCGCTAACATGCATTCCGGTGTCTTAGGAGGTGTTAATAAACATCCCCGCCGCTCCCAATGAAAGCGGGATAGCGAATCAAGACAGATCGACGAGGTAGTCAAAGTCCCACTCCATTCTACCTGTGACCGCACTGCCTATGCCTCTTATCTGAAACGTAAGCAGACGTTTCCACTCACTTTCCGCGTGACTCAAATAGCGACTTTCATCCAACAAGGCACCTGCCGAGGAAAGTATAACGACTCGCCAGTTGGAAAAATTATTATTTCCCTCTCTACGCTCATAGAAAAAAATCACCCATTTTTTTCACCCAACGTCGAAAATTATCTTTCTCTGCTGAATCCCAGCCTTCATAATTCCAGATCAAATCTGCACCATAAAAATAGCCAGGCATGGTGATATAGGTTTCATGCGAGTTGTTGAATCCAACGACCAGCCCCGAATCAGGCCAATGGCCTTGTCCGCGTATTTCGCCTCGCCGGTGAACGCATAAGCCAGGCCTAAATCTTGAACGGCATCACCTAGCTTGATGGCTGCCTCGTAGTCTCCTCGATCTGCATTGGGATTGATTTGACCATCACGGCAGCCATCCGCAATACGGAGACTCAGTAATATATTGATTACTATTACTGCCTTGAAAAGTCACACTCAACAGTGGTTGGTTCAATGCTGAATTGGCCGCTGACATGACGTTGAGATACGCGCTCGCCCAAGGCTCCACATTCGCACTGACTTTACTCTTTATCGCGTCAATCTCGCCCTGATTCCGATTGTTTGACCCCTGCTATCGCCATCTGTCAAACATCGATTTTTGATTAAAAACCGCCTGTTCAGCAAATGGCATCGGAAACCCAGCATCCAGGCCAACATCCACCAACCCAGTGCTCCGCCACCGCCACCGCCGGACTCGCTAGAAGTGCCACCGCCGCTAGTTCCTCCGCCAGAGGTACCGCCACCTGATGTGCCACCGCCGCTAGTTCCTCCGCCAGAGGTACCGCCACCCGATGTGCCACCACCGCTGGTTCCACCGCCAGAGGTACCGCCACCCGATGTGCCGCCGCCGCTAGTTCCTCCGCCGGAACTGCCACCTGAATCTGCCAACACGGTGACACTGGCGAGACCGTTGATGGACAATCCCCCCAGGTCACTGGCTGTGAATTGGAAGCTATCAGTGCCCACAAACCCGGTGTTGGGGGTGTACACCAGTTTGTTGTCAATCACCTGCGCGCTGCCGTTCGTGGGCTGCGAGACAATACTGACAAGATGGCTGTCCCCAGCATCTGGGTCGGTTACCTGCGCGTACACGCCGTCGCTCTGTGTGTTTTCGTCGGTGGTGATGCTGGCGCTAGTGGCCGTGGGGGCGCGATTGGCGGCGCTGCCAGCCATGCGAAGCAGGGTGCGCCCGGTGACGCTTCTGCGGGTACGGTTGGCGGCGGCTTCGCCGGTACGCACCATGCTCCAGCTGCGGTCAGGCTTGTCCCAAATTTCCACTGTGACGTCAATGCTGTCGGCGTTGACGTCGGTCACCGTGGCTGGCAGGGGTACGGTGATAACATCCGGTGTACCGGTCACCGTGGGGGTGATGTCGACACCATTGGCTGTCACGCTGAAGCGGGTGAAGTCCAGCGGGGAGTCATCCCACAGCCCAATTAAAATGCTGCTCACGCTGGAGCCACCGACGGGGGTGATGGTTATCACCGGGCGCATCATGTCGTCGTGCACATTGCGCCACGGTGCGCCGATGTCCAGCCAGCGGGCGATCAGGCGTTTTTCGGACTCCGGCATGTTGGATACATAAGCCAAATGTTCACCCACTTTGGGCCAGATTTCCGGGTATTCAAAACCTCGGGTATCCACCACCACGCCGCTTCCTTCCGGCGGCAGGCCGGTGAGCGGGTCGCGTCCATCCAGCCGTTCGCCATAAAGTGCCCACACCAGCATGCTGGAGCGTGCGCTGTTGATGGAAACCCAGCGCGAGGGTGTGCAGCAATCGTAATGGGGGGTAATGCGATCAGTTCCTGAGGCATCAAGGTCGGTGAGGCCATTGCCGGGGTTGGTGTACGCGTTGAGAATAGTGGTGCCACCCGAAGTCCTAATCCGGTTTTCGGTGATCAGTTGGTAGGTATTATTGGACCCGTCCAGTAACAAGCCGGTTTTCTGTTGTGCGGATTGGCCCGGTCCGTGACAAGACGCACAGCGATTTTGCACGATGGCTGAAATGTTGTTGGCCCAGTCCACGGCAAAGGAACGCCGGGCTGTAGCGCCTGCCTCTCCGGCGTAAGTGGCTTGGGCACTGGCGACGGTGGGGTAACCGTTGGCGTCCATGCCCACAAACAAGGGGGCGCTGGCGCCAGTGAAGTCACCAAATTTGTTGATGTTGGTTTTAGCCCGCGAGGCAAAGGGGTCCATACCGTCACGGGTGTGGACATGGCAGCCCACGCAGAATTGCTGTTCGCCACGGGCGACGGAGCGCGATGCGGTTTCGATGTCCAGCGCCATGCCGCGTTTGTCGATGGTCTCCATCAGAAAGGGAGTGTCGGCGGGGACTCGCACAATGAAACTGGTGTCTGGGTTACCCTGATCATCGGTGGGCTCCACGCCATTGCTATCAGGTTTGCGCACCGGGTACTCGCCAAGAATGCGCAAGTGATGGTGCTGGACACCGGACCATTTTTCATCCCCTTTATAAATTTCCTTGGGGATATTGGGCACCGGCATGAGAATGCGGATGCCATAGATTTCGTTGTTATCGAAAATGGCTAACTCAGAGCCACTGACGGCCATATTCATATAGGTGCGACCGGACATGGTGCCGCCACCGTCCTTCATGTTCCACGGGGTGCCATTGAGCGAGCGGGTTTCCCGGTCGTACATGGAGGCCGCGCCGGTGAGGCCATAAGGTGCGCCGGCGGGCAGACGTTGATCCTGGGTGCCGTCATTGCTGGTAGGTGGGCGAGTATCGTCGGGGTCAGGACGTGAAATGCCATAGATATCCTGATAACTCACCACGGCGCGGGGCATGATTTCATGGTACTGAGGGAAATCCACCACGATCCGGGCATCGTCGGCAATATGACCGATCTGACGGGTGCTGTTGGGCTCCAGGGGTAACAACCAGACGCCAGCATCCTTGCCAATGATTTGCATGGTGGCCGCCAGGGAGTCGCGGAACGCCGGGTGG
>JAADHZ010000039.1:0-7936 GCA_013151575.1 Gammaproteobacteria bacterium
CGGTGAGCTTGCGAACCCCAACGTTGCCAATGCTGTTGGGGTTCGCAAGCTCACCGCCAACCTACAACGAACAGGAAAATCGGCTTAACTTATACACGCCTCTAAATAAAACTCAGCGTGAGGGTCACCGTTACCACCGAATAACCAATTATGTTTCTGTAGGGTGGGCACTGCCCACCAATGACACCCAATCCAAGCCTCAATGGCGGGCAATACCTTTATGCCCCAGAGGGTACACCCTACGTCAAACAACTGAATTTTGTTAATAAGCAAGTAACTTAATGGCATTGGATCATTCTCGCAAAGACGCGAAGGGCACAAAGGAAAAACACGGAGATTTTTTGCGCCTTTGCGAGATCCAAATGTGGGTGGCACCCTACCTGACTGAAAACGGGCCTATCGGTCCCGCGCCGCCTGCCTCGAAGCCAGCACCAGCTTGCGACTAAACTCGGTGACGCGCTCTTCGTAATGCTGCCTTTCCTGAGCGCTGAGGCGGTTACGTTTATCGTCACACAGCTCGCCGTTCAGCGCACTCGCCACGGCCTCGGCCTTAGCCAGCATAACGGCGTAGGTGCTGGCGGGGGACAAGGGGCCAGGCAATTGGCAAAATAACGACAAACCCGTGGTACGAAAGGAGGCCAGTATCTCCAAATCGAAGGTGCCCGGTTCCAGCACGCTGGCCACGCTGAACACGGCATCCGCCGCACCGTCCACCAGGTAGTGAAAGATGTGCATATCGCCGTGCATAAGCCCCTCGGCCTCAAGCGCAGCACGAATTTGTTCACCGGGAAACGTGTCGTTATCACGGGACATCACCGTCAAAACCAGTACCAATGGCTCGATATCCAACCGAGGAAAACCGGTTGTCGCGGCTTTTGGTTCAGGTTCGGGGCTGATGTTAAACGACGAATGGGCTGAGGCTGTGACCTCCACTTTCGCAGCCAAATCCTCGGAGGTGACACTGTTGGCAGTGCCTTCTTCGACGTTCTCGGCCAGCGGCGTCACGTCACTCACCATTGGGGGACTTATTGTCGGCGTGTCGCCTTCGGTGGGCCCGGCTTCGACAACGACGTCCTCCAGCGGTTCAGCGGTTTTAAATCGCGGCTCCCTGCGCGATTTGTCAGTATGCGAAGGCTGGCGGGGTTGCACACGACCCTGTGGCGCACCCTCACCCCGCGCCGTGTTTTGTTCCTGCACACTACTGCGTTTTTGCAGGCCGTCGCGTGGTGTGGACCGGGTGCGCTTCCAGTCCTCTCGCCGGGCGCGCCCAGTGAAATAAATTGCCGCGACCAATACCAGACCGCCAGCCAGCAATATCCAACGTAGCTCATCCATGAGATTCACCCGTACAGTCGGCGAAGTGATATTCACCCAGGAATTGTGCGATGCACGTGACTGGGGCGAGATTGAGAACCGGGCGATCCATGGGTCGCCACTATGACCGAATTCAGCACAAAAAAAAACCGGGTCAGAGCGTTTGCTCCGACCCGGTGACCCCGAGGGCTCAGCGCGTACGGACTTCGTTAGAAAGTACCGATGAACTCCAGCGTGGTGGTGTCGCCGTCGATGATGCCGGTAACACCATTGACTAATGTCCTACCGGTTTTGTCGCTGCTGCCTGTAGAGAACTCCAGGGCAGCGGACAGATTGTCATTGATGGCGTAGGTACCATAAATGGTGGTCTTAGTGGCATCCTTCACACCCTGCGTAATACCAGCGTTTTCAAAGGCCACTGTTTCATAACGCACCTTGACATTAGCCTTGTCGTTGACGTCAAAACGAACCCAAAGGTTGGTGGCACTATCGACGATATTTTCCGCCGTCAGATAATCCAGCCCCACTGTCAGTGGGCCGGTGCTAAACTTGCCGTTAAGATCAATAACGTTGCCGGCCGTGCCATCTCCAGTTCCATTCGTGTCGTTCTGCGTGACATAACCCAGCTCGAGATCAAGACCTTTCATCGGAGACAAATTCACCACTGTGGCGATAGAGGTATGGCCCTCTTTAACACCGTTGGAATTCATTTTAGAACTCGTGGACAAACCGATGTCGTCAATCACTGCCAAGGTGACGGTGGCCGGACCCAATGCAGCGGCTCCGGCGATGCCGGCCACGTTATTGCCATTGAGAGCAGTTTGATTATCAAGAATTTTCCAAATTGTGCTATGGCTGGTGAAATCCATGTCTGGCGCATCTTCCAATTCCTGGCCGATGGGGTTGTTAAACACACCACCCAACACAGTCACAGTGTCAGTAGCTGCCCAGGCAAAAAAGGCCTGCTCGATGCGACCGGAGTCGTTACCGAGAGTATCCTTATCGTTAGCCAGCGTCAGATCAACATCCACCCGCACGGTGACCGCTCCAACTTTCTTGATAACGTCCACTTCAGCATCAGCGCCAAACACCGCGCCAGCAGCCTGGTTACCAGTGACATCAATAAAACCACTCACTTCGGCATCTTCACCAGCCTGAGCTGCCAGAGGGGCGGCCAATGCGCCCGCAATGGCCATCGCGACCAAGCTTTTTTTCTTTAAGAATTTCAACTCTCCTCAGTTAACCCTATTGAATTATTGTGGGTGCATAATACAAAATTACTGGCGTTTTGCAAGCCTATTTTTGTTGCTTTTTCCCAACATGTTGCAGCGAATAGACTGGCTTACCCGAGAAAATACGTGTGGTAATCCCAACACCCGACCCAGCACAATCTCAACAGCCAGCCCTTCGTGAGCCAAGGCAATACATTGCACGTTTGATCCATCAACCCCGCCATACGGAGGCGGTTTTGACGCTACTGCCTCAATGCCATTAAGTTAAGCGCACCCGGCCAAAAACCGGGGCTGCCTAGAAGTCTGTCGCTTTACCAGGCCTGATGCTTGTAAACACAGAGATGCAAAGACACAGAGAAAACACCAAAAACTCTGCGCCTCTGTGTCTCTGCGACCTCTGCGTGACAAACACTGTGTTTTTTTGTTTCCATATTCTGTGGCACACACTGAATGAAGCTCTAAACATCAATTCGCCATGGGGCACTGACTGCCCAATGCTGACTTGACGGATAAAAAAACAGGCATACATTTCTTAACTTAATGGCATGGGCTACTGCCTGCGATATTACTTACCAGACGCCGCCAGCCGAAAAATGAGGGCAGTGACCTGGGTTGACCCACACCGTGGGGAGTTGACAAATTGTCGCAAAGCACGCATATTGTGCGCCCCACTCAGACTTGGGTGGAAGAACCTCATTTTTACTATTGAACAACCTTATTTTGGAGTAGGATTTTGGCCAATTCAGCACAAGCCAGAAAGCGCGCCCGTCAGGCGGAGACTCATCGCCAACTTAACGCAGGTCAGCGCACCACTTTCCGCACTGCGGTGAAAAAAGTCGTGTACGCCATTGAAGCCGGTGATAAGGAAAAGGCCGAGACCCTTTATAAAGACGCGATTCCGGTTATCGACAAAACCTCTGGCAAGGGCTTGATCAGCGCCAACAAGGGCGCTCGTCACAAAAGCCGCTTGAATACTCGCATTCACGCCATGTAGTCTGCGCGTTTCGTAAGAACATAAAAAACCGGTCAGTTGGCCGGTTTTTTTATGCCCTGAATAGTTACCTCGACATTTAGGTACTCACGAGAACCAAATTGTCCCGGTGGATTATTTCCACCTCGTCCACATAACCCAGCAACGCCTCCATGTCAGAAGAAGGCCGTCCCATCACTCGCCGGGTTTCGGTGGCACTGTAATTCACTAGGCCGCGCGCGACTTCCTGCCCGCGCCCATCGACACAGGCCACCACCTCACCGCGTTCAAACGTCCCGCTCACATCGGTGATGCCCACGGCTAACAAGCTGCCGCCGGATTCTCGCAATACATGCGCTGCGCCGTCGTCCAGCTTCAATTGACCACGCAATTGAAGCTGGCCAGCAAGCCACTGTTTGCGAGCCGCCAGCGGTTCGCTACTGGCGTGCAGCAGGGTGCCCACTGTTTCACCAGCACGTAGCACGGTTAACACATTGGCTTCTTTGCCGGAGGCGATCACGGTGACGACGCCAGCGCGCGCGGCCAGGCTGGCGGCACGCAATTTGGTCAGCATGCCGCCGCGCCCCAGGGCACCGGGCTCACCCACCAGCCGCTCCAGCGATTCATCACCGGCACGAGCCTCCGGCACCAGCTTGGCATCAGTATGCTTGCGGGGATCACGATCGAATAACCCGGCCTGATCGGTGAGAATCACCAGCACATCGGCCTCTACCAAGTTGGCCACCAGCGCGGCAAGTGTATCGTTGTCGCCAAAGCGGATTTCGTCAGTAACCACGGTATCGTTCTCATTCACCACCGGCACCACGCCCAGGTCCAGCAGGGTGCGCAGGGTGCTGCGGGCATTGAGGTAACGCTGCCGACTCGAAAGGTCATCGTGGGTCAACAGCACCTGCGCGGTGTGAATGCCGTGTTTTTGGAAACTCGATTCGTAGGCCTGCACCAGGCCCATTTGCCCTACAGCTGCCGCTGCCTGCTGGGCGTGCAGCGCGTGGGGCCGCTGCGCCCAGCCGAGACGCATCATGCCTTCGGCTACCGCGCCACTGGACACCAGCACCAGCTCGACCCCCTGGGCGCGCAGCTCAGCCATTTGCGCCACCCAGCCGCGGATGGCGTCGTGGTCTAGCCCGCGGCCGTCAGCAGTGAGCAGAGCGCTGCCGATTTTCACCACCCAGCGTTTGGTTTTATTGAGTTCTGTGCGTTGCATGTTTCTCGTAGGGTGGGCACTGCCCACCATTCGTGGCTTGAAGTAGGGTTTGCTGGTGGGCAGCACCCACCTACAATGAGCCCGACGGCCGCTGATGCTCCTCCAAATAATTGAGGATGTCGAACATCAACGCCTCGGTGCCATTACGCTGCACGGCAGAGAGGCGATAAACCGGGCCTTCCCAAGCCAGAGATTCGACGATGGCGCCACAGAGGCTTTCGCGCTGCTCTTCCGGCACTAGATCCAGCTTATTGATCACCAGCCAACGCTCCCTCTGCGCCAGATCACTACCTTCCCGAATCGCGCTGAATTTGCTCAATTCGTTGGCAATGGTGCGCACATCACCCGCTGGGTCATGACCATCCAGTGGCGCCGCATCCACCAGGTGCAACAACAACCGGGTGCGCGACAGGTGTTTGAGAAATTGGATGCCTAGCCCGGCGCCTTCTGCTGCGCCCTCGATCACGCCCGGAATGTCGGCGATGACAAAACTGCGATGGGGCTCAGGGCTCACCACTCCTAGGTTGGGATGTAGGGTGGTAAACGGATAGTCCGCCACCTTGGGGCGGGCATTGGATACCACGCTGATGAGCGTGGATTTCCCGGCGTTGGGCAGGCCCAGCAGCCCCACATCAGCCAGCACGTTAAGCTCCAGTTCGAGGCTGCGCTCTTCACCCGGGGTACCCGGCGAACACTGGCGCGGGGCACGGTTGGTGCTGCTTTTATAGCGAGCGTTACCTAATCCGTGAAAACCACCTTTGGCCACCAGCAGGCGTTGGCCGGGGGTTACCACATCCCCAATCTGCTCACCGGTATCGGCATCACACACCACGGTGCCCACCGGCACCGGCACCACCAGGTCTTCACCGGATTTGCCAGTACAATGACTGCCCATGCCTTTTTGGCCCTGTTGGGCACGATACATGCGCTGAAAGCGAAAATCCGCCAGTGTATTGAGGCCGGTGTCGGCCTCCAGATACACGCTGCCGCCGTCGCCGCCATCGCCGCCGTCTGGGCCGCCCTTGGGCACATATTTTTCACGGCGAAAACTCATGCAGCCATTGCCGCCGTCACCAGCGTCCACGCGAATAATTGCCTCATCGACAAATTTCATGTCTTTTCTCTACTCTCTAACACCATCGACAACCCCAATAAAATCCAAGCATACAAAAAAGCCCCGACTAGCGGGGCTTTTTCAGCAAATGGCCATTCGCCAAAAACTTACGCAGACACCACACTAATGAAGGAACGCTTCTTCGGACCCTTCACTTCGAAAAGCACTTGGCCATCCGACGTGGCAAACAAGGTATCGTCCTTGCCGCGCCCGACGTTAGTTCCGGGGTGAAACTTGGTGCCACGCTGACGCACAAGAATGTTGCCGGCCTTCACAACTTGGCCGCCGTAACGTTTGACGCCGAGGCGCTTGGATTCTGAATCGCGGCCGTTGCGAGTACTACCGGCTGCCTTTTTATGTGCCATGGTGTTTTAACCTCTCAATCTGGAGTAAACGGGCCGCTAGCCCTGAATACCCGTAATCTGTAACTCGGTGTAACTCTGACGATGCCCCATCTGCTTGCGATGGTGCTTACGACGACGAAACTTGATGATTTCAATTTTCTTGCCACGACCATGAGATTTCACCGTGGCCGTCACTTTGCCGCCTTCCACCAAGGGACTGCCAACATTAATCTTGTCGCCATCGACAACCATTAACACCTGGTCGATATCGATGCTCGCGCCTTCTTCGGCCACGATTTTTTCAACCTTCAAGGTCTGACCTTCGGTCACCTTGTATTGCTTGCCACCGGTTTTTATTACCGCGTACATGGCCATGCTCTCCAATCTGTATCTATTAAAAAACTGAGTAACACCAACTCCCCGAAAACCGGAGCCAATGCCTGTCACAAAAGACCGCGAATTTTAGCGTTTACACAACAGCGCGTCAAACCCCATAATGGGCTCACGCTGACGTGATCAAAAAATGATCACACTGCATTCCAGCGCAACCGACTCAACAGTAACCGGACCAGTCCCTTGGAAAACAAGCCGTCTCCTCAGCAGCAGCCCGACAGCATCGAAACAATCAATGCCTTGATCGCAGACGACATGGCGGCGGTCAATCGTCTGATCCAGACGCGCTTGCAGTCCGATGTCGCCCTCATCAACCAACTCAGCCAGTACATCATCAATAGCGGCGGCAAACGACTACGCCCCATGCTAGTGCTGCTATCGGCCCGCACCTTTGGCTACCAGGGCGACCAACAATATAATTTGGCCGCCATCGTGGAATTCATCCACACCGCCACCCTGCTGCACGACGACGTGGTGGACGCCTCCGACCGCCGTCGCGGTCAGGACACCGCCAACGCCCTGTGGGGCAATGAGGCGGCAGTGCTAGTGGGCGATTTTCTCTACTCCCGCGCCTTTCAAATGATGGTGGACGCCGGGCGCATGCGCATCATGGACGTGCTTTCCGACGCCACCAACACCATCGCCGAAGGCGAAGTCATGCAGCTGCTCAACTGCAACGACCCCGACACCACCGAACAACGTTACCTGGACGTGATTCACTGCAAGACAGCCAAACTGTTCGAGGCAGCCACCCAGCTCGGTGCCATATTGTGTGACGCCAGCCTCGAACAGGAGCAGGCCATGGCCCGCTTTGGCATGCATTTGGGCACCGCCTTCCAGCTGGTAGATGACGTGCTGGATTACAGCGCCTCGCCGGAGAAAATGGGCAAAAACGTCGGTGATGACCTCGCCGAAGGCAAACCCACCCTTCCACTGATCCGTGCCATGACACAGGGCACGGCAGAACAATCCGCCATCATTCGCGCCGCCATCGAAGCCGGTGGGCGCGACAACATCGACGCCGTTATGGCCGCCATTGAATCCACCGATGCCATCGCGTACACTGCGCGCAAAGCACGGGAGGAGGCTGATTTAGCCATCCGGCAACTGCAACACATCCCAACTTCAACCCACACTGACGCCTTGAAAACCCTCGCAGATTTCTCCGTCAGCCGCACGTATTAACTCTTCAGTTTTCACCACATCGGCGTGTAGCGCAGCCTGGTAGCGCACATCCTTCGGGAGGATGGGGTCGGAGGTTCGAATCCTCTCACGCCGACCATACTTCATGCGGCCTACAAGCCAGCTCCAGAAGTTATATGAAGAATGCTTCGGGACTCCAGC
>JAADHZ010000039.1:7951-8635 GCA_013151575.1 Gammaproteobacteria bacterium
CGCCACTAGGTCTGCGACATCGGCAATGGGTCAAAACAGCTCTAACGTCACGGTCTCCTTCCGGCCTTGCTCACACTGATCGTTCCAGATTATCAGCTCCTTCGCGGCTGAGCCTTTGCCGCCTCCTACGGTGTAATTGATGGCCACACTTTCCATGTGGAGGCCATCAAATACGGCCCGGATGTCTGGGTGGTCGTTGATGCTGATGATCATTGCACCATCGACCTCTCTGGCCAGCTTGGCCATCAGCTCAAAGTTGCCCCATTCAAACTCCACCCCGTATCCGGCAGTCTCCCAATAGGGCGGATCGAGGTAAAACAGGGTATGTGGGCGGTCATATCTGACAATCACATCTGACCAGGACAGGTTCTCGACATACGTTCCTTGGAGGCGCTGCCAGGCTTGGCTGAGATCCTCTTCGATACGCAGGATGTCGAGTCTGGGCCGGGTAGTCGTGGCAGTGCCATAGTTCTGGCCGTCTACCCGCCCTCCAAATGCCTGCTTTTGGAGATAGTAAAAACGGGCTGCGCGCTGGATATCGGTTAGGGTTTCGGGCGCTTTGGCCTTCTCCCATTCGTATACCTGGCGGCTGCTTAACGCCCATTTAAACTGCCTTACAAACTCCTCTAAATGGTGCTGAATAACCCTGTAGAGGGTGACCAGATCACCGTTGATGTCGTTGAG
>JAADHZ010000103.1 GCA_013151575.1 Gammaproteobacteria bacterium
ACGGTGTCGGCACCACCACCGCCGTCCAGGGTGCCGCTGAGGCCTGCGCCGTCGGCCACGGTGAAGTCATCGGTGTCGTTGCGGCCGTTGATATTTTCCACGTTGATGAAAGCGCCAACGCCGGTGACATCACCGGCATCCGTGGCGGTAATGTTCCAGATGTTAGGGATATTGTCCGCTGCCAACGAATCGGAGCCCGCCCCGCCGTCTGCGATGCCGCTAATAGACCCGCCATTCAGCAGAAACGTATCGACGCCGCTGCCGCCGGTTAGATTAGCGATGTTGGTGAAGGCGAAAACGCTGTCCACATTGCCGCCATCGGCAGACAAGATAAGCTGTTGGCGGTGTCGTTGGCGGACAGGCTGTTGGTGCCGCCAGCGCCGTTGATGGTGCCCGTCACTGAACCGCCGTTGAGCACGTAATCGTCGGTGTCGCTGCCACCGATGAGATTGCTGAAATCGGTAAAGCTGAGCCCGGCCACCGAGCCGTCGTTTTGCCCGGTAATAGTCCAGGTGTTAGCTACGTCATCGGCCACCAGCGTGTAGTCCGCACCGCCGCCCACCAGAGCCTCCACGTTGCGGATGTCCGTGGCGAGGGTCACTGTCACCAGGCCAGTGGCGCCAGAGTAGTCAACACTGTCGCCGGTAGTCTGCGCGCCACCATCAATGACACCCGCCACGCTGCCGATGCCGGTGATGGCAAAGCTGTCGTCACCACTGCCGCCGGTGAGGTTGGGAAAGCTGGAAAAATCAGCGCCATTGAGGGTGCCGGTGTTCAGCGAACTCACCACCCAGCTATTGGTCAGGTTGGGGCCGACGAGGGTGTCGTTGGCATCGCCACCACCCGCAAGAGTGACGCTGCCACCGCTCAGCGAACCGGTCAGGGTGAGTATATCGACGCCGTTGGCGTCACTGTCGATGCTGACGGAAATTGTTTGCGTACCCGCCGTGGCCGAGCCCATCGTCACGCCGGTGGTGCTGGTGACGGTAATGGCCCCGTCGTTGGAACCTGGGCCGTCGGTATCAATCAGACCCAGGGCGACGCCTGCACCGGAAATGGTCACGGCACCGCCCTGGGTGGCGATGGTGTCACCGGCGTCCATGCCGAAGCGGCCTGCGCCGTCTCCGTCACTGTCTGCGGTGAGGGTGATGGAACCGAGGTTGTCGGTGGCCATCGACAGCACGTTGTCCGCCAAATTATTCAGGGTGATGTCATTGGTGGCCTCCAGAATCAGATTACTGCTAGCCGCCAGCCCTTCCAGTGCCAGTTCGCCGATGTTGAACGTCCCCGCGCCCACGGTGGCATCGGACAGGTCCGGCAACTGGCCATCATTAGCTTGCCCACCGGCGGCCTGATCGACAATCACAATATCGGTGGGATCGAGCAACAACGTCCCCCAATTGCCGTTAGATGCGCGCACATCCACATCGGATTGCAGCACCAGCCCTTGCCGACCCGAGACTTCCACAAAACCGCCATCACCGGAAATAGCGCCGCCAGTGGCACTGATGTCGCCCTGCGACCAAGTGCTGTCATCGGCCCACACGATAATTTCGCCGCCGTTGCCGGTGCTCACGGCATCGGCATTCAGCCGTGCGCCGCTGGCCAATTGCGTAAACTGTGCGGACGGCCCTTCACCGGCACGCGCACCGCCCACGTGAATGCGGCCGCCACCGTTTTTCCCGGAGGCGTCGATCACCGCATCGCCCAGCACCCCGACCCGCTCGCCCAGCAGCGTGGCATCACCACCAACGCCGCCGTCAGTCGCCGACACATCAATCACGCCGCGATGAATCACGTTACCGCCGCTGCCTTCCAAACGCACCACGCCACCACGATTGCTGATGCCGGTGGCCTGAATCAGGCCGCTGTTGTTGACCACGGTGGCGAACACGTCGTCCGCTGCCGCCGCAGCCAACACCACATAACCGCCGTCGGCCACGAGTGCACCGCTGTTTTCCACCGCCGCCAGGCTGGCGTTGGCGTTATCCAGGGTTTCGCGGGTAATGGCGAATTGAATCAAACCATCGGCATCAAAACTGAGCGTGGCGGCATCGGCGCTGAGCAAATGAATCCTGCCCAGCCGAGCGTTGATGCTGCCGCTGTTGCTCACGCTGTTGCCCAGCAGAGCGACCGTACCGCCGTCAGCGGTTTGGATCACACCGGCGTTGGTCACGGCACCCGAGCCCAGGGTGAGTGAATATTCTCCGGTGTTTTGTCGGCCAAACGACAGGTCGGACGCTTGATCAAACTGGAATGCACCGGCAATCAACGCCCCCACATCAATGCGAGCGCTTTCGCCAAACACCATGCCATTGGGGTTCATCAGAAACACCTGGCCATTGGCGTTAATCTGACCAAAAATGGTGCTGGGTTGCTGATCGTTGATGAAGTTAAGCGCCGCCGACTGCGCGTCGGGCTGAATGAATTGCACGCTTTCATCGGCGGCAAGATTAAAGCTGTCCCAGTTGATGGACAGCGTCGCACTGTCCTGCTGCACGATGGTGTTTTGCGCAGTAGGCGATGCAATGCTACCACTACCGGCGGAAATCACGCCGCCTTGCGGTCCGGCCTGGGCGGACATAACCACCATCGGCAACAGGGCAATCAGCCCACGTTTCACCCAGCGATGCTGTGAATGAACATTGTTTTGTTTTGACTCAAACATAACGGTAATTCACCTCGATTGGTCTTGCTGCTATCCCGTTAAAACCCATAACTCAATTCAAAATAGTATTGTGGATCTCGGCCGTTGGAGACCTTTTCGCTTCCCAATGGCGTGGCAATTTCAAAACGGCTGGACAGCTGCTGGTAGTGAAACCGCAGGCCGACGCCGATGCCACTGAGGCTGACCACTTCGCGGTCGCTGGACAGGGGGTCGTTCAACCAGCCTTTGGCGTAGTCCACAAACATCACTGCTTTCAGCAGCTCGCCCCAGCGCCGCTGGCCGAATGCGGGCCAGTCTGCAAAGCCGGGGGCGCTGATGAGCCATTCGATGCTGGTGGTAACGGCCGTGTCACGCAGCCATTCGGCGGTGGCGTAGGCCCGCACGCTGTTGGGTCCGCCGATGGGCATTTGTTCCAGCGAGGTGAGCAGCTCACCGGACTGTTGTGCGCGCAGGGAAAAATGCAGCTGGTGTTCGCGGTTGATGGTCAACCATTGCTGGTAGTCCAGGTTCCATTTCGAGAATTTTCCACCAGCGTAATTCTTTGACCCGCCCCGTCGGCTCGCTTCCGTCTGGCTGGGGTCGTTGGTGGCTTTCATCGCCCCCAGCAGGCCCTCAAAACCCTGGCTGTAACTCAGTGAACCACGGCCCATGTGTCGGCGGCTGGCGCTGCTCCAATCGAGGCCGGTCCTCGCAGTCAGTACAGTGAGTTCGTCCGCACGATCCTCCCCTGTCATAACATCCAGTCGGGCGGATTTTCGGCTTAACTGAAGTGAGCCATAGCTGTTGATTAATCGACTGCGATGAAAAACCCGTCGCCAAAAAACCTGGGCCATGCGGGTGCTGCCTTCGAAGCCGAACGAGGCCAGCTTGCCACCCAGTTCGTAGGCGTTTTGGCTGATGCCGAAACCAACGGTATTTTTTGCCCCAAAGGCCCGCCGCTCATAAGTAAGCGCTCCATAGCTGCCGTTGTTGGGGCGGTAGGTTTTGGACAGGCTGGCGGTAATGCGATCCGCTGCACCGAAGGGGTTGTTCCACCGTAGCCGTAACCGCCCTCGGTATTCGCCGGTATAAGCAGAGCCGAAGTTGTCGGCCTGTACGCGGGCGTCGATACGTTTTTCTTCCAGCACCGAAATCAGCAGGTCCGTTTCGCCAGTGTTAATGCCGGGGCGAAACACCGCAAAGGCTGACAGGCCGGGATAATCATTAATCAGCAGCATCGCCGCTTCGATTTCCTGACGCGACACCGGTCGCCCGATTAGCGCGCGGAAGGGCTGCTGCAGCTGACCCGCGTCGTAATTCTGGTTTTTCTCCATCTGTACCTGACCCAGTATCCCTTCCATCACCAGAATCTGCACCGTGTCATCCACCACGGTCTGTGGGGGCACCAGAACCTGCGTTAAAAACAGGCCGCGTTCCCGGTAATATTGGGCCACGTTGGCGGCAATCTCTTGCAGTTGCCGCAGGGTGAGGCTATCCGCTGGGGTCAACCGCTGCTGCCGCAGGCGCTCCACCTGCTCCGTGAGTTCCTGCACGCTGATGCCGTGCTCCGGGCGATCAATGACTCCGGCCAATGTGATGTGTTTGACAGTGATGCGCGCCCCACCTGGGGAAGCAGACGTCACCTTTGGTGGCGGCAACACCATCCCGTTAGAGACTTCTGACGGAGGCACAGCAATCGAATAATCCTGCCCTGCCTGCGCCCCACCGGGGCGTGACGCATCAGGTACCGTCGGCGCAGGTGCGGCGAGGCTATTACCGCTGGCCACCGAGTAAAAACACGCGCCTAGCACTATGCCCGGCAAGGGTGTCCCCACTTTTTTAAAAAAATCAATAATATGCAATTCAGTACCCGACAGGCCGCCGCAGGCGGTCAGCATCCCCGGCGAAAAATAGGCTCGCGGATACGACACGCTAATGATGGATGGGCTGAACTATGCAGGTTTGGGGCCAACGTGCGGAGGTTTCTTCCCTGGCTATAGGGTCTTATTTTGAGGCCAGGTTAATCGTCTGGCGATTCCTTCGATATGTGTTGATCAGTACCCGAGGGCTGTCCTGCATCATCAGCCAGTTTGTAGGGAAACTGCTGCAACATGTCCTTCCCCTGTTGCAGAAGAAAGTCCAGAAATGTACGGGATGCCAGCGACAGTTTTTTTCCTTTTAAATGCACCGCATACCAACGGTAGAATAATGGAAAACCCTTCACGTCCAGTATCGCAATATGGTTGCCAGCAAGTTCCAGGCGCAGATTGTGTCGTGACAAAACGGACACGCCCAATCCGGCCATCACCGCCTGTTTAATGGCTTCACTGCTGCCCAGGTCCATATAAGGCTGAATTTCCAACCCCTGTGCGGCAAACAGACGTTCTACGGCCAAACGGGTGCCGGAGCCGGTTTCACGTACCAGAAAACGTTCTTTGCTTAACTGTTGCAGTGAAATAGATGAGCACGTTGTCAATGGATGCTGGGTGCTGGCGACAACGACCAGTTCGTTATCAATAAACGGGTGGGCTTCTACATCCAGCTCAACGGGAACCTGTCCCATAATCAGTAAATCATCCTTGTTGGATTTCA
>JAADHZ010000112.1 GCA_013151575.1 Gammaproteobacteria bacterium
GTTGGCCGGTGTGTCTGTGGTCGCTTCAGCCTTCGAAGCCCTGCCGGACATTGCCCCAGCACCGGCCGATAACCC
Organism: Gammaproteobacteria bacterium; assembly: GCA_013151575.1. Lineage (GTDB taxonomy): Bacteria > Pseudomonadota > Gammaproteobacteria > SZUA-152 > SZUA-152 > SZUA-152. The sequence continues at coordinate 76 of JAADHZ010000112.1, forward strand.
CACGACTCCCGCCAAGGTGGCGCTGGGCAAACAGCTGTTTTTTGATCAGCGTCTGTCGGTGAACGGTACCGTGTCCTGCAACTCCTGCCACAGCGTTATGGCCAACGGCACCGACAACCGCTCGGTATCCGTGGGAGTGTTCGACAAGCGCGGCGGCCGTTCGGCCCCCACCGTGTGGAATGCCGCTTTCCTGTCGACTCAGTTTTGGGACGGCCGCGCCGCCAGTCTGGAAGATCAGGCCAAGGGGCCGATTCTCGCCGGGGTGGAAATGGGTATGCCCAGCAAGGCGGCGGTCATCGAGCGCCTGAAAAAGATCCCTGGTTATGTCAGCCAATTCAAGGTTGTATTCGGAGGTGAGGACTCACTCACTTACGACAACCTGGCTCGTGCTATTGCGGCTTTTGAACGCACGCTGATTACGCCGAATTCCAAGGTGGATCGTTATCTGAAGGGTGAAAAATCGGCCCTTTCCACAGCCGCCAAACGGGGTATGAAACTGGTGGAAAACATTGGCTGCACCGCCTGTCATACGGGTCCCAACTATGCTGGCCCAGCCAGTTTACCGGTGGGCCAGGGTTTCTATCAAAAATTTCCCACCTTCCCCAGCCAGTACGATAAACAGTATGACCTGAAAGCCGACCTCGGCCGTTACGAGGTGACTCACGACACCGCAGACAAACACATGTGGCGGGTGCCCACCTGGCGCAACGTGGCGCTTACCGCACCGTATTTTCACAACGGTTCGGTGGCGACGTTGGACGAAGCCGTGCGGGTGATGGCGACGAGCCAGCTCGACAAAACCCTCAGCGACGCCGAGGCGGCCGACATCGTGGCCTTCCTCAACGGCCTGAGTGGTGAGTTCCCGGCCATCACTCTGCCGCGCCTGCCGGAGACACCTAACGGTACGTTGTTGAACGAGTAATGCCGACAATTCCGTTCACGCCATCGTGAACGCATGGCCGGGCCGTCGAAAGAAGGCCCGGCTGTTTTTTGCCCGGCGCGTTTATCGCTGGCCTCACCCCAGCGCCTCACGATAATACCCCATTAAAAAATCCACAAAACTGCGGGTTTTGGCGGCCAAGTGCCGGTGGTGCGGATAAACAGCGTAGATGCCGTGCCCCTCCAACTCAAATTCTGGCAGCAGTCTTTGCAGGTGACCGCCGCGCAGGGTTTCCGCAGTAACGAAGGCGGGGCAAAGTGCAATGCCGTGCCCTCTGAGTGCCATGTCTCGTGCGGCCAGCGCGTTATTGACCCGGAAGCGACCGTTGACCCTAACGCTGAAGCGTTGCCCGGCCTCCTGGAATGGCCACCGGTCTTTCGTCCCGGCATTGGCCCCGACATTGGTATCGACGATGCACTGATGTGCGGCCAGTTCGCGGGGGTGGCGCGGGGTACCAGCCCGCGCCAGGTAGGCGGGGCTGGCAACTGCCGTGATGTGCATGGGGGCTAGGCGGCGGGCGATGAGGCTGGAGTCGGCCAGTTCGCCGATGCGCACGGCCAGGTCAAATCCTTCGTCCACCAAGTCCACGTAACGATCCGTTAGCACCAGTTCCACGGATACGCCGGGCTGTTCGTCCAGGTAACCGGCCACCGCAGGAGTCAGATACATTTCCCCGAAATTGGTGGGCGCTGATGCCCGCAAATGTCCCTGCGGCGCTTTTTGTTGATCCATGGCCGCCGCCTCCAGCTCGTCAAAATCCTCCAACAACTGTCGGCAGCGCAGGTAATAGGCCTGGCCGCTTTCGGTGACGCTGAGCTTGCGTGTGGTGCGATGCAGCAGGCGTATCCCGAGGCGTGCCTCCAGTTGGCCAACGTATTTGCTGGCCAGGGATTTGGAGATGCCGAGCCGACCGGCGGCGACAGTGAAGGAGCCACTCGCCACCACGGTGGCGTAGGTGCGCATGCTGGTGAGTACGTCCATCTATTGTCTACATTTGGTGGAAAGTGATTCTACATTATGGGTGTTTATCAACACACCGTGTGTTGTCAAGATTACACCCTCGGTAAACATGACTGCAAACACCAACCCACGATGAAGAGGACTGTTGATATGAAAAACACCACCGCACGCACCATTGCCCGTAAAACGCTGGTCGGAGGCCTGATGCTACTGGGCGGATTGGGGTTGACGTCAGCTAGGGCCGAAATAGCGGCCCCCGGCGAATACACGATAGATGCGGCGCACAGCACCCTAACTTTCCGCGTAAGCCACCTGGGCATCAGCGACTTACTGGGGCGGTTTAATGCTTTTGAAGGCAATTTCACGCTGAACCCAAAGGGCGCGTCGAAGGTGGAGTTGACGATTAAAACGGCGAGCGTGGACACTAACCACAAAAAACGTAACGAGCATTTGCGCAGCCCGGATTTTTTCAATGCCAAACAATATCCGGTGATTCGCTACAGTGCAGACCAAGTGCGTTTCAATAGCAAAGGGGAACCCACCAGCATCTCCGGCGACCTGACGCTGCATGGCAAAACCCGCCCGGTGATCCTGACGGTGCAGTCGGTGGGTGCGGGCAAGGATCCATGGGGTGGGTATCGCGCCGGGTATAACGCCAGCACGGTGATCAAACGTTCGAATTTCGGCATGAATTTTATGCTGGGCGGCATTGGTGACGAAGTGACGCTGAACCTCTACATCGAAGCCATCAAGCAATAAAGCCTGTTGGCCTCGGAGCAAAAAATGATGAACACCAATTTGCAATTGATACTGCCGAGCTTGGTGCTGCCCCTGGGGCTGTCGATGTTGTGGGCTGGTTTTTCGCGCCACTATTCGTGGTTGCTCTGGGGGCAGCCTCTGCTGTGGTTGCCAGCCTACTTCTGGATTTTGGGCGGAGAAGTGCCGCTGTTGCCGGAGGAGGCGAGTCACTGGTTGTGGCTGTTGGTGTTGAGTTCGATGCTGTTACTGCTGGGCAAGCCTGCTGATAGTCGCCCCTATTTTCAATGGCCGTCAATGGCGCAAATTATCCTGTTGGCCGTGGCGATTGTCATCCTCAGCCGGCCGGTCTTGCAATATGAACTGAGCTTGGCGCTGGGGCTGGAATTGTTGCTGATGTTGGGTGTGGGAGCGGTGTTGTTGGTTACCATCTCGGTCAATCGGGCGGCAACCCCCGCCCTGACCCTAGCGGTGAGTAGTAGCGGGCTGGCGTTGGTCACGGCCCTCGGTGGCAGCGTGTTGGTGGGGCAGCTGGCGGGTGCGTTAGCTTCCGTATTAGGTGTTTTTGCCGTAGGCGAAATCTATACGCGTTTCGGTGGGCGAAAGCTGTCTCAGCGACAGCTGGTTCCCGTGTTGCAGGTGTATCTCGCGCTGTTGTTGATCGCCCGGGTTTACGCCGAAATACCGTTGCCGAGCATGATGTTGCTACTGGCAGCCCCGTTGCTGGGCTGGTTGATTCGTGGGCGATTTGCGGTTATCGGCAGCGCTGTCGCCAGCATTGCGGCGCTGGTGTGGTTGTTGACCACTGCGGATAACTCAAGTTATTACTGAATTGTGCAAAGCAGCCCAACAGGAGTGTCACAGCATGTACATTGACGGCATCAACCACATCACCCTGCGGGTACGGGGCCTCGATCAGGCTGAGGCATTTTATACCGGGGGCTGGGGTTGAAGTGCGTAGATGGACGATCCCATATGAATTTTTACCGTTCCGGCTGCTTCGCGCATTATTCCAGAAAAAAAGACTTCTGGAATAATGAGTTGCGAGTTAATACATATCAGGGATGCCAATTGTATAAGTTATTGTGTTCCATTCCTTATCAGGGCACGGCACGAGAAGTCGTTCACCATTCAAACCGCAGGCCAGCAGACGCCGTCCAGGTAGTTAGATTTTTCTGCGCCACAGTGGTTTCGTACTGGATGTAGGAAGATACGCCATCGGCAAATGTGGCCGAGGTACCCAGAGACAATACGTAATAATTGACACTGGGTGAGTTGGTTTTGAAGCTGAATTGGGAGTTTGGATCAACGAGGAAGGATCCTTTTACTTTGTTGGCATTTCCTTGGAACTGGTGAAGCCATGAAACATTGAAGTGGGGGACCAATACTCCCCATGAATAGCTGAAGGCGTAGCGCAACTGCGTGCCCAAGCTAGAAACCAGTTGAGACACCTGTTGCTTGTTAATGGCGATGTTATAAGAGCCTGCATTGGTTTCCTGATACCCATCAATGGTGGTTCTCAAGTAGTCCAGTCGTGTATTCAGCGTTGAAGAAAAGCCTCCACGCGCAAAATCGTATCCTCCCCCAAGGCTTAAGGCATAACCTGTACTGTTCGTGTCACTTTTAGCTGTTACGTCCGTGCTGCCAAATACCACTCGTCGCTGCATATCATACTGACTGAGTGTTATGACGCCGATGACATCAATGTAGCTGTTATCAGAAGGATAATAGCTACCATAGAGAGTGCCGTTGTAGTTCCCCACATCCATGCCGCCCTCTTTGTAGCTTCTATTCATGTTGGTTTGCCCATAACCTAATGCCCAGCCCATTAAGCCTTTGCGGTCAAAGCGGTAATCAGAGCCTACGGTCAGGGCATAGTTATCAAATGTAAATCCGCTTTCATAAATGGTTTCATCTTGTTTGCCTCCGCCTATTTTGCCGCTGATAAACCACTGCTGGTTGCTCGCAAACCCCGAACCCGCGCTGCCTCCGCTGGCATTCTCTTGTAGCAGCTGATCAAACATATTGCCCGTTATGATGCTGTTGTCATAATTGAGGGTCAGACCGCTGAGTATCGTCAAACTCTGGCCGCGCCGTAACGCCGTCAAACGGCGGCTGATATTGGATAACTGCTCTTTGGTTAACTCATCATTCAGGGCGCTTTGCGCGCCCACAGAGGTGGGTGA
>JAADHZ010000107.1 GCA_013151575.1 Gammaproteobacteria bacterium
GGGGAGGAGATGATAGAGAAGGAGCTCTCCGGGTATTATTTAGCGGGAAACATCGCCCGAACTTATGATGGGATGATGATTGCATTACCGGATGACGAATGGATTGTTTTTCAAACCATCGGCATGTTTCTACCGCCAGGCTGCTTCGTGGGGAAAAGCCCAGTGAATAGTCACCTTGAAAGGGCTGGATGTGTGGACCTATGCCGCGCCCAAAGCCTATTCCGACTGGGTGTTCGATGAAATCACCGGCAATGCGGAGGCGATCAAGAGCAAGTTGTCCAAGGACGAAGAGATTTTCTCCCGCAAAGAAATGGAATGGATGAGTACGGCCCTCGGCGTTGCGCTGAAAATATCGGAAGATACCAAGGTCAAACCGCCAACAAAAAGAAATGCGCGGAAAAAATAAAACACTGGTTTCTCGATGAGGATTGCGGGGATGATGAACTTGACGACGCCATCAGCAAGCTGACCGCAGGCTTTAACAAGATCACCGTGTCCTGTAATGCCAGCACCCTGGTATTTGCCGATTACCCGGACTGGCGCGCCCAACGTGACAAGTATTACGGCGCGGCCATTCGTGGTGGCGAGGGCGGTGGTTTTCCGGTCATCTATCTCGAAGGCGCATTCACGCGCCTGACTGGTAATAGCGGCAAAAAATGGCTCTGCGCGCAAACCATCATTCATGAATTGTCGCACCATGATGTGAAGACGCGGGATCACCGTTACGATAGTCAGGGGCTCAAACCGGACAAGGCCACCTTTCCCTACGCAAAAACCATCCAGAATGCGGACAGCTGGGGTTACTTCGCACTTGATCTCGCCGGCTACCTGTCGCGATCCGACCGCAAGAAAACCCTGAAATAGAAAACGTTCAATATTGATCCGGAGGACAGGCACATGAATGATGACGGACTGGGCATGCCGGCGCCCAAACGCGTAGGCCCGGAGGAGGTCGCCCCCCTGACGCTAGGTGACACCCGCTACGAAGTGATTCACTGGGGAAAGGAACGGGGGCTGGGACAAAACGGCGGAATCATCGCCGCGTTCGACACCAACACCAATGCCGAGCTGTGGACCCTGAAGGTGTACAACATCGATTACGACCCGGTCATGGAAGAGGACGTGCAGGACATATTCATCACGTCCATAACCGAGGCCGCCACCGCGGGCAGCATTGAGATTGTGGACGAGAACGGGCGGCATTTTATTGTTGATCCTTCGGCGCGTACGGTCCTGGCGGAATAACGGGCTGATGACGTTCGCGATTATTTCCACGCCATCATGGAGACTGATTGGGTGAAAACGATACTGAAACTGGTGCTTATTTTGCCGCTCTGTTTTCTCATCGCCACCGTGCAGGCAGGTGGGCTTTCCATGCCTGCACCCAAGCGGGTGGCCCCACCCGAGGTGGCGCCTGTGACCATCGGCAAGCTGCGTATAGAGGCCATCCACTGGGGCAAGGAGCGTGGACTGCCACAGAACGGCGGCTACATCCTTGCGCGGGACATCGACAGTGGGAAGGAGCTTTGGACGCTCAGGGTCTACCACATCGACTACGATGAAAAAATGGAAAGCGACGTGCAGGACATCTTCATCGAGCGTCTGTCCCGGGGCGCGTCCGGCGGCACGGTGGAGGTGGTCGATGAGAACGGGCGGCATTTTGAAGTTGATCTGCAAGCACGATCTGTAAAACGACACGAGTAATCACGAAAATATAAACCGCCCGGGTATTGCCCGGAAATCTGTGGAGCAGCCACATGGTGCGTCCATCAACAGCGCAAGCAGGAACGGGGATAGACCACGACGGGACTTTGCCCAATAGCGGCAGTCGTGCGCAAGGCCCGACGGGGATCAGCTTCGGCCAGAAAGTTAAGCTATTGCTGTTGGATGGAGACTACTTCGACGCCGTGTGGCGCGACGGGTTCGGACCTAGCCAGCTGGAAACATTGCAGAGACGTCTTTATGCCAATAATGCCAAATACGGCACGTTCTACGGATTCACCAACAAAGAACGAGGGAAGATATACAGAGAAGTCTATAAATCCACGAAGGGTGCCGTCCCTCTGGCTCATGTGGTAGCGGAGATAGCCGTATTGCCTTTTTCGGGGGGGCTTGGGCTGGCGGGAAAAATCGCGGGAAAAATCTGCAGTAATGCGTTGCTCAGAAGAGTGGTGACCAGCCTGCTGACAGAAACTTTCAAAGAAAGTACAAACTTAGCGGCAGAGATCCTGGGTGATAAAACCTCAGTAGAAAAAATAGATGCTAAAAAACGCGCAAAAAAATTCTGGCTAATGCGAGCTTCAATTTTTTGTCCGGGGAAATCGCGACGGCACTGAAAAAAACATTGGGTCGTCTGGTGGAAAAACAACTGATCGAACTAACCGGAAAAATCGACTATGTCAGGCGAAGCGCAGCTCAAATGAATAAATTCGATGTAGCGGCGTTAACCGGCGAGCGTACCGATGGGGTGGTTGATATTTTGATTGAAAATGAAGTTGTTCAGAAAGAGATCGATTACATGATTGACAGCTTGATGGAAATCGCAGTTACGGCGGAGCTGGTGCAGGTCGCGCTGAATGGTACACCTGATACCCAGTAGGGCCAGACCACACAGGGGTGAAGGGAGATGCCGCGTCATAACCCCTGCCGTAGCGAGGTATGTGGCGTCGGGCTCTCGAACTACCTCAGTCCCAAGGTCCGGCCAACGCAGAAAGCGGCTCGGCGATGGACTGAAAACGCAGCAGTCGGGCCGCGTTGCGGTCGCGGTAACTCACCAGTGGCATCAGGCCTTGGGTCAGTATCGATTCCGCGCTGTGCTCGCTGAGGTACTGTTCCGCACAGGCCAGTAACTGTTTCTCGCCATCGACCTGTTGAACATAGGCCGGCAGCTCGCCCAACGTCAGATAGTCCCCCGGCGACATGTCCCAGCCCCGGTCCTGAAATCCCCGCGCCAGCGCGAGCCCGCAGAACACTGCGGGGCTGCCCCACAAAAAGGCCTCGTGCGGACCACTTTGGGGGACTTCCTCAAAATCAAAGCGGTCCAGCGGTTCACCGCCCTTGCCATAGGGCAGGCGCAACAGCACGCGCGGCAGGGCGAGCCCGATCCACTTTGCCACGCGGGCGCTTCGCAGTGCGTGCCAGTGGCGGCTCAGGTCGTCATCCTGTGGTGTCCACTGTCGCGGCTCATTCAACCGGGCAAGGTTTTGGCAGCCCAGCAGGCCCATGTCCCCTCGCGCGATGAACGGCCCGCCCGCCTGTGAGGCGATGTCACCCAGGGCTGCCAGCAGATCCAGATCCTCTGCACTGCTCCCGAAACTGAAGTCGCCCATCAGCAGAGACCACGGCCCCCCTTGTCCCTCCCGCTCAGAGGCGTCGACACTGTCCTCCACCAGCACGCGATAGATCTGACTGGCGCTCAGGTCGTCACCGGCGGTCTCAATGTCGGCCGCCAGTTCCTGTTGGGTGACATCTATCAGATACAGCTGCAGCTCGTCCCCGGTTTCCACGCTGCTGATCAACCACCACACGGCGCGCCACAGGGACTCCAGTGCCTGAAAGGCGGGCGCGTGCAGAATGGCGCGCATGTGTTGAGCAATGGCCTCGTCCACGGCTTCCACGTACAGGGCCTGGCCGGGCTCGGTGTCCGGCACAATGTAGGGTGCGACAACACGCGCCACGAAGTCCCGCAGGCCGTGCTCATCCACCCGTGTTTTTGTCGAGGTGTGTTGACCGGCCGGAGTTGCCGACCGCCCCAGCAGCCGCTCGAAGGTGTCTGTATCGCTTTCCTGTCCCGCGGCATCGGGCCCCGGTGCCGCGTCTGTGGGCGGTGTGTGGTCCGTTTGGCGCATTTCGGCAGCGGCCCGGGAAAAGGTCGCGGGGTCCTTCAGTCGCGCCCGCGTCTCCCTGAGGGCGGTGAACGGCGCCAGCCGGTCGAAAAGGTTGTCGGGATGAAAATCATCCAAGGTGTTGAAGCCAAGCTGTACCGGACTCGCGTCGGGCGTGTCCCCGGGAATCTCCAGTGCCGGTCCCAGTCTGGCCATGACGGCTTCGAAGTTGTCGATATCTACCGCCACTGGGGCCGGTTTGGCCGATGATGTTTCGTCGTCAATGCGTCGGCCTCGGCCGTTAAAATCCCCCAGCAACAACATTCGCATGGGTGCGCCGGCGTGCCTGCGGCCGCCGGTGCCTTTGTTGTGAAACTGAAAGTCGAATTCCATACGCCCCGGCATGATGCGATCTCCTTTGCGAGCCAGCGGGTGACGGTTTGGGGTCCCTCTGTTATCAAACTAGCACACCGACAGGCTCCTAGGCAGTTGTTGTCTTATCTTGTAACATCGGTCGAGTCAGGGATTGAGGGCATTGAGATGGGATTCGGACGCATGATTTCACTCACCACCCCGGTGGATGAGGATGTACTGCGGTTTCACGGCATGACCGCGCGCGAAGAAATGGGGCGCCTGTTCGAGTATCAGCTGAAACTGCAGGGCACGGACATGGATCTGTCGCTGGATGACATCCTCGGCCAGCCCGTGACGGTCCATCTTGCTTTGGAGAATGCCAAGGCCACGCGCCACTTCAACGGCATCGTGACCCACTTTTCACAAACAGGCGTACATGGCCGCCTCGTGTCTTACACTGCCACCCTGCGCCCCTGGCTGTGGTTGCTCACGCGTACCTCCGACTGTCGTATCTTCCAGGAGAAAAGCGTTCCCGACATCATCCAACAGGTGTTTCGTGATCTGGGATTCACCGATTTCGAAAACGAACTCAGCGCCGAGTACCGGACCTGGGAATACTGCGTTCAATACCGCGAAACGGATTTCAATTTTGTCAGCCGCCTGATGGAACAGGAAGGCATCTATTACTACTTCAAGCACACCAAGGATAAGCACACCCTGGTGCTGGCCGATGCCATCAGCTCCCACGGCAATTTTCCGGACTACGAGGATATTCCCTATTTTCCGCCGGACTCGAGGGCACGCCGCGAACGTGAGCATATTTACAACTGGTCCATCTCGAAAACTGTTCAGCCCGGTGGTTACGCCCTGACCGATTTCGATTTCAAAAAACCGCGTGCGGATCTGAAGTCGAAGTACTCGGTCACCCGTCAGCACGAATACTCCGATTACGAAATTTATGATTACCCCGGCGAATACCAGACCAGCGCCGATGGCACCAACTACGTGAGTACGCGCCTCGACGAACTACAGGCCCAGCACGAACGCGCCAGGGCGCAGGCCACCGCGCGAACCCTGGCCACCGGCTACCTGTTCAAGCTGGCGGGCTATCCGAGAACGGATCAGAATCGTGAGTATCTCATCGTGTCGGCGAGCTACGACATGGAAGTGACATCCTTCGAGTCCGGCGAGGATGGCGAGGAGCACTTCGACTGCAACATCGTCGCCATGGACAGCCAGCAGAATTTTCGCTCCCAGCGCACGACACCGAAACCCGCCATTCAGGGTCCGCAGACCGCCATCGTCGTGGGCAAGGCCGGTGAAGAAATCTGGACCGACAAATACGGCCGGGTCAAGGTCCAGTTCCACTGGGACCGCGAGGGCAAAGCCGATGAAAACAGCTCATGCTGGATTCGCGTGTCCAGCGTTTGGGCGGGGAAAAAGTGGGGCGCGATGCATATTCCACGTATCGGCCAGGAAGTCATCGTCGAGTTTCTGGAAGGTGACCCGGACCGTCCGATCATCACCGGGCGGGTCTACAATGACGACAACAAACCCCCGTATACGCTGCCCGATGAAAAGACCAAAAGTACGATTAAATCCAATACCTCAAAGGGTGGAGGCAGTGCCAACGAACTGTTGATGGAAGACCTGGAGGGTAAAACACAGGTCGTGCTGTCAAATGCCTACGGCCACAAGATCACCGAGGACGAAGATACACAATCCCTGACCATCGAAACCCGTGATCAGCACAAAATCCATCTGGATGATAAAAACAAGAAAATATCGATTCAGACAACCAACGCCCACCGCATCGAATTAGACGATACCGATACCGAAGGTGAAGGCAGTATTTCGCTGACCACCACCAACGGTCACTCTGTGACCATGGACGACAAGTCCAAGAGCATTGCGACCCACTCCACCGATGGACATGTAGTCCTGATAGATGATGAAAACAAGAAAATAGAGATCACCTCCACCGGCGGCAACAGCATCGTCATCAACGACGAGGAAGAAAACATCAGTGTGGTCAGTAAAAACGGTCACTCCTTCATACTCGATGACAGCAACGAAAACATCACCCTTGAGGACAGCCAGGGCAACCTGGTAAAACTCGATACCGGAGGCGGAAAAATTGTTATTGAGATCGGCTCGGGCGATATCGAAATAAGCGCCGCCAGCGGCAAGATCAGTCTCAGCGCCATGGATATAGAGATCGCCGCGGATAACGAGTTGAAAATGTCCGGTGGTATGAGTGCTGCCGTAGAGGGCGGCATGGAGGCCAAGCTAAGCGGCACCATGACAACCGTGGAGGCCAGCGGCATTTTAGAAGTCAAAGGCTCACTGGTAAAGATCAACTGATCACTGCAGCACATAACGGTAACTAGCGGGGAAAAGCATGCCAGGGCCAGCGGCAAGAATCACCGACATGACCGCACACGGTGGGGTAATCATGCCACCGGGGGTGCCCACGGTGCTGATCGGAGGGTTGCCCGCCGCAACCATTACCAGCATGCATGTGTGCCCGATGGTTACCGTGCTCGTGCCGCACGTGGGTGGCCCGGTGTTGCCGCCCGGCGTTCCCACGGTATTAATTGGCGGCCTGCCCGCGGCCACCGTGGGCGACATGGCCGTCTGTGTGGGGCCACCCGATGTCATTATTCCGCCGGGATGTCCCACCGTACTCATTGGCACCGGTGGTGGCGGTTCAGGCGGCGGAGGTGGTGGTGCGGTTCAGGCGGCAACGGCGTCGGCCATTGCCGCACTGGTTGGCGAGCCGGGCCCGGAGGCGGAAGGTCCCCACTGGATTGAATATCAGTTCAAGGATTCCGCCGGTAACCCGGTCCGGGGCGTCCAGTATGAGTTTACCGGTGTGGACGGCAACGCTGAGAACATCAAGCCGCTGACCGGAGACGGTATCGTCAAGAGGGGAGGCATCCCGGACGAGGGCGAGTGTTCCATCAAGCTGCTGTCGGTGTACAACGCCGCGTGGTCCACCAACGAGGCGACGCTTGGTGATGAGGTGGAACTGTCTGCGGATATCGACGGCTATGAAGATGGCACTCCGGCAAAATTCGAGATCCTGCAAAAGAACATTCGTGGTGCCGACAGGCTGATAGCCACGGTGGAAAGTACAGTGGATGGGGAGAAAATAGAGGCCAGTTGGCTGTATGAATTTGACGAGGATGATGCAGCTACTGTTGAGGCAGGGGGGGAGACCACTTCAGCGGAAGCGGTGCAGTCGCCGCCCGATGTCATTGAAGATGAGGGCGCCGATGACGATGACGCGGAAGACAACTGCCCCGAAGAGCCGATGGACAGCCTGGAAGATGATGAAGCCAGCGCTGTTACTCCGGCGGCCGAAGCAGACGACGCAGATAATTATTCTTCACCCGAATATTATTTTATCGCCACGGTGGGAGCCTGCGATGCCCGCTCGGATCTGCTTCAATTCAAACGCACCATCGAAATATCGTTGATAAACAACGCCGGGGAGCCGGTCAAAAATGCGAAGTACAAGGTCTATTTTGACAATGGCGAGATACAGGAGGGCAGCCTCGACGCAGACGGCTACAAAAAAATCGAGGACGCACCGACCGTGGCCTGGAGCGTGGAATTTCCCGAGTACCAGCAGGCGAGTGACTTTACCGAGGAGTAGTTGATGGGAGGGGGCGCACAATCACAACGTCAACGATCTCGCAGCCGCGTGCGCAGGAGAAGACGACCCCGCAGCACGGTCGTGTTAAGCGCGGATACGGCAACCCTGCGGCTGCCTGCGCAGTTCGCCCCGAGTATCGAGTCTTGTCCCATCCGTTATGCCTTCGAACGTGAGCGACGGGGTTCCCGTATTGAAATCATCATAAAGGACAAGGATGGCGCTGAGCTTAAGCGAAAGAATCTTACCATTCGCGATTTGATGCATGGCGGGGGTAATCGTGCCGGGACATGGAATTGGGATGGGAAGGATAGCAGCGGGAATTACGTTACGCCCCTGCAATCACCACTGGCGGTGCAGATACGACATGAATCGGGAGTTGCCGTAACAAGAAATATCAATATCACGATTGGCCAGATCACCCTGTGGGCGGATGCCTACAGTAGTAATAACCGTCTGATGATGAACGACCCGGACCACAAGGCCACAGTATTCGCCACCGTGTATCTGAAAAAAATCGATGGCAGCAATACCCGCACCAGAATCCCCATTGATGTCAGCTTTTCATTCGAAGACCCGAACCCGGTAAACACCGCAAAAAATCAATCCTTCAAGTATCAAACCGGCCCCGACAAATACCTGGGCAAGCAGGGTGACAATGCGGCGCTGCACTGGGAAGCGGACAGTAGCTGGACCACTACTTCAAGTGATGCATTCAAGACCAAGTGCAAGGTGTCCGTTGAGACAAGTCCCGGCACCACCCTGTCCAAGGCAAAGGTATTTTTCAAACCTTCTGCGGTGGGTGGCGACAGCTTCAAGCTGAAGGCCACCGTTTACGCGGCCGATGGCACCACGGTGCTGCGGTCGAGAACCAGCGTTACATTGCGCGCCTGGCGATCGGTGGCCTTTGATGACATCTATGAAATGAACGGAGAAACCGCGGTATCGAGCAATGGCACCACCGCGATTATTTCTCCGGTATTCAATCCCGCATTTGTTCGATACACGGCGGGGGCCCCAAAGCCACTGTCTGCAACCGCCGCAACGGCATCCACACTCAGCGTAAAATATATCGGCTTGTGGGGAGGAATAGCGACACCGCAACGATCATGGGTAACGCTACAGCGAAAAACCGCCGCGGAAACGCCAACCGCCGATGAAATAGCAAAGGCGACCTATGCCGGCGCGGATGCCGCCCGACTGGCACAGCGTGCAACTGCACGGACGGCGATCAATGCCAAGGCCCAGGCGTGGGCTACCCGGATCGACACACGATTCCACGCCGATATGCCGCAATGGGTTACCGATGCCGGGCTGCCATCCCATTCGCTGGTATCCATCAAGTACTATCATCCCAAGTATTCACATCGCGGTGGTGATTTCCAAACCAACCAATGGCGTCTCGGTGGGGCCGGCGTGCCCGCGTGGTTGAGAGTCGGTGCATTCCCGCGAAGCGGCGGCGGACACTATTACACGAATCTTGATCCCGACGGCCTGTGGGTGAATTGGGGTGGGTTGAGCCACGGTAACGGTCGCGTATCGGTGCCGAAGGGAAATTCCTCAGCCACCACGAAACAGGTGGTGCGTCACGAGGCGGGCCATGCGACCAAGTTTTCATTCAAGCGGGACGTGTTCGGTCCTTCGCTTGATCATTCGGCATCTATCGCGGGCATCATGTATTTCACCACTGCCGGCGGAACCACCTTTACCCGGCGGGAGAAAAAAATACTCAGGGGTATCGTGCCCTGAAAAAATTCGCCACCATCATCGTCATTTTCACCAGCCAAATCTGGTGTCTCGGGTACGCCTACGGAGTGAATCAACCCATGCTTGCGATACAGATCAACCTGAAAAAAAACTCCTATCATTTGGGTGAACCAATCCTGCTGTCCGTGATATATCGCAATGCGGGGTCATCAAGCGTCAGCCGCGAGGACCCGTCGCAGTCGTTCAATGCTGAGATACATGTCATCGACCGCAATACCAAAGAAGATTTCTACTACACCATGGGAAAGCTCGAAGTCACCCAGTTTGGTGAGGCATCGGACGAATATGCCCTGGTAGAACCGGTTCCGGACAATATCGACATCGACGCCAAAGGTGAATACACCTTTGAGACCGATCTCAATCAGCGTCTCTTTCTGGGCCCCGGAGTGTTCGACTGCGAATTCCGTGATGCTGCGTTGGTGTCCAACAAGAACACCATTGCAATATGGTACACGCAGGACTCCGTCAGTCTGCTATTGAATCTTGTCATGGACTCAAGCCTCGATTATTCACGACGTGAATGGGCGGCCGACTGGCTGCGCGAACTGCTGCCAGATTTCAAGGTGACGCTGCCACCGGACAGCGCCCGGACCCCCAATGGCGTGCAAGACGATTCAGCCAACCAGGGCGAGTACCAAATATTCAAGACGTGGTGGCTTGCGAACCGGGACACCGACGAGGTAAAAAAAACACTGGACGAACTGAATGACGCAATTAATAGCGGCGAGTCCGGCCAGTAAAGAGCAAAAGGACACACTGAATGCGGAAACGGCTGGGGCGCCCGGTGACACTACCTCATGGAAAAAATGTTGGCTGAGAAACAAATCGAAACATGAGTACCGAGCACATACTGATAAATCGGGCATTCTCCCTGAAGGTCACGGATGGCTGGAAAGATGCCACTGTGTACCGGTTTTCCGCAGCGGAAGACGACGGCGTTCGAGACAACATCGTGGTAACGGTAGATCACGAACCCACTCCACCGGGCCTGGTTGAATACGCAGAAACGGCAATTCGCGTACTGGGCAATACGTTGCAAGGCTATCAGGAGTTGAAGCGGGGGCGGCTGACACTCAACGACCAGCGTTCTGCATACGAAGTGGTCTATCGGTGGCAGCCCACGGAAGGGGTCAAACAATATCGGCAGGTGGTGTTCGTGGTCTCCAACCAGGCCGCATTTACGATTGCCGCCACGTTTACCAAAAAAACCTGGAAAATGCGTGGCACGGAGATTGGTAAAATTATCAAGAGTTTTTCTGTGCCCTCAGGCGGGCCGGACGATTGATGGTGTGATTTGCGCGATGATTTTGCGAAACCCGGAATGGAACGCGGTGGCGGCGGTGCGCCGTAGAAACCGGGCCGTGAGCGCATCGGTTAAGGTATTTTACAAACATCAGAAATCGAAAAATGGCGAGGCCGAATGGTATTTCGAAAAAAACAAAACCCGAACCCACCCGCGCGTAAAATGCTTGAAGACAGCCGGTTCTCAATGGACCTTCCCCCCGAATGGGAGGAGCAGGCATCTTACCTGATTGTCGGGCCGGAACAGGATGGAATCCAGCATGACATCACCGTGCAGCTCGAACACAACGTAGAGGCGTCCGATATCGTATCGCTCGCCCAACAGCGCATCAGGGAGCTCTCGCGCAACCTTGAGGCCTTTCAGGGATTAAGCCATGGGATTGTTGAACTTAAACCGCCGTATAACGCCTACCAGGTAGCCTACAAATGGGCGCCGGAGAAAACCAGGGAAGTGTATCAACGGATGATGTTTGTGTTGGCAAATCATACGGTTTATACATTAACAGTGACTTTTTCAAAAAAAATGTTCGAACGGCTTGGGCCGCGGGTAGAGGATATTTTTAGAAGTTTTTCGATAGTCTAGTATCTGGGAACCGGGATGGCTGAGTATAAAAAACAAACCAACGAGATTCACGAAGTTAGTCTCGAATCAGCAATTACCCATGCCTTTTGGCAACAAAAATACTGCATGGTCGGCGACTCAGTGCGTTTTGAGGTGCATACCCATTTTGTCGGAAATGGATCTGAAATAAAAATAAAATTTGAGAACAAAAAAGGCAAAAAGATCGAGAAACTGAGCGGCGGTGTATACGGCGACTATTATTCAGCATCCGTAGTAATCCCGAAGCAGGCGGAAGGGGATATTGTCTTTGTGGCAAAACTTTCAAAACATGGTCTTGAAATGAAGTCTGATATTTTGAGAGTCATCAGCGTCACGAATCTCAAATGGGGAGTGAAAGAAGCGCGAAGGGGAGATGTTGTCAAACTTACCGCAGATGTCGCTGGCATGTCGGATGGTTCGGAGGTCGGGGTTTATATCTACGAATATGACCAGAATGGAGCTCATGATTTTGTTACAACATTTCCAGCAACCGTGCAGGATGGAAAACTCGAAACGGACTGGGAGTATGATTATCACGAAGACACGGATGAAATTCCCACGGATGAAGAGATGAAGCAATATGGAGGAAGCTACAGTCTTCCCGAATATTTTTTTGTACTTGATGTGAAAGGCGGAAGGTTTGGGAAAGATCAGGAATCAAGCCTGCTACAGTTCAAGGATTGGATTGAAATAACGCTGATCGATGATTTTGAAGAGGTGAATGAGGATATTAAATATGAGCTGGACCTTCCGGATGGATCGACTAGAAAAGGTCAGCTTGATCCAGATGGAATGGTAAAAGAGGAAGATGTCCCTCCGGGAAAAGTGATCGTACGTTTTCCCGTGCAATGAGTTGTTGATTTTTTTGGCGGGTATGCTGGCGACCACTGGGTAAGCGGAAGACTCTGGAGGGATGGAGTTTGGGTAATCTACAACTGAAGACCGGAAGACAGTGTTTCCTCCGGCGGGTGAAGCCGAGGCTTTCGGGGACTCTTTACTGGCCGACGTTCGAGCTTGCCACACCGGCAACACCTGCAGCCAAGCAGGAACAAACTCCGAATGTTCGACACCATTTCCGCTTCGAAGCCGCCAGAAATGTCACCAACATTCGATTTAATCCTGGCCAACTCAATGTTGTGAACGACCACCCCGGGGCGCCGATGCCCTCGGTTTGGCTGTTCTTCTTCCCGCCTCCGGCTACGGCACCCAAAACTCGAGCCGAGCTGGACACCGCTATCAAGGAGGCGCAGGAAGCGGGCACTCTCAGGAAAACACGAACTCGTTCCTCAGGGCAGTATTCGGTCCGTGATCTCTGGTACGGGGAGGTTATGTTGGCTGCGGAGTGGCCGTTCCAGTTGTGTTTTCCGACCACACCGGACAACCGGGTTCCGGCTGGAAATGATGCACTGCCACTGCACATGATCTTGAAGATCGAGTCCCGTTACGAGCTAGATCAGCTCGACGACCCCGCCCGAGCCGGCGATGGTATGCGACCGGATGGAGTTGGTTTCGATTACCTCGATGCCGATAAAACAGCACTGATGGAGATCCGTAGTGAAACCACATTCAACGATGAGCCATGGGATGGCCGGCTCCATGTGCTACCGCTACTGGACGTTGCGAACAGCAAATCGCTGGAAACAGCGGTCGACTTTCTGGGCACGGCGCTGGATATTCAAGACCGCGCTTTCCTTGAGAGGCAACTTCGAACCACGCGGATGATCGACGCTTGGCCACTCATGTGGCACGAGGATTTCGGCGAGGCCAAGATACGAAACTGGATCAATCGAACCTTGTTCGAACATAGTAACGGTGATGTGGGGCTGGCTGCCGACCAGCTTCTGTGGGGATACCGGCTGGCGGCGGGCAGTGGTGAACCGAGGCCGATGCTTCCGTGGGTTCCGCTGGATGACGCATTCCTCCAGCAGTGCCACCAGCAGACGCATCTGGCGAATTCGAGCAAGCAGTGGTTATGGAGCCGCTATCCACTTCGTCGCGTTGAGCCGACGATGGAGAGGGGAGATGTCATCGAGCTCAAGACCCGACTCATTCTTTGGGGAAACGAAACAGACTGGGTAAACATCACCGATGAGACGTTTGACGACGCGCTACAACACGCGCTGGTGCGCTACAAGCACGGGGCGGGGCTCACCTTCGAACAGCAGACGATCTCCGCCGTGGTCGACAGGCTTACCTTTGAGCAGCTTGATCGGGATATTCCAGAATTTGGACTCGCCGACGTGGACTCTCAGGGTGACCCGAATCGTCGGCGGCAGGCAATTTTTCCGCAACATGGATTTGATCGAATCGTGCATTTCGCGATTAAGAACGGGCTCGATCGTTTACACCCCGCCAGAAACGTTCATATCACGAGTGGTTTCCGATGCCTGGATCACAACCGAAACGTATACTTGGGGTTGGGCCGTCTTCGCTGGCGCCTCGCAAGCCGTGCGCCCAATGGTATCCCTGGCGCCAACGGGTCGGCCCATGCGGCGGGTGACCTGGTGACGCAGCGTACAGTCGTCTGGTCTGCGGATCGGGGAACCTACCGCGGCGGCCGTGGCGACTTCTGGGCTCCAGACTACTCCAACCACATCCAGGGCAGCGGTGTGGATTTCCGATACGCTCCGTCTGCGACAAGGCAGACCCTCGTGGACTGGACTGCGCTGGGCACCATGGGCGCAACAAATGCACACACTAACAACCACATCTGGCGGGAGCCGATGAACATCGGCCGGCCGGCCAACCGAATCCATCTGGATACCGGTGACATTCCCGTCGATAACCGCCAATTTGTACTGACTGACGACCAACGAAACGGACCGGCATTTTCAAACACCGTAACAATCCTGGGCACAATCACCAATGCTGCCAGGACGGCACAGGGTTATGCCATTGTCCAGCTCAGCGGGGGCGGCCTGAGGCAGCGGGAGTTTGTCGCGGATGAGAACGGGATTTATGTCGTTTATGGACTGGGAGCGCAGTTCCCGGGCCCCTACACCCTCACTGTCCTCACCAACGTATGGGATGAGCAGACGGTGAACGATATGATTCCCCGCGCGGGGGATGCCGTGAGCCGTGTCCGTCGGACCGACCCTGCCGCCATAACTACAACTGTGGTGCAGGTCAATGTTCCCACCCCGGGTGAAATCGTGACGCGGGATATCCGGATTCCGTGAAAAATCTGCTGCGACTCAACCGCGCTTCGCTGACTATCGCGCTGTGCCTGCTAGTGCTCGTTATCTCCCCCGAAGGCGAATCCGGCACGGACCGGATATCACCTGAGCAACTCTCGCCGCTGTGCAAGCTCCCGGGAGTGGAACGCCTATCCGTTCTCGACCATTACGAACTCGGTAATCGTACCGTCGTGCTGGTGGAGACTCGAAGCATGGATGGCGAACCTGAGCAGACAGTGCTTCTCGCTTTGCAGGGCACCGAGTGCACGATCTGGCGACGATACACCGACACGAAAGCAGCCGCTCCCGAAGAAATTCTCGGTTCTTGGCAACCTGTGCCAAATACAAAACCCCTCCTTGTGCTGAAGATGGTTCGTGCAGACGAACACGATGGAGTCGTGGAAGCCATTATTGGTAACCCCGGCGGTACAACCACGAGCGTGCCCTTCGGTGGCTGGAGCGTGGGCGATATTTCCGGGCGCAAGTGTGACTCGGAGCTTGAGCAGTGCAAGATCTTTCTGAACACCCCCGGAAAAGTGAACATCCAGTGCCGTTTGTTGTGTGTAAGGGAAGAAGGTGTTTCGCGGCCAATAAAGACAACGGAAGCCACATACTGCTGGGGCGATGGAACTCTGGCCCCCTGCCAGTGAACATTCCGATCAAACAAAACCGGAAGCCCTGTCTCGTTCACCGGAAAACAGTGAAACCGGCTCAGGCGATCCTCCGATTGATCGTCAATACGCAAGCCTGATTCCCGCCCAACAGCTAATAAAAATATATCCCCCCGGAATCGACTGCACTATTGTCTGTGCCGACGGCATCCGCACCATTGGAAATACCGGTGGCAACGCCCCACCACCAGGGTATTGCCTATTGCCGTCGCTGCTTAGGGCCACGGAAAACAGAACGAATGCCAGGCGTGCGGTCGGCTTGGCGATGAGCCTCCTCGCCCACCAGGATCTGAAGAAGATGAGGTTGCTACCATCGACCTGGAAACAGCAGTGCCTGTATCTCAGCGGGATAGAGTACTGCCCTCCGAAGGCGATTTTTCAATTCCAGGATTAGTTACTGCCAATCGTTTTTTGCGATGCCGCATGCCAAGTTGACCACAAAGGGCAACTATAAACTGAACTCGGATTGCATACGGCAGCCATTTCTGTTCCCGACGGCTGGGTTAACGATTTTCCCCAACTGGCGGAACAGGGATGTCGGAATCAAGGACACCTGAATCACGTGAGTAGGTACGGTCAGGATTACTTGAATTTTGATCGTATTGATCGAGTATTCTCAACGATTTCTGTGCATGTTCAGCGATTAACGGGTGATAATCACTGCTCGCAATTTCTAATATTCTTCGTAGTTGGCTGCTCTCTATAATCACCGGTAACAGCGCGCAACCGTTCTACTGCGCGAAAACGTTCATCGGTATTCTGCTATCTGCCTCGGGCTTTATCGCGGCAGTGGAATATCAGAGAGAACAAATACGAACTAAAGTCAGAGCGCCACTTATGTAAGTTATTTAATTTTCTTTCGTCCCCTAAGCATAATCCGCCCGGCACTGGGCGGGGTGCCAGCGATATTACTGGGCTTTTATCACAGGCGGAAGCCGGGACAGACAATCAGAGCATTAGCCCCACTTGCCCTCATCCCATTTCATCTCACCCCATTTTGACCCACTGTCCCTGGCCGCCTCATCGGCGTCGCCGGCACCACCGCCGCAGGCGGTAAGGCCAATGAGAAGGGAAACAATGCCCAACCACGCAAAAATCTTTTTCATCGACTGCTCCTTATACTTTCTTACCACACTATCCTGCTCCGCTGGGCCCCAACGTCGGCGCCCCCAATAGCTCGTTATTACAGCAAAACAGTATTTCTGTCAAAATCGTGGCCAGTCGGGATGGGCGGTAACGCCAACATCTCCGTTCGCCACAACACGCTCCATGCCGGGCTGCCCGGTTTGTCCATTGGACTCAACCACAACCGGGAATCCATCGGGAGAGCAAACATGTGCGCTTCGTTGTCACCCCTTGCCCAACAGCGTATGCTCTCGCGAGCAAATGCAGGCTGAGGCGAAATGGAATCTGGCACACTCCGCCTGCTATAAACAATAAATTGCCGGGAGGGATCATGAAAAAATTGCTGCTAACACTCGCATTGCTCGCCGCCACCACCAGCGTTTCCCAAGCTGACCGTGGTGACCAGTATCTGCTGCCCAAATTCGGGTTCATGTCCGTGCAACTCAATAACGCGGATCCTCTCTACTCCATCGGCGTCCTGTATGGCTACGGCATCACGCCGGAGATTACCGTTGAAGCAGAGCTCAATGCTGGCGTGACAGGCGGTGATTCCAACCTCGGTGGCTATGAAATCTGGACGCTGGCCGGATACGGCGTCTATCGCTACCCGGTAACCGTCACGGGCTACATCAAGGCAAAACTCGGCCTGTTGCA
The DNA here is from genome assembly GCA_013151575.1 of Gammaproteobacteria bacterium. Taxonomy (GTDB): domain Bacteria; phylum Pseudomonadota; class Gammaproteobacteria; order SZUA-152; family SZUA-152; genus SZUA-152. Next base: position 17,133 of record JAADHZ010000107.1, read on the forward strand.
CGAGGCCGTCTCACTGGACGGAAACTCGGCCAGCGACCAGGGTGCAGCCGGCGGAATCGGCTACGGTTTCCGCTACGGTCAAACCATCTATGAGTTCGAGGCAACAGTGATCGACGAGGATATTATCTTTTACAGCCTGGGCGTGAACTATCCGTTCTGACCGAGGCACTCCAAACAAAAATAGCTGTTGCAAACTTCCCGGAAGTCAACACGTCAACCTGGTAATTGAAATGGACGCCAAGAAACTTCTGACTGTTACTCTCCTCGCGCTGGTACTGGCCGCCTGCGGTACCGTACCGATCCCCGTCAGCAAAAGCACGCCAGGCAAATCCACCATCACCAAGGTAAGCGAACCGGGAGACCAGGCCCCGGCAACCTCCGATAAGGCCGTTGCAACCAAGGTGGCCCCAGCCGTGCCGCAGCGCACACCCAAGCAGCACATCACCGAAGCCATAAAGGCCCTGCAGGTAGGTAAGGTGGACAAGGCCAAGCGCGAACTGGAGGCGGCCATTCGTCAGGAGCCGAGCAATGTCACGGCACTGAACCTGTTGGTACAGATCAATACGCCGGCCAGTAAATACTTCGCTGGAAAAGGCTCCTTCCGGTACAAGGTGAAATCCGGCGAATCACTTTCGACCATCGCCAAGAAATACCTCAAGGAGCCCCTCAAGTTTTACATCCTTGCCAAGTACAACAATATCGAAAATCCGAGCAAGGTAAAGATTGGGCAAAGCATTCGCATCCCCGGCGTACCAGAAATCGTCAAGCTGCCACCCAAAAAGAAAAAAACCGCCGCCACTTCAACGACCGACGAAACAAAGCTCAGGCTTGCCCTCGCGCGCCGCCTGTATGAGTCCGGCAAATACCAGGAAGCCATCGATCATCTCGAAAGCCTAGAAGACACGGGGCCCTATGTATCCAAACGGCGGGACCTGCTGGTTCTCACCTACGCCCAGTATGCAAATGTGCTGACCGAAAAGGCCGAGTTACTGGAGGCCGAGGCGGTGCTGGAGAAAGCCGTCAGCATGGAGCCCAAAAACCGGAAACTCAAAAACCAGCTGGCCCGCATTCGCAACCAGCGCAAGGCCAGCACACTGTACAACACCGGCCTTCAGGCCCTGAACGAGGGTAATCAGGACAAGGCCTATGAGGCCTTCTCCAAAGTCCTTGAACTGAACCCGAAACATGAAATGGCACGGCGCAAGGTCACGGAAATGAAGTCCGAGGTCATTGAGTCGCTGCACAAATCAGCCATGCAGCATTACCGAAAACAGGAGCTGGACAAAGCCATCGGCATCTGGGACAAGGTGCTGGAGATGGACCCGGACCACGAACTGGCAAAGCTCTACCGGGCTCGCGCCATCGGGCTCAAGAAACGCTTCGACAAACTCTGAGCTGCCAGCTGGGGACCTTGACTAGTTCAGCGTCCCCAGCTTGCGCTTGATCTTCATCGCCGTGCTCAGGCGCATCTGTGCCCCCGCGTGTTCGGGATCGTATTCAACACTGCGCTGCCAGTATTCAATGGCCCTGTCGATATCCCGCCGAAACACACGCTGACCCTTTTCATAGTAATCCTCGGCCAGGGATTTTTTTATCCTGCGAATATAGGCGGCCGGACGCGGATCATCTTCTGCGGCGTAGTTTTTCGATTTTTCAAGGCTGACCAGCGCAACATCCAATTTTCCCGATGCAATTTTCTCCATGGCAATCCCCAGATAGGCATCCAGCACGTACTGTCGGGCCAGTGGGTCCCCGGGATAGGAATTCAGAAATTTCTCGATCTCGACGATGCTGTTGCGTAGCTCACCATCGCGAAACAACCTGACACCCTGCTCCAGATAATAAAATTCCTGTTCGTCGATTTGTGCGGCAGCAACCTGCACCGCGAGTTTTTCGCCCGCACGCCGGCGCTTTATGCGCTCATATTTGGCGGTCTGTATGGACAGAATTGCGCGCCTTTCCATTTCCTCCAGATAAGTCTTAGGCGTCGACTGCCTGGGATCATAGGCCAAGCTTTTCATGAATTCGAGTTTTGCCGCGCGAATCTTTCCATTCTCCAACGCCTTCACACCAGCGCGAAGATGTTTTTGTGCTGCGTCCTGAATACGTTGTTCCAGCCGTCGGATATTCTCGGCATATGGCGCCGCATCCGGCCTGATGGTCGCCAGTATCTTCCATTCGATCAGAGCCTCGGGCAGCATGCCCTTGTCCGCATATACCTGAGCTTGCTCCTCGTGAGCGCGTATCGCGATGACAATATCCCCGGCGACACTCTTGGGCCCGGAGGCCGTCGATGATTTCAATGGCAACCGCCCGCAGCCACTAACGCCCCATAGCACGATCACCATCCCCAACACCAACAACCGTCCCTGGGCTGAGTCCTTCACCGGAGCGTGACCTCCTCGAACCAGCGAAGGCCGCTGACAAAACGCTCCATGTCATCGCCGCCGAAAACCATAGTCCTCTTGAGTAAATACGGGGGTGCGAAGCCCGGATTACTTCCCGCCTGTACGGTTACCGCCAGTTGGTAACCAGCCGCCCGCAACTCGTCGATTACCTTTTCATTGCTGTCCCCGTACGGGTATGCAAAACCGTACACGGATCGTCCGATATGCTTGTTTATTCGCCGGCTCGGCGTAGTGATTTCATCTTCGATACGCTTCATATAATCGGTTTCGTTTTCACCTATTTTGCTAAGCCCCAGATTAGTGTGAAAGCGTGAATGCGGCTGCACATCGATCAAGCCGGAATCGACCATTTCCTTTATCTCGCTCCAGTTCAAACCCGCCTTCTTGTTTACGAAGTCACTGTAGACAAAAACAGTGCCGGGAAAACCATATTTCAACATCAATGGGTAGGCAAACATGTAAAACGATTTATAGCCATCATCAAAGGTCAACACCACGCTCTTGGGTGGTAGTTGTTTTTTTCCATCCAGAAACTGCACCAGATCCTTGAGCGGAATCACATTGAAATCGTTGTTTGCGAGATAGGCCATTTGCCGGTAAAACGATTCCGGTGTGACAGTCATGTTCGACTCGGACAAACCAAAACGATGATAGGCAAGAATGGGGATAGTCTGGTATCCGTCGGGATATATTCCCAGCGGATGCAGCGGCTGCAGGGGTATGGCGATGGTCTGCCCCGGCAGGATGCGATCGATCTTGTTGAGCCGGGCGATTTCCCTGCTGCGGGATTCGTCTCCCAGAAATTCTTTGGCAAGGCTTTGCAGTGTGTCGCTAGTTTTAGTAGCGACTACAACAAATTCTTCTCCTTCCATCACCCGACGGGACGTTGCGTCCCGACCCGGGCCAAATGGCGTGTTCGCACATGCGCCAAGAAATACAACAACAGAGATTAAACACAGCTGTACAAGCGTTGGCCTGCAACGTCCAGGGGACCTCTGATTAACTCTGGGACGATGGGATTGCCGGCTGAAATGTGACAGATCACCAAAAGTAGGTGCTTTTAGGCGAAGCACGAATTGCAGCCAATAGCGGGGCCTATTGGCAAGATTCGCACCAACAATAGGCGCTTTAGGCGACACCGGACTGGGATATTTTAGCCGCAAGACCGCGCTCCATGAATTGATCAGAGGTTCCCTAATCCGGGCTTTTTTCATTTCGCTTTTGCAGAGCGTCCGCCAGACTGTTGAACGATGAATAGAGCTGTCCAAACTCGTCATTCCGCGTTTTGTCGATGCGATAATCCATGCGGTTATTTCTAAGCTGGGTCAGCGCTCTGTTCACCACCTTGATCGGTGCCGAAAAATAGTTGGCGAGAATGTAGGAAAACACCGCGACAACACCCAGGGTAACCACCAACAGAACGGTCATCAGGTAAAGGGTAAGGTTGGCGACTTTATCCAGTGAATTCTGCGAGATGCCAAGATGCACCGTGCCGATTTTTTTGTCCCTGAACAGGATGGGCGATTTGAAATCGAATATCTTGCTGTTGTCCTGCGGTGATACGGCGCTGAATACCTCAGCCTCTTTCACTTCCGCAATGCGCTGGCGCTCACCTGTCTCCGCATAGGGCTTGTCCACTAGGCTCTGGTCCGATGCACCCCGCACAATACCGTTGTGATCAATAATGGTGAGATACACGAATTCCTTCCGTTCACTGGTTCCCTGCACATACAGATCGATGGCCACCCAGTCCTCGCTCAATATATCCACCGCACTTTCGGAGGCCACAAAACGTACGATGGACGAGCCATAGTCGAACACCTGTTGACGCATGGATTCGTACTGCTTTTTGTAGATCACGTTGATGCTCGCCAGCATGGTGACCGAAACAATGGAGACCATGATCAGGCTCCACTTCACACGCAGCGGGATTATACGCTTGGTATCCTTGGCCTGTTCCTTTGCCTCCAGGTCTTCCAGCACGTGCGCCAGGGATTCCGCCAGCTCGTTGCCGGACTGAAAACGGTTTTTCGGTACCTTGGCCAACAATTTGTGGGTGATCTTGCGTAGCGAGGCAGGGATATCCGCACCCAGCTCTTCCATCGGCAGCGGGTCAGTGTTGGCGATCTGATACATCAGGGTGGCGACGGTGTCACCGGTAAATGGTCGCTGCCCGGTGAGCAACTGATAAAGAATGACTCCTACCGAGAACAGGTCCGAGCGGCCGTCGATCTTTTGTCCCAGCACCTGCTCGGGCGACATGTATTGCGGGGTACCGAGCACATCACCCATACGGGTCTGTTGCGTGGCCTCACCGCTATCGAAATGCGCGATGCCGAAATCCGTGATCTTTATTTCATTATTGGGGGAAAAGACGATGTTGCTGGGTTTGATGTCGCGATGCACGATGCCCCGGCTGTGTGCGTAGTTCAGTGCACCGGCCAGCTGCATCGCAATGGGCAGGGCCTCACGCGCCGTATATTTCCGCGATGAATTCATAAGTTCGTCCAGCGGCGTGCCTTCCAGCAGTTCCATCACGATGTACGGCCGCTGGTCGAACTCACCCACATCGAACACGGTGACGATGTTGGGGTGGGACAACGCCCCCACTGCCTTGGCCTCCCGCTGGAAGCGCGTCAGGTATTCCTCATCGATCACCCGTTCCTTGCGCAGCAGCTTGATGGCCAACTCACGACCGATGCGGGGGTCATAGGCCTTGTACACCACTGCCATCGCACCCTGGCCCAGCTTTTCAATAATCTGGTAGCGATCTATGGTCTTGGGTTTCTTGACGGCTTTTTTTTCCATCTATGGCTCTTTTTTACTGTCCGTGGAATATCCTGGGCCCGGGGCGGGGGACAGGTAGAAGCGGCTTGTGGAAGCCGCAAGGCTGACTGTTGCGCCGTTCTCAACGCACAATCCCTGACGGGAGACTGCATCCGATGCTAGCAGATATGCCCGCGCCCATGAAGGGGAATAACGCCGTTCGTGGATGACCCCCGCTTACGCTGAGTCGGCCCTTGCCTGGTCCGATCCTTTGGCTTCGAGCCGCTCGTGCTCGCTGATCTCCGCCATGGTCTCGGTCATCCAGGCCTCCACCTCCCTGCTGATGTCCGCGGCCTTTCTCCCCTGG
>JAADHZ010000166.1 GCA_013151575.1 Gammaproteobacteria bacterium
TCAGTGTAGCGTGGCATGTCATATTCACTTTCCGTCCCCAGGGTTTATATTGATAAATCAAATCACCGGACATCTATCCTGACACAGGGGGGGGTCAGCGGGTTGCGGGTTGAGACAAACCCTTCAGAAGATGGCAAAATAACACATACTGTGCAATGGGCTAAACACAAGAGGATATAACCATGATCACAAAACGCGACCACATTATTGAATTGATTGATAAACTCGAAGCTCTACCGTCGGAACGCGTTACGGAAGTAGAGGATTTTGTCGATTTTTTAAAACAGCGGGATAGCGACCGACAATTGACACGCGCGGCGGCGAAGGCGGCTGAACCGAGCCTGAAAAAAGTGTGGGACAACTCGGACGATGCAGTCTATGACACCCTTTGAAATAGGTGATATTATTTTGGTGCCATTCCCGTTCACCGACCAATCTGCCACCAAAAAGCGCCCTGCGGTAGTCGTCAGTTCCAAGCCTTATAATCAGGAACGGCCCGATCTCATCATCATGGCTGTCACTTCTCAAATCAAACCAACCCCGATCATCGGCGAGGTGATTATTCAGGGCTGGCAAACCGCAGGGCTTCTCAAACCCTCGGCCATCAAACCGGTCATTACCACTATTGAAAAGACACTGGTCATTAAGACTATGGGGCGATTAAAGAAAAAAGATCAAAAAGCATTGCAGAATAGTTTGAAAAAAATATTAGGCTAACAATGTATTGAGATGCCCTAATAATCAATGTAATCAATGGGGTCAAATCAATGGGGTCAAACTCGATTGATCGATTGATCGATTGATCGATTGATCGATTGATCGATTGATCGATTGATCGATTGATCGATTGATCGATTGACACGAACCCCAACATATTCATAACATAGAATGTGAATATTTTTTGGCTTTGAAAACTGAAATGAATTTGTTCGCGGTGGCTTGAACATAACCCTGGAGGCGGCTTGTTGCTCTGGCATGTTGGGGTTCATAAAAAAACATTCACCCCAAACCTACATGCTTCATGCTGAAAAAAGTTCATATGCCGCCAGCGCTTGGTGCTGCTGTCATAGGCTTTGGATGGTGTTTCGCAGGCGGGGCAAGAAAAGAGACTTCCGGACTCGAAGTCTATGTTGATATCCAGTTTTTCTTGGCCAATGAAAAACCCTGGCCAGAAACATACCAGGGGCTTTGTAAACCCAGTGCTGCTGCAAATAATTCCGCTTCCACAGGCTCGTTCCCCTCTCGGAAAAAATGCTGATTTTAACCCTGTTACCATTTGAAACAGCGAGGAGCCAAATTTATTGATACCTCGAAGCCTGAAAAAGGCATAACGTCTAAGCATTTATACCCCATGCGCAGTTCAGCATGGAGTATAAATGTCTGTTGGATTATGCCACCTCTACCGGGGCAGCAAACTGTGGGAATTGTATTGAAAGCGGTGGGGCTTGTCGAAGAGCGGTAATTCCGTTTTGGCTGGCATCATGTTTGACATGGCTGTTTTCCTAACCATTTTCAGGCCTGTTACTCATTCAGACGGATTGTTATTTATCCATTTCCTGACCGCAAGACGTCACGGAAGCCAGGCAGTCAAAAATCCGTCGTTCACGGCTTGTCCTGTTTGTTGGTTAACCCGTTATCATCAGGTCATCGTCCATACAGCGAGGCTGCAGGGATTTCATAGCACACCCGGAGTTGGCCCTTTTGACATTTTGGGCATGGGCAGGTAACAGGATTTATCCCGGTATCTTGTTTTGTTTTCATTGTTGTTTTATTGGGTTCACGCGGAGGTACTTGCAGGCACTGACGGATACGCATGAAATCCTGGGGTAATACGTGAAGTAAAAATCGACGTAAAACTCCGTGCTATCGAGCCGCATCTGTTTGTCTTTGTTGTCGCGATACCCCCAGGGCACCCACTCTTGCTTCGCAATTCACCTTGTCGTCTTTGTCATCAAAGGTGACATGATGCTCGCTTGTGCTGGCGGTTGTTGATTGCCATCTGCGCTAATGCCTTGCCGGGGCGAAATTCGCGCCAGCTGGAAGAATCGACCTTACTAGGTCGCACTTCCCATTATTCCCTTAATCAGCATGTGGTGTTGACGACTCAAATGATAATGATTATCATTTGTACTTCTGCCCTCTTACCTAAACGGTCACGCCATGTCATACATCAAACCCCTCATCCTGTTCAGTCTTTTACTGGCATCCATCGCCACCGCCACTGCTGCCGATAGTCTGGTGATCTATTCCGGCCGCAGCGACAAATTCGTCAAACCGGTAATCGCGGAATTCACCCGTCAAACCGGCATCGAAGTTATCCTGCACGCCGGCAAGTCCACGGCTTTGCTGGGTAAACTCAAAATAGAAGGGGAGCGCACCAGTGCCGACCTATTTCTCAGCAACGACGCCGGCAATCTGCAAAAGGGCAGTGACTGGGGCTTGTTTCGCCCAATGAACACGGCCCTCACCAAGGATATCGCGCCGCAATATCGGGCCGAAGACAATACCTGGGTAGGCTTGTCTGCCCGCGCCCGGGTGCTGGTGGTCAATACCCAGGGCCCCTGGGCCGACAAGCTGGATTCGGTGTTTGACCTCGCCGACCCGGCGCTGCGCGGCAAGATCGGCATCACCAATAGCACCAATGGCAGTTATATTGCCGGTGTCACCGTGTATATGAAGGCCGCTGGTGTGGAGAAAACCCGCCACTGGCTGGAGGGCCTGAAGACCAATGCCGAGGGTCGCGTGTTCAACAAACACAGCAAGATCGTCAAGGCCGTGGCGCAAGGTAGGCTACAGGCGGGACTGGTGAACCACTATTACATCTACCGCCATCTGGCCAAACACCCGGATGCCCCGATCAAGATTGTGTTGCCCGACCAGGGACCAAACGGCATCGGCGTCGCGTGGAACGTGGCTGGCATCGCCATCACCAAACACACAACCAAAGCCGCGTTGGCAGAAAAACTGGTGGCCTTCCTGGTTTCCGAGACCGGCCAGAAACAGTTCGCCGAGGTGAATCGGGAATACCCCACCCGCACCGGCGTGCCAGCCAGCCCCGAAGTACCGCCCGCTGGCAGTTATAAAGTGGCCGACGTGCCCATGGCTGAGCTGGGGCGCGCTCGTAACGCCACCCTCGACCTGATCGAACAGGTGGGTATGCCATAGGACCATGCCCAACCCGTCCCTGCCCTTCGTGCGCACGCTGAACCCAGTGCGCCTGAACTCCCTCGGCGGACTCGCCAGCGGCGTGGTGCTGCTGGCGGCTGTCCCGCTGCTGTTCGTCATCTACAACAGCCTGCAACTCAGCACCCAGCAATGGCTGGGGCTGTGGAGCAGCCGCCTGCCGGAGCTACTGTGGAACACCCTGTCACTGGCGGTGTTGGTGGCGGTGGGCTGCGTGGTGCTGGGGGTTTCCAGTGCGTGGTGGATCGCGCGGCGGGAGTTTCCCGGGCGCAAACTGGCCGTGTGGCTGATGGTGCTGCCGCTGACCGTGCCCACCTACGTGTTCGCCCACATCTACACCACGCTGATGGAGGAGGACGGCTGGCTGGGCCGCCTGTGGCTGGCGTTGGGCGGCGGCGCGGATACTATTCCTGACCTGTACAATGTTTGGGGGGCCACGTTGATCCTGTCGCTGGCGGGTTTTTCCTATGTGTTCCTGCTGGCCCGCGCGGCGCTATCGCAATCCACCCGGTCGCTGGAAGAAGCCGCCCGCATTCAGGGCGCATCGTCGCTGGAAGTATTCTGGCGGGTCAACCTGCCGTTGCTACGCCCGGCCATCGCCGCCGCGCTGGCGGTGGTGGTATTGCATGTATTATCGGATTTCGGCGCGGTGAGCATGCTGCGTTTTCAGACCTTCACCCTGAGCATTTATCTGCAAATGAGTGGCCGCTTTGATTACCAGTCCGCCGCCGGGCTGTCTCTGATACTGGTGATGCTGAGCCTGACCTTCCTGGTGCTGGAGCGATTCTTCCGCAACCGCCAGCGCTACTACGCCGCCCGGCAAAGCCGTCCGCAGCCCCGACAGCGCGCCACCCCGCTGGAAACCGGCCTGATCTGGTCCTGGCTAGGCTTCATCACCCTGCTGGCCTTCGGCCTGCCGCTGGCGTGGATGCTGAGCTGGAGCTGGGAAGCCTGGTCACAGCAGCTCATCGACGCGCAGTTTTGGGGTTACGCGCGCAACTCGCTGATGGTGGCGGGCATCGCTGCCTCGGTGGCGGTGGTGGCCGCTCTGCCGGTGGCCTTTTACAACGCCCGCCACCGCTCGCTAGCCAGCCACACTCTGCTGCACCTCTCCAGCGTGGGTTTTGTGCTGCCGGGGCCAGTGATCGCGCTGGGCATTCTGAGTTTTCTGCTGGCGCAGCTGCCCTTTTTGTACGGTGGGCTGGCGGCGTTGCTGATCGCCGTGGTGATCCGTTTTTTGCCACTGGCGGTGCAGTCCATCGATGCCGCCATGGCTCAGCTCACGCCTTCAGTGGAACAGGCCGGCCGCAGCCTCGGCGCGGGGCCGTTGGAAAACCTGTGGCGCGTGGTGCTGCCGATGATCCGTGGCGGCATGGCCACCGCCTGGGTGCTGGTATTCATCGACACCCTGAAGGAGCTGCCTGCCACCCTGATCCTGCGCCCCACCGGTTTTGATACTCTGCCAGTGCGCATTTGGATCGAGGCCAGTGAGGAAATGCTGGAACTGGCTGCACCCGCCGCATTAATGCTGGTCATCGGCACCCTGCCGGTGTTGTGGATCATGATGCGAGGTGAATCGGCAACCACCAGCAACCCCTGAAAGAGGCAATGACCGACGAATACTGTCGGTATTGTTTACACTCCCCGGATACATCTCCTGTCACTCAATCCTGATTAATTCACTATCTTTCTGTTTTTTCTGCAACATTCATATTTTGGCCTGCTTTGTGCTTATTGATCAGCAATTGACCACAATGGTCAGATTTTGAGCTCAGCCTGCTAAACCACATTCCGCAGCATCTGCAACACAGCTCAAAAACGCCCAACTGCTCACGGGACTTTTTTATGCGATTTTTACCCTTTTTACTGCTGGCGGCCCTAGCCACTCCAGTGGCTGCAAAAACACCGACCGCCAAAGACAACGCCAGAGAGCTGCGCTGCCTGGCGCAGAACATCTATTTTGAGGCGAGGGGCGAATCCGCAGAAGGGCAATTAGCCGTTGCGTTGGTGACCATGAATCGTGTCAAGAGCCGCCGCTACCCCAGCAGCATGTGCGGCGTAGTCTGGCAAAGGCGCCAGTTCAGCTGGACTCACGATGGAAAAAGCGACCGTCCCAATGACCAGCGTGCGTGGACGCTGGCGAAAAATATTGCACACTTTATTTACTACAATTTTGATCGGCTACCCGAGCGCGCGCAACGCGCGCTGGACCTGACCCACGGCGCGCTACATTACTACGCCCCCTCGCTGGCCCAACCTTACTGGGCCAAACTACAGGTGGTAACACGCGCCATTGGCGGCCACGTATTTTTACGCGACCGCACCTGAACACAGACTCAGGCGTCTGAGTCCGGCATCTTCCAGGCTAGCCGGTCTGCGTCACGGGTCTGGCTGTCCTCCGTCACCACATACGGCTTCCGGTCGGAAGATTCGTAGTAGGTCCGGGTGATCATTTCACTCATGATGCCTGTGGTGAAAAACTGAATGGACACCACCACCAGCAACACCCCCAACAACAGCAATGGCCGGCTGCCGATATCCTGTCCGAACAAAATTTTCGCCAACGCCAAGTAGGTGAGCATCGCACCTCCCAACGCTCCCATGGCCAGGCCAATGCGTCCGAAAAAATGCCCCGGACGGGCGCGGAAGCGCATGAAAAAATACACGAACAGCAGATCCAGCAACACCCGATAGGTGCGGGAGATGCCGTACTTGGATTCGCCAAACTGGCGAGCGTGGTGCGTCACCACCTCCTCCTTGATGCGCGAAGGTGAGGTGTTGGAGGCCACCCAGGCAGGGATAAAACGGTGCATTTCGCCGTACAGACGCACGCTTTTGATCACTCGCGCACGGTAGACCTTGAGGCTACAGCCGTAGTCGTGCAGACGCACCCCGGTGATTTTGCCGATCAGCTTGTTGGCGATGCGGGACGGAATCTTGCGCATCAGCATGTTGTCCTGCCGGTCCTTTCGCCAACCGGACAAAAGGTCCAGGTCCTCACGCAGCAGCCGCTCCACCATGCGAGGGATGTCGATAGGATCATTCTGTAAATCGCCGTCCAGGGTCACAATCACCTCACCCCGCGCAGCATCAATCCCGGCCTGCATGGCGGCGGTCTGGCCGAAATTGCGTTGCAATTCCAGCAGACGAATGTGGCCCTGCTCGTGCTCAAGAAAACGTCGGGCGGTGGCGACGGTGGCGTCGCTGCTACCGTCGTCCACCAAGATAAGTTCCCAGGGTTGGGAATAGGTCGCCAGGCATTCGTTCATGCGCTCAATCAGCGGCCCGACGCTTTCTTCTTCATTGTATAAAGGCACCACCACCGACAGGTTTGCATGGATGCCCTTATTTTTCGTCCCGCCGCTGTTACCCGCATTGTCCACCACATCGCACTCCTGAATTGTCGCCATCATGCCGAAAAGAATCCGGAGATTATAACGGAAGCGCCAGTATCAGGTATGGGTGCACTATCGAAAGATAAACTAAGGCGAAACAGGTGTATTTGTCATCCCGAAATACCGTACCTGCCGACGAAACTCGTCCATATCAATGGGAACCAACAACTCTTCAACCAAACTACGCATAGGTAGAGGGCGTGGGTCGGGGGCGGTTTGTTTCCAGGGCACAACGTATAATATTTTGGGCAGTTCCCGCGCGCCGGTGATCTCGGTTTTATCGAGTTCGATTTTTATTTCCGCCACCGCGCCTGGTGAAAAAATCATGAACAGCAGCCAGCAATAAAGCACCCGTGCAAATCTGGCCTGCTTCGTTCGGCCCAGGAAAATTTCAATAAATGACATCATTCCACTCCTCACTTTTTTCAGCCTTGGCAAAACGAACCGGGCTCAGCTTAGCCAACGCGGAAAAACTTCTTTTCACCCACTTATCGTACACACCATCAAACGCGTGCTGCGCATTGACTTCGTGTATCTCGATGGCCTTTTCCTCAAAGGGGTACGCCTGCTCTTCCAGCAAAATATCGTACTGCTCCAGCTCATCGGGTGACAATCCTTTGGGCCGCTCCGAGTCAAACAGACCTTGACCGAAATCACCGTAAATCTGCGCAATACGGAAGGTCGACGCCGTGGTGACCGCCGCTATTCCATAATCCGCCGCATCGGTGTAGGCATGAATGCTGGCCTGCATCAGTTTCTTTTTCTTTTTCAGGTTAGCTTTGAGCGGCGGCACCAACTTGACGCTACGAAAAGCCACGTAAGACGGACCAGCTAATTCCAGTGCGGCGGCAGCAGCAAGAAAATGGCTGCGATTGGTGGCAGGCCCTTTTTTATCGGCCTCCATAATTTTTTTCAGCCAATAGTGTCGGGATGAAATCTGCCCCTTCTTTTTGTAAATGCTCGCCAAACGGTGCCGTGCCTCGATCGCCTCATCAAACGGCATGGGGAACGCTGCCACGTAGCGTTTATAAATCTGCCGCGCATCGTCGATGCGTTTGGCTTTTTCATAAAATTCCGCCATCTGCCACAGTAATTTTCGCTTTTTCTCGCTGTTGGTTTCCTTACGGTACAACACCTCGTAAGCATCGGCGGCCTTGCGCCAGTCGCCTTGGCTTTGATACGACAAGGCTAATTTTTCATCTGCCCCCGCGCGTAACTTGTGCGAGGGGTAGCGGCGAATAAAGGTCTTTAATACCGGTATCGCCGCTGCCCAGTTTTTGCTGGCAAACAGGGCGGTGGCGGCATCGTAGTCCGCATTGGTGCGAATGGAGGACTTTGGCGCAAGCTTACCCACCCGCAAAAAATGTTCCGCCGCCAACACCTGTTGTCCCGCCGCGCGGGCCTGTTCACCCTGCTTGTAAATGGCCGCCGCCAGACGCTCCATAAACTTGTTGCGGTCCTTGCCAGCGGGCGTGGCAAAACGCAGCCTTTGTCGTGTCGCCGCTTCCGCCTCCGGGTACATGCCCAATTCGAACTCGGCTGTCGCGATGATCGCCCAATTGATCTTCAGCAGCTTGGCCGATGGTTTTTGGGGGCTTCCAACCACGTAATGCGCCGTACCCACGGCTTGCGAATAATCTTTCAGCACCAGCAATTCTTCGGCGGCCTTGGACATCACGGCGACAGCGCGCTTGTCGTTTGAGAAACTGGCAACAAAACGTTTCGCACTGCTTATAGCAATACGGCGTTCGCGAAGCTGAGCTTTGCCTTTCAAACTGGCAGCCTGTTGGCGATGAGCCAGTAACGCGGCGTAACCCGCCTCTGCACTGGCCTTATGCGTTGGATACGAGTACGCAGTGGTTTCAAATTCAGCAGCGGCCGCCACCCGGTCGCCACTGTCGAGCAGGCTTTCTGCCAGCAACATATTTTTTTCCGGTGTCGTCGGGTCATTGGGGAAAGAGTGCGCATAAAGCCGGTACCAGTACGCGGCAATTCGATAATCTTGCGGGCGCTTGGTTTTTTGCGCCTGAGCGTGATAGTAACGGGAGAGATCATCAAGGTTGGACTTCACATGCGGCCGCACCTGGGCCAGCAATTGGTCATCATGTTTTTTCCAGAAGACTGTGCCAATACCGTACCCCACCACCAAGTCGGCCTTGGCCCGCAATAATTCCTTGAGGTGGCCCGTCTGCCTGAAGGCATCAATCACCCTAACCATGAATAGAGGTGCTTGCCGATGCTGGGGGTAGACGCTGACAAACGTGGACAATGTCGCCACGGCATCGCTTGTCCTGTCCTGCAACAAATAGAGATCGGCCAGCCGTTCATAAATACGAAATTCGTAATCGCGAGAACCGTATTCCTTAAAAAAGGACTGTATAGTTTCCGGGCCTTTGAGATAGGAAAAAGACAGGCTCACGATGCGTAACGTGTCATCCAGTAATTCCAGCTCGCTGCGGCTGAAATCGGATAACTGACGACCATCCGCAAAACTTCTGTCCAGCACACGAAAATAGGAATTCAACGAGCGCCGGGTATCTCCTTGCTTGAACACCGACCAACCGTGTTTAAACAGGGAGCGTCCGTAATACATCCCCTGCGATCCTGCGAGCAACACGGATTGGTAGGCTTTTTCCGATTGCTCGAAATCACGGAAGGCGAATAGGATTTCGCCACGACGAAACTGAATTTCCTCGGCATTTTTTTGATTGGGGTAACGTGCAATCAACTGCGTTAACAGGTCCAAGGTTTTTTCCAGCTCGCCTTCCATTTCGTAAGCGCGCGCCAGTTGATACATCACCCGGTCGTTACCGACGTAGTCCGGGTACAATTCCAGCAGTCGCTCGTATTGAAAAATGGCGCTGCGATGAACGGCTTTTTCCTGCGCGATACTTTTTTCCTCGGCATCGACATCCTCGGCCTCATCCTGCCCGCCTGCCTCTTCGGAAGAATCACGCTTTTCCGCCGATGGCTCGTCATCCGCCAGCATCACCTGCTGGCTTTCCAACTCCATATCCGCTAGGCGTTGCAGGGCAATGGCTTTGAGCGCCACATTTTCGGTGCTACTGACAAGGTCTTGATAAGTCTGTTGTACCTCCTCCCGAGACATGGGTGGAAATGCCGTGGGAACAATTTTTGCCGCTCGTGTTTCCAGATATTGAAGGGTTTCATCCTGTTTGTGCTGCGCCCCCCCGGCGCAGGATGCCAGCAATGCCATGAGCACACTGACGGCAAGCACGTTTTTTACACCGTGAAAAAAATTCCGTAACGTCACTCTTGTTTCTCCGTTGTCACGGGGCGGCTGGCGGCCATGTCCTGTAAATGTGCCAATGAGAAACGTGCCTGATCGATGTAGTCAACCAAGCGCTTACGTAACCGATCCAGCTCAATATCCACCATAACTTGTAATTGCTTCTTTTGCTCATCAAAGGCCTGTTTCACACTAATTTGTAATTCGCTAACGTGTGTGTTCAAGGTTTTAATGCGCGCATTAAAACCTTGGAATCGCTGCGGTGCCAGGATGCGGGCTCGCTGCAAAGAATTTTGTTGGGCCAATGCGGCTTCTAATTCTCTATCCAAAGAATTTAGGCTGTTTTGAATTTTTCGTTTGCGAATGGCGAACGTGGTGTCAATCTCGTAACTGATGAGGCCACTGAAAAATCGATAACGATCGCGGTACCGCGTCAATTTGCGTTGATTGGCCTTGGGGTGACTGTTGACGCGCCAGATGCGCTTTTCAATTTTTTGTAGCCGCTCCAGTTGCTGAATTTCTGTTTCGGTGGCCAGGGCACGGGAGTCATTCCGTTCTGCGATTTGCCGTAGCTCTTTAATAAAGATATCTCGACTGGTGCGCACATCGACCACGTGATCCAGGGTTTGCTCTGGCGTCAATCTGCTGATCTGCGCTTCGTAGGTTTCGGTGCGCAGCGTCAGCATGTTTTCCAACGCGGGCATTTCCTGTTCCCAGCGGTTCAGCTTACCGGTGAGAAAATTAAGATCGCGTAAATTTTTTATCGCTTCATGAAAACGGTGGCTAGCCATTAACTCCGTCAGATAACGCGCCTCCGATGTTTTCGGCAACAACTCCGCTTCCCAGAACCAGCCAATTTCATCACGCTGAACCTGCGACAGCAGGTCACTCCACAAACGTCCTTCCCGCACAGCTTCAACGGTTTCATTCAACGCGGAAAGTTCCTGCTCATAGGCGGCGACTGCATCCCGATAGGATTGCATGGCCTGGGGATATGCGCGCAAACGTTCCAAGGCGCTGCCGACGGACAGCAAGGATTCAAACACGGCCACATCATTTCGTTCCCGGCCAGCCAGTTCTCGCCAAGGCACAAGCGCCGCCTCATAACGTTGGTGCTCCACTTCGGCCCAACCCAAGCCCAGCAATGCGCGATTGGAAAACGGGCCTTGCAAACGCACAGCACGCAGGTATTTCTTTGCCTCATTCGGGTCATTTTTTATCAGCGAATAACCCAGAACGAGGTTCGCCTTGTCACGTAACGCCTTCAGGTCTGAGGCTGTGCTTTGCAAAACACCCACCTGCTGCAATAGCGCTTTCCCCTCTTTGCTTCGCCCGCTGCGAATAAGCGCCACCCCCAAATTGAAACGGGCATAGTTTGATTGGCTGTTGTCATTCACCATCTCGGCGAGGAAATCAGCAGCGTCAGCGTATTTTTCCTGAGCCATCAACAGATTGGAGGTCAGAATTCGGAATTCTTCCCGCAAAGCATCATCAAGGTTATCGCCCACCCGCGACAAGGCAAGCGCGGCCTCCGGGAACAGTTGTTTTTGATAACGGATTTTGCCCAGGTAAAACCAGGCGCGATCACGCACCTGCGGTGATACGGAGTCATCAATCAGTTTGGTAAATATTGCTTCAGCTTCGCTGTGCAAGCCATAAGAAAGATACAACCCACCGAGTAATAGCTGGCCGTCCACATCATGATGTTGCAAACGATTTTGCTGTTGTGCCGTTAAAAGATTAACTGCCGCAGAGTAATAATTTTGCTGATAAAATTCATACAACACGACGCCGTAATACAGATCGCGTACCGTGTGGGGTTTTTCGTGAAGGTTATCGTCATCTGCTATCGCAGGCGCACACCACAACAACGACACCATAATCAGCGCCCGAAATCCTGTCGTATACCTCTTGATACCGCCGATCATTTCCGCAGCGCGCCCGAATTTATTCCCATTCCTTTACCACGAACTCGGGTTGATAATTCCCGGTGACATCAACAATTTTTAATTCCATGTACTTTGTCGCCGAAGTTTTTTCAAACGTGATGGTACTGCCACGCCGGTACTCTCTGTTGTTGGGGCCTGGCCCGCTAAACAGCGCAATCAATTCATGCTTACCGGATTTAACGTTGCCAATATACAACCGCTGTACACCACCGCGCTTAAGCGCGCCCAGCTCGCGTTTGGTGTAAAGATGATTAGCCACCACTATGTCGTCAATTTTCAGTTGCACGGAATCTAATCGAAAAAAATCGCCTACATCAATGGACAAAAAAACTGCCACTTGCGTATTCGAGGGAAACAGCAGTTCTTCTTCCAGGATAAACAGGTCGCGGTTCAGGGCCTTCACTTCTTTTTTAAGTGACTGCACTCTAGCGTCCAGTGTGCGACGTTTTTCTGTTTTCGGTTTTACTGCTGCTTCAATCGTTTGTTCAGGCGCATCTGAAGGTTCACTTTGAACGGGCGAGGTGGACACCGGAACCGCCGACACATTCTCAGGCAACGTCTCGGTTCCCGGTTCGGCCAATGCGAGCATTGCAGGCCCCAACCATAGGCTCATTGCCAACAACACTGATATCACTATCTGTTTCACGACTTCTCCTCTAATACCAAACTGATACGAATACCCGCATCACATTGGCAGAAAACTGATACAGGGGTTCACTGCCCGGCGCCACGTTGTTCACCCGGGCATCACGAAAATTTTTGTAATCATACTGGATGTGGTCCAGGGTAATGTTCATGCTGCCTTTATCCAAAAAATGCCACCCTCGGGTTAAAAATTCGTAGCTGGCAGCGGCCCCGAAAGTTCGTGTTTCATAGGTGCTAAGTTCCTTATCCCTCGCCATGAACTCAAACTCTCCTTCGCGCGCAAACAGGTCACTGTAAAAATCCGCACGGGTTTGACTGTAGTACCGATACTTAACATCAAAGACCCACCCGGATTTAGTGGGGTGGGTATACGCCACCTCATAGTTGGACGCTTGAATTCCCCAAGTATCGCTGAACACCCGGTACTCCGTCTTAATCGCCGCCCGGTATGGCAGATAATACAAACCTCGAATCGCCACCGCGTGACTGGTTCGTGTGTTCGGATACTGTTCTGTGAGAGAACAACGGTCATTGATACAGCCAGGGTTGCTCGCATCAACATAACTGTAAGCCCGATATGGATTGTTCAGATAACCTTCGTCGGTGACGGTTTCCAGACCAAGCTCCATTAGCAGATTTTTTGTCACTACTTGAGATAAGCTCAAGCGAAAATTTTGTCTTTTTGCCTCTTCCACAAAACTGGATTTCGATTGCGTGCTGCGCCAAATTTCATCCCAGCCTCGGGAATACCCCAGGGATACCGTCGTCAAATCACCGAACATGCTGTGGCTGACGCTGTAATGCACCGAGTTGGCAGAAAAGTCCTGCTCCTCACTATTGGTGTACGCAAGCCCCATTGTTGTCTTGCCCTGCAAAAAGTCGACGCCCAATGTTTTCTCGATGCGCTCTTCGCGGTATGTGCTGGCGCCCGTTAACACATCAACATCAATGGTGGCGGAGGTAATGGAATCCACATAGTAGTTTCCCCACACCGAGGTTTTTTTTCCCAGTTGTTTACGCGCCATGATCGACGGGCCATTTACGGTTAGGCCACCGCCGTTATAGGAATGGTAAAGGACGTCGACGCGGTCCACGGGCAGCACTGCGGCCATCAGCGGAATGGCAAAACCCAGCACGCCAGCTAACAGGCAGCCTCTCTGGAAGCTAGTTGCAACCACAGCCACCACCCGATCCCCCTTCCGCACCGCGAGCACCCTCGCGAGCTTGAAACACGTGATGCAAATAAGAGTCTGCTACCGAGTCACGACCGAAGCTCATGATGGGGTCCGCCAAATTCGCGCGCTCATAGGGTTGCACCCACGGCTCAATGGCGCAGCCCGAAAGCAGGGCGACAACAATCACTATGGCGGCGGTTTTCTTCACCTTGTTTTTTCCACCTGTTGAACCCCTTCAAAATTCATCCTGCTCACTCGGTGTTATTCACGAATCAATTCTTTTATCTGCTTCACATATTCATCTTCGTAACCGGGAAGATAACCGCGATGCAGATAACGCATATTGCCATCACGATCCACCAATATCGTGCTTGGCATGGCCACCACGTTGTACAATTTAGAGACCCGATTGGTGTTATCGAACAGTACCGGAAAACTCACCGGTATCTCCCGCAGCAGGTCGGTGGCCTGCGACGAATCTTCCTCAACATTCACTCCCAGCAACGTAAAGCCGAGGTCAGCGTATTTGTCGTACATCGCTTCAAGTAGCGGCATTTCCTGGCGACAGGGTGCGCACCAGGAGGCCCAAAAATTAATCATTACCACCTCACCGCGTAACTCGCTGAGCTTGATGTTTTCCCCGCTACGAGACTTCAACGTGAAATCCGGAGCCGGTCCATTCAATGTTCCAGCCTGGGCAACGGACGACAAAACAATACTGAACAACAACGCAAAAAATACGGTTTTACTATTTTTCATAACGAGCACCTCACTAAAAAAAGACTGTGAGCCCTCCCTGGACTTCCAAATTGTGGGTAGTTTTCTTTTCACCCAACACATCAATAACATCGAAGATGTGATCCCGCACATCAACATGGAGCGCTAACCAGTCGGTAGCCAAAAATCGGTAACCAAAACCAAAATTCATTGTAAAGCTGTTAGCCCCCGCGAATTTGGTATTGCCGACGCCACCTATCACGTAAGCGGCAGAGTTGAACACCCAGCCATCACCCAAAAAAACTTCCCCGGGAAGCAGGTTGTAGCCTAATGAAATATTATAATAAGTCAGTTTTCGTTCATCGCTAGTCAAGGGTTTCGCGCCACCACTGAGTCGTTCATAACTGCTCGGTGAGGTGTCCGCCTTGGCATAAGCCGCCTCGAAAAAAACCCCTTCAGTCACATGATATGCAATCCGTGCCCCTACCACGGAATTTACGCCAAAATCTTCAACGCTCAGCATGCCGGTGAACACGCCGACTTCAAAATTTTCGGTATCGATTTGGTCGATATCAATTTTTCGGCGTTCGATTTTCGGTTGAATAACCTGCTGGGCTTCCTGTTCCACAGCCTCATCCGGCGCGGCCTGAAGCCAAGCGGGGCTCACAAGCAGCATGAGGCATAGCGTGCGAAGTCTGTTCACCAAAAGCATGTTTTTCAGAAAAAGAATGAGAAGCCTACCTTCCATTCCTCGAATTCCTCGTTGTTGTTATCGCTGGAAAACGCGACATAATTTTTATATTCGGCACGCAGAATAAACCGTCGCGATAAAAACACTTTCAGCCCTAGACCCACATGGGCAACCAAGTCGCGGGTATCTTTAGCCTGCACCAGGGTGACGCGGGGTTGAGTCTCAATTTGTCCTGCACCCAAGGTGAAAAAGGGGGAATAGCGCCATTCTGGAAACGGCTGCGACAACACGCTGATGAGGTACAGCGTGCTACTGGAAAATTCGCCGACTACCTTGGCGGCAGAAATTTCAGCCGATAAATTTTTGTTGAAGGCAAAACCACCGTACACCGCCATGACTGGCGCACCATTAAAATCACCGCCCAGCACACCCATTTCCCAACGTCGATTGGTGAAATCATCCAGTCCAGCCTTTGCCAACCGGGTTGACTCACCCCCGGGGGCTACAGTCAGCTCCAATTGTGCCCTGTTTACCCAGCCTTCAATAATGCGGCTTGCACCCATTTGGTAGCGCACCTTGAACCAGTCCGTTTTGCGCTTCAGTACGTCAATAAACTCACCACGGTCCACTACGTGAAATACGGGGTGACCCGAACCCGGCCCTGTGCGTAACTCAATATAAGGCTCGACAATTTTGACTTCGGCCACTTCGTCAGCAACAACAACCCCAGACACACTCATCCATAAAAAAACAAGCCCCACCACCAGCGTGCGCACGCGCCTACAGCTCGTCGAAAAGTGCGCGATAGCTCGCGCACATAAGACAGCGGGGATAATTGGCACAGAAGGTTTGGATACTCACGCTTGGGTCAACGGCTAAATACCAGGTTTCTTTATTGTTATGTTTCGTTTGTTGTTTGCAGAACGGCCGACCTGTGACAACAATCACAGCCTGCGGAAACGGCGAGGGTTCCGTGTGGAATCAGCCCCATTAACATGCGCATTGTTAAAACATGTGTACTGGCATACGAGTTCGGCACAACACGCACGCCAATTTCTACGAAATGCAGGACGAGGCATTACTCCTTCTTCCATCACCCCCTTCACTGCGGCTATTTTACTACCCCTGCTTCTTGCAAAGCCATAATTTGTTGATACGGAATAAATTCGTCAGGGCGCATCAAACGGGTTGTTGTAATACTGCGCACCGATATCAAGCCATTCGGAAATCAGGCGCAGCTCGGCATCACTCAACATGCCTGCATGCCTCGTGTTCTGCATAGCATTGAAAAATCGTACGCTATTGCTGGCACCCCGAGTGGACATAACCGGTGGCGGCGCCAGCGTTGTTATCGGTTCATTGACCAACACCGGAATCGGAGTCCCATTGCCGTCCAATATCAACTCGCCGGTGATAGGATCAGTCTGAAATACGGGATTACCTTCGTTGTCGAATTTTTCCACGAAATTATCCGTTAGAGCATCCTGAAACACACCATTACTCAGCTCCTCCTCAACATCCTGCACAAACAATTCCTCGTAGGATTCGAAGCGATTGTTAAGCTCGCCGTCACTCAAATCCAGTTGACCTGCATCCACGAGCGTCAGCGCCCCGACACCACCGACCTGATCGGTATGACAATTGGTGCACGTCCAATCCGTATTCATCGAGTCCACGAGATTGGACGGATCAGTACGCGGCACACTCCACAGGGGATGAATATGCTGCTCATAACTGATGATGGTGCGGCAGCGAAAATCCCATTGGGTAGCGCAGGCGGCCGTGGTGGGCATGGTGGACGGAGCAAGGGGGTCCGGATTGGGCGTTAGATCCGAATAAAGCCGGACGAAACTGGGAGCAGGAGTCGCGGCTGGGTCTGTCCACACGTCATCAAACCGCACGTTGACGTCGGGGCTGAGGCCAGGGCAGGTGACGACATCAAGATTGGCAGCGGTGCTGAAATTCACCCCGCTGAAATCCGCCCCGCATTGGGCGCGAAAACGGGTTTCGGCCATGGTCTCGCCGATCAGCGCGGTGATGGCCGGATTGGTCCCTGGGAAGGGGGCGCCGGTGGTGGGAGCCCCGGTGTTTACCGGTGGCGGCTGGTCTGCGTAACCGTGCGGCCGACCGGCGCTTTCGACGTGGCAACCATTGCATTCAACGACTTCACCAGGGCGTACCTGTATCCAGTTCTGGTGGCGTGCGCCGATGCGGCGGCCATTCACATCCACCACGCTGATGGCCAGCGGCACGTTGGCGGGCACTTTCACCATCACGGAGCCATCCGGCTCGATGAGAGCGTAACCAATAATTTCACGCATGCTCTGACCGCTGTTACCAAAAGCACGCCCCCTGTTAAACCGGTATACATCCCGACCGGGAATGGAGGCCCCTTTAATAATGCGCAGGAAACGCGCCGGGCGATTATCCGGGGTGGCCATGGCTACGGCCGATAGACTGGCATTGGTGCCGCCGAGGCGAGAATACTGGCCATCGAAATCGTAAACACTGCGGATGTGTAAAATGCCCACAGTTTCGTCGAACAAATCCGGGTTTAACTCAAAACCCGGGGCTCGGTCATAAAGCACCTCCGGCCGTGGGCGCGGGGCCAGCACCACTGGCTCGTCAATCAAAATGCCTTCCTGTGGGACCACCACGGGCAGTTGGGTGTCTTCATCCAGGTTATAAATATAAATGCCGTAAAGAGGAAAGGCCTCTGTAGCAGAGTTGGGAATCGTGCCAGGACAGGGCATGAGGGTGACCGAGTTGTCCGCTTCGGTTTTTAACAGCCGACATTGGGACCAACTCACCAGCGCGCGATTGCTGCCGTCCCACAGGGGATACACCGACCGAAAACGTCCGGCGGGGGAAATACTACCATCGGTGCGCATATCCAAATTCACCGCCGGTCTTTGCCCGAGACCGGTGAGCGCGCCCTGGTTGGGCCAGGTGGGCTCGGTGTTGTCGGCATATTCCGCAATATTAATAATTGCCGCCGCGCCACCGCCCCTGGAGCCATTGAACGGCTTGAGCATAACCATCAGTCGACCGTCTTCCAGCTCACGCGGACTAAGAAACTGCACTGTGCCGCCATTGGTGCCCACATTGGAATCATGCACCCCGTAAACCGGTTTCAGCCCGGTGCCGTCCGGGCGCATTTTGTAGAGACGGATGTTATTGCGCCTCCCCATGTTGTCCCAACGGGAGAAAATGATTTCGCCACTGGCCAGCACGCTGGCATCCAGATCGTGGCTCTGGTTGAAGGAAATCTGCTGCACGTTGCTGCCGTCAGCATTCATCACATGCAACACCAGGGTAGGCTCCCTCAAGCGTCCACTGCGTTCCTCATTAACCGGCGGAAACTGCGGCTTGCCTTCATCCAGCAGCACCGCGCCGGTGGTTTTTTGCCAACTGGAGCTGAACACGATGTGGCCATCGGGCAGGTAGTAAGGCGCCACATCATCGCCCTTCTGCGCGAAGGTGTCGGACTGAATAATGCGCCGGGGACAGTCTCCGGTTGCGGTGTCATATTCGTAAATATTCCACTTGGGAACATCCTGGCCATTGCTGGTGTCTTCAAGACGCAGGGAAAAAATCAGCTTGGTACCGTCGTAGGAAGACTCCAGGTCTTTTACGTCGCCTAGCCCGCCGGTAATGCAGAAGGTCAGATTGCGCTCGGGCGCGGTGGGGGAAGCGCGGTCGCGGAAGTACACATCGCCTCCGGCGTTAAACTCAATGGCCTGGCGTACATCGGGGTCTACCAGCGTGATTTCGCCAGTATCGTCATTCACGACGGTGGGAACGGGGCGTTTGGTGTAGGCGATACCGAAATCGGCCACCGCCTGGTCTTGCCCACTTTGCCCACAGGCAGCGAGAATGGCCATGACGCCTGCCAACAACAGTGCGGTAATGCCACGCGTCCATCTGACCCCAGCTACGTTCTTAAACATAAATTTCTTCCTCGCCATGACAACGGGTAACGGCCCAAGCACAAAAATAATCATACCGGCACCTGGACCTCGCTCGCAGCGTCGATGGGAACACGACCATCAAAAAGATCACCACACCTGCACGGAAAATTACCCCGCCGCACTATTTTTTGCTGCGAAATCAGTCACAAACCCAATCGCTGCGTCAGGAATGACGTGCAACGGGGCACTGATAGAAACACCTGGTCTAAACAACGCCCAACACGCCAGTTTTGTTCCAGCATCCGACCAAGCAGCGCCCCTGGCGGCATTCAGACCGTGACAGGTTATCAGGCTGGCGGTATAGTCGGCGCTCGACCCAATGTCACTGCGGGAGAGAGTGGGCTTGCCCCACCGCCGAAGGCGCAACCGCCCGGAATCGCTCAGGCCCCCGGACCGCAGACAGACAGGTTGACTCTGGAGAGAGGCCGCCCGATCACCATCGGCACGCGGCACACCGAAGGGGCTAAAGCTCTCAGGTAACCGGACAGAGGGGTGGTGGACATCGCTGAACAAGCCAGTTCTATCGCCCTTTTTTCGTGCCTTTGACCACTCAAGGCCTTCTCATTCCCAGAGGAACCCACCGTGAACCAACACACCGCACTCCACGCACAACACCTGGCCGCCAACGCCAAAATGGTCGATTTCGTCGGCTGGGACATGCCCATCCACTACGGCTCCCAAATCGAAGAACACCACCAGGTGCGCAACGACGCTGGCATGTTTGACGTCTCCCACATGGTGGTACTGGACCTCACCGGTACCGGCGTCACTCCCTTTTTGCAACACCTACTGGCCAACGACGTGGCCCGCATCCAGACTCCCGGCCGCGCCCTGTACAGCTGCATGCTCAACGAGCGCGGCGGAGTGATCGACGACCTTATCGTGTACTTTAGGCAAGGAGGCATAATCGGTGACGGGTATCGCATGGTGGTCAACGCCGCCACCCGCGACAAAGACCTGGCCTGGATCAATCAGCAAGCCAAGACTGCCGATGTGAACATCCGCGAACGTGACGACCTGGCCATGATCGCTGTGCAAGGCCCCAATGCCCGCGACAAAGCTCATGCTGCACTGGGCACCCGCATCGACGCCGCCCGCGAACTCAAACCCTTTTTCGCCGCTGATTGCAGCAACGCGAGCAACAACGGCGGCGAGCTGTTCGTAGCCCGCACCGGTTACACCGGCGAGGATGGGTACGAAATCATGCTGCCCGCAACGCAGGCCGCTGACGCCTGGCAAGCCCTACTAACGGCTGGCGTCAAACCCATCGGCCTTGGTGCCCGCGACACCCTGCGGCTGGAAGCGGGCATGAATCTCTACGGCCAGGACATGGACGAAAACACCTCCCCGCTGGAATCAGGTCTGAGCTGGACCGTCGCCTTCAAACCCGCCGAACGCGACTTCATCGGCCGTGCGGCGCTGGAAAAACAACAGGCCATCGGTCCCGCCCACAAACTGGTGGGTTTGATCCTGGAAGACCGTGGCGTGCTGCGCGCCCATCAAAAGGTGGTGACGGAACACGGCGATGGCGAAATCACCAGCGGCAGTTTTTCGCCCACATTGGGCAAATCTATCGCGCTAGCGCGCGTGCCGGCCGCTGCCCAACAACGCTGCGATGTGGAAATTCGTGGCAAACGCCTCAGCGCCCGTATCGTAAAATATCCCTTTGCCCGCAACGGCAAGGTCTGTACCCAGTAAATCCCTCGACAGCCCCTAACAAAAAACAAGGAGACCGCCATGAGCAACGTGCCAAACGAACTGAAATACACCAAATCCCACGAATGGGTGCGGGCCGAAGAGGACGGCAGCGTCACCATCGGCGTTACCGATCACGCCCAGGATCTGCTGGGCGACATGGTGTTCATCGAACTGCCCGAAATCGAGGCCAACTACACCGCCGGTGAGGAATGCGCCGTGGTGGAATCGGTGAAGGCTGCCTCCGATATTTACGCCCCGATCACCGGCGAAGTTAGCGCGGTGAACGAAGCGCTGGCCGACACCCCGGAAACCGTCAACCAGGACGCCTTCGGCAGTGGCTGGATTTTCAAAATGACCCCGGAAGACGCCGGTGAAATCGAGGAGCTGATGGATGCCGAGACCTACCTCGAACTAATCGCCGCCGAATCCCACTAACCGTCCCTTCAAAACAAAAAACCTGAAAGAAGAACCCAAGCCATGCCGTTTATCCCCCACAACGAAACCGACACCCGTGCCATGCTGGACACCATCGGCGTCGAGACCATTGAAGACCTGTTCGACGAAGTGCCCGCCGAGCTGCGCGCCGACGCACTGGAAAACGTGCCCGCCGGGCGTAGCGAAATGGCCGTCACCCGCCTGTTGCACCAGCGTGCCGCGTTGGACAGCCAGCCGCTGAACTTCATCGGCGCCGGTGCCTACGAGCACCACATCCCGGCGGCAGTGTGGGAATTGACCACTCGTGGCGAATTTTACACGGCCTACACGCCCTATCAGGCCGAGGCCAGCCAAGGCACCCTGCAATTGCTGTACGAATTCCAAACCATGATGGCCGAACTCACCGCCATGGACGTGGCCAACGCCTCGCTCTACGACGGTGCCTCAGCACTGGCGGAGGCCGTGCTCATGGCGGTGCGCGCCAATCGCAAATCCAAGAGCAAGCGCATCCTGATGCCCACCAATGTGCATCCCGTGTACCGGCAGGTGGTGGAAACCATCGTCAAACATCAGGGCATCACGCTGGAATGGCTGGACTACGATACGCAGGGCGGCCACCTCGCCCCTGCCAGCCTGCCGGACGAACCCGGCGACATCTGCGCGCTAGTAATCCCCCAGCCCAATTTTTTCGGCGTGCTGGAAGATGTGGACACCCTCACCGACTGGGCCCACACCCACGGCATGCTGGTGATCGCAGCAGTCAACCCCACAGCGCTGGCGCTGATTACCCCGCCGGGCGAATGGGGCCAGGATGACAAAACCCGAGGCGCCGACATTGTCTGTGGCGAGGGCCAGCCGTTGGGAGCCCCGCTGTCCTCCGGCGGGCCGTATTTCGGCTTCATGTGCTGCAAACAAAAATACGTGCGGCAGATGCCCGGACGCATCATCGGCGCCACCGTGGACCTGGACGGCAAACCCGGCTACGTGCTGACCCTGCAAGCCCGCGAGCAGCACATCCGCCGTTCCAAGGCCACTTCCAACATCTGCACCAACCAGGGCCTGCTGACCACCGCCGCCACCATTTACATGACCCTGCTGGGGCCGGACGGCCTGCGCCAGACCGCCGCCCACAGCCACGCCAACACCCAGCAACTGTGCGAGCAACTCACTGCCATCGACGGCGTGGAGCAAGTCTTTGACCGTCCCGGTTTCCACGAGGCCGTGTTGCGTCTGCCCAAACCAGCGGCCGAGGTGCTGGCAGCGCTGGCGGACCAAAACGTGTTAGGCGGCTTTGACTTGTCGGCCCACTACCCCGAGCTGGGTAACGCCATCCTGGTGTGCGCCACGGAGACCAAAACGGCGGAAGACCTCAATGACTTCGCCACGGCGCTGCACAACGTGCTCGCCTGAAAACCCGCAAACCATTACCTGCCGTTTGTCTCCATGTCGCTGACCAAAACCCGCACGTTCAAAACACCGGAAACACCGCCCACCCGCGCTGAACTGCTGCGCTGGGCAGGCTGGTTTTTTCTCGCCAACAGCCTAATCACACTGCTGATTGCGCTACGTTACCTCGCCGTGGTGGATTTTCCCGAGGGCGAATACACCCGCTTGTTCGGCGTCCTGGCCTTCGTCGGGCATTTTGTCTCGCTGGGATTTATCGGCACAGTGCTGATGTTTGTCCCCGTGCTGTTGCTGCCCCGTCGTGGCCCTATCTTTGTGCTGGGCATCGCGCTGGCCGTGAGCCTGGTGCTGGGCGTGACCCTCGACACCTTCGTGTTCAGCCAGTACCGCTTCCACTTCAACGGCATGGTGTTCAACCTGCTGCTGGGCGGAGCGGCGGAAGAGATATTTTCCTTCTCCGCGTCCCTGTGGGCCATGCTGATGGTGTTCGTGGCAGCCCTGCTGTCCATCGAATGGTGGCTGGCCCGACGCGTATGGCGCTTCGTGCTGGCTACGCCGGGGCGCTATTACGGCTACGGAGTGGGGTTTCTGCTATTTGCAGTTTTCGTGACGGAGAACATGATGTTCGCCTGGGCGGACGCCAGCGCCTACACCCCCATCACCAAACAGATTCGTTTTTTGCCCGCCTACAAACCGCTCACCGCCGACCGCTGGTTTTACCAATACGGTTTCGCCGATCCGGACTCCGCGAAAAAAATCGCCCGACTCGACCACTCCAGCAGCCTCGACTACCCCAAAGCCCCGCTACGCTGCAACACGTCGGACCAACCGCTGAACATCCTGTACATCGTGGTGGACTCGTGGCGTTTCGACACGCTGACCGCACAGGCCGCGCCCAATATTTTCCGCTT
>JAADHZ010000063.1 GCA_013151575.1 Gammaproteobacteria bacterium
CTCGATTTTGAAAATCACACACAGGCTGGCAGCGCCGCCGAGCTGGCCGATAAAGCCGCCGCTGATCTCGGTGACATCGACGTGCTGGTACTTTCCGATTACAACAAAGGCGCGTTGGCTGTCGTGCACAACATCATCAGCGCCGCAAAAACGGCGGGGGTGCCGGTATTGGTGGACCCTAAAGGTCACGACTTTGCCAAATACAAAGGCGCAACCCTGCTCACGCCCAACCTCGGCGAGTTCGAAGCAGTGGTTGGCCACTGCGCCGATGATGGCGAACTGGTGAGCAAAGGCGAAGCCCTGCGCGCCAAACTGGAATTAGAAGCTCTGTTGATTACCCGTAGCGAACGAGGCATGACCCTCTTGGTGCGCGATGCAGCGCCGCTGCATTTGCCGACCCGTGCGCGCGAAGTGTTCGATGTCACCGGTGCTGGCGATACAGTCATCGGCGTATTCGCTGCCGTACTGGCCGCCGGTGAAAGCCTGGTCCACGCCGCCACACTCGCCAACGCTGCCGCTGGCGTAGTCGTTGGAAAACTAGGGGCAGCCACCGTGTCCCCACACGAACTAGAAACGGCGCTCAACGAACAAAGCAACGTGCAACGCGGCGTCACCAACGAGACCGACCTACTGGATTTTGTCGCCGACGTACGCGCCCGTGGCGAAACGGTGGTGATGACCAATGGCTGCTTCGACCTGCTGCACCCCGGCCACATCACCTATCTGGAAGAAGCCGCCGCGCTGGGTGACCATTTGATCGTCGCGGTAAACGACGACGACTCTGTGAGAAAACTCAAAGGCGAAGGCCGCCCCATCAACATGCTGGAAGATCGCATGCACATGCTCGCCGCACTGTCATGCGTGGACTGGGTGGTACCGTTTTCTGAAAACACACCGCAACGGCTTATGTGCCGCGTATTACCCGATGTGCTGGTGAAGGGCGGCGACTATCGCCCAGAACAAATCGCCGGACACGATTGCGTTGTAAAAAATGGTGGTGAAGTAAAGGTGCTGGGCTTCAAGGCTGGTTATTCTTCCACTGACATCATTCAACGTATCTATGCATTGGGGGATAACAAGTGACCGACACCGTGAAAAACATCGCCACCATCAAAACCCTGTTGCAGGATTCCATCGACACCAAACAACGCCTGCTAGCCGATGACGCCATGCTCACCCACATCGCCGACATCGCACAATGCTGCGTCGACGCACTGCGCGGAGATAACAAATTACTGTTAGCCGGTAACGGCGGCAGCGCCTCGGACGCACAACATATCGCCGCCGAACTGGTGGGTCGTTTCGAACTGGAACGCGATGGCCTGCCCGCCATGGCGCTCACCACCAACGCCTCGCAACTCACCGCGCTGTCCAACGACTACGGTTACGACGCGGTATTTTCCCGTCAATTGCAGGCCTTCGCTAAAAAGGGTGATGTGTTTTTTGGGCTATCCACTTCAGGCAACTCCACCAACGTCGTGGCCGCTGCCGAAGTCGCCAAAACGCGAGGCTTGGTTGTGATCGGGATGACCGGGCAGTCCGGCGGCAAACTGGCAGCGCTGTGTGATATTTGTTTGAAAGTGCCTGCGGATAATACCGCGCGCATTCAGGAGGCCCATATTATGGTGGGACATATTTTGTGTGCGCTGATTGAACGGGCATTAGTGGGCGAATAACGTTTCCGGCAATCTGCTTACAGACGGATATTATAATGCGCAACACGAACCCTGCGGACCCAGAGCCTACATCACCCAAACAATCCACCATGACGACTCACATTCTTTTTGACGTTCACCACCTTTATTACCTGCCGCAATTTTTGCCGGTGTATCGGGTATTGCAGGCACGCGGCATCGAGTGTGAATTTGTGGTGTATCGCAACACGGAATTGCAACCAGTGCTAGACAAGGCGGTGGCCGACGAAGAACTGCCGGTGCATTGGGTGGATTCGGAGGAGAACGCACGGGACTATTATCGGCAACAACGTGCCGAATGGCTGATCCTCGGCAATAGCTTCAAATATCTCGATGACCTACCAACCGCTACCCGTACTGCGCTCATCAATCACGGTGCTGGTATTAAAGGTGCCGGGCACGATGCCAGCATGTGCCGCGTGAATGTGCGCTTCGCCGAGGGGCCATACCAACTACGGCAACTGCAAAAACATTACCCGCAGGGCACGTATGTTGATGTCGGATTTTCCAAACTTGACCCATTGTTTTCCGCTGAAACCAAAAACCCGGGGCTGGACTTGACGGTGCTCGGTCTGGCCCCCAACAAACCCACCTTGCTTTATGCTCCCACCTTTTATCCTAGCTCCATCGAGTGTATGTCTGACCACTGGCCAGCGGAGTTTGCCCACTACAATCTGCTGGTGAAACCACATTTTTTCACCTATACCAAAACCCGCTACAGCGCGCAGCGTCGAAAACTCGACACCTGGCGCAGTGCCGACAACGTGTTCATCGCCGATGTCAGTGATTACACCCTGCTGCCCTTCATGGCTAGCGCCGACCTACTGATCAGCGACGCTTCCACAGCCCTGTTTGAGTTCGCCGCGCTGAACAAACCGGTGGTCTGGTGCGAATTTCTCAAACTGCGCTGGAGTTATCGCGGGCCGTTTCGTTATCGTTACACCCGGCGCATGGATCAGGACATCCTGCGTTACGCCGACATCGCCGTGCACGTTCAACGTTATCAGGACTTACTGGGTCGCGTGCGGTCCGAACTCACCTGCCCCGGCCGACACCAGGCGCAACGGCAAAACTACACCCGAGAACTGATGGGGCTGACCGATGGCCAAGTGTCGCAACGCATCGTGGACTACCTGATGGACGGCACCCTACCCCGTTAATCCCTTACCACAGCCCGATTGCGCCCATGCGATGATGCGGCGATAATAGCCCACTTTTGCCGGACGCGCACCAGCCTCTGTTTTTCACTTAACACCGCATTGCATCAGTTGGAGCAGTAAATGAACAAGATCAAAGTGGCCATCGTCGGCATCGGTAACTGTGCCAGCTCACTGGTACAGGGCATTGAATACTACCGAGAAAAAACCGAAGCGGACGCCACCGGCCTGATGTACTGGGATATCGGCGGCTATACGCCCGCAGACATGGACATCGTCGCCGCCTTTGACGTGGACGCCCGCAAGGTGGGCAAAGACGTCGCCGAAGCCATCTTCGCCAAGCCCAACTGCACCACGGTTTTTTGTGAAAACATCCCCACCACCGGCACCATCGTGCAAATGGGCTGCATACTGGACGGCGTTGCCGACCACATGGGAGAGCATCCCGACGCCAACACCTTTGTGCTTTCCGATGCACCCGAGCTCAGCCAGCAGGACATCATCGGCATACTCCAGCAGTCCGGTGCCGACGTGCTGATGAACTACCTGCCAGTGGGCTCCGAAGACGCCGCACGCTTTTACGCCGAATGTGCGCTGCAAGCTGGCGTCGCGCTGGTGAACAACATGCCGGTATTCATCGTCAGCGACCCGGAGTGGTCCAAACGTTTTGAAGAAAAAAACATCCCCATCATCGGCGACGACATCAAAGCCCAGCTAGGTGCCACCATTACCCACCGCACGCTGACCGATCTGTTCGAAAAGCGCGGCGTAGCCATCGACCACATGTACCAAATCAACACTGGCGGCAACACGGACTTTTTGAACATGCTCAACCGCTCCCGGCTGGCCTCCAAAAAAACCTCCAAGACCGAAGCCGTGCACGCAGTAATGGAACAACGCCTGGACGACGGCGATATTCATGTCGGCCCCAGCGACTACATTCCCTGGCTGAAAGACAACAAGGTGTGTTTCCTGCGCATGGAAGGTCGGCTGTTCGGTGACGTGCCGATGAACATCGAAATTCGCCTATCGGTGGAAGACTCGCCAAACTCCGCTGGTGTCGCCATCGACGCTATTCGCTGCTGCAAGCTGGCGCTGGATCGCGGCCAGGGCGGCATTCTGCATTCGCCCTCCGCCTACCTGATGAAACACCCACCGGTGCAGTACACGGATGACCAGGCTTATCAGATGGTCAAAGCCTTCGTCGCCGGCGAGCGCGACGACTAGCAACAGCTAACAACAACTACAGCGGCCACACATGAAGAACTGTACCGACACCTGCCTGATCATCGCCGCAGGCATGGGCACCCGCATGGCCCATCGCAGCAATTCCAAACCGTTGCTGGAAGTGGAAGGTTATGCGCTCATCGAGCGCGTGATCATGACCGCCAACGATGCCGGGCTGACACGTTTTGTGATCGTCACCGGCCATCACGGCGAACAGCTACAAACATTTCTGCACGACGTTGCAGACACCGTCGGTGTCGATATTCAATTTGTGCAAAATAACGAATGGACACGCGCCAACGGTCTGTCCGTGTACAGCGCGCACGTAAAACTGGATAAAGCCTTTTTCCTGTTGATGTCGGATCACCTGTTCGACCCGCAAATCATCCGCAACATGAATCAACACTGCCCCCCGGACGGCGGCTTGCTGCTGGGCGTGGATCGCAACCTGGACAACCCGCTCATCGATCTCGACGACGTCACCAAGGTGCACAGCGACGGTGGACATATTCGCCACATCGGCAAACAACTGACCGACTACGACGCCTTCGATACCGGCATCTTTCTCTGCACCCCGAGTCTGTTTGACGCGCTGCAACGCAGCATGGAAAAAGGTGACGACTCCCTGTCCGGTGGCGTGTATCAGTTGGCCGAAAAAAGCCTGGCGCACG
>JAADHZ010000049.1 GCA_013151575.1 Gammaproteobacteria bacterium
GATTTGTAGCCGCTAAATTCACCAATGAGGCTGCAACCCAGCAGATACAGGTCGCCAATAGCGTCTAGCACTTTGTGCTTCACGAACTCGTCTTTGTAGCGCAGTCCATCTTCATTTAGCACACGATAATCGTCCATCACGATGGCGTTGTCGTGGCTACCGCCCAGCGCGAGGTTGTTTTCGCGCAGTTGTTCGAGGTCGCGCATAAACCCAAAGGTGCGCGCCCGGCTGACTTCTTTCACAAACGAGGTACTGGAAAAATCCACACTGGTGGTTTGGCTGCTGTTTTTGAACACCGGGTGCTCGAAGTCAATTTTAAACGAGACTTTGAACCCTTCAAAGGGATCGAAACGGGCCCACTTGTCACCGTCTTCTACCACAATGGGTTTTTTGATGCGGATAAACCGTTTGGGGGCGTTCTGCTCTTCGATACCCGCTGACTGAATCAAAAAAACAAAGGGGCCAGCGCTGCCATCCATAATGGGCACTTCCGGCGCGCTGACATCAATGTACGCGTTGTCGATACCGAGCCCCGCCATGGCGGACAACAGGTGCTCTACTGTAGAGACGCGCACGTCACCGTTCACCAGCGTGGTGGACAGACGTGTGTCACCGACATTTTCAGGCACTGCAGCAATTTCCACGGCGTCATCTAAATCCACGCGCCGAAATACAATGCCAGCGTCCACTGCTGCGGGCCGCAGGGTCAGGTAGATTTTCTCCCCTGTGTGCAGTCCAATGCCGGTGGCTCGAATAATATTTTTTAACGTTCTTTGTTTAATCATATGGTGCTTGGCCATTAAATTTGCCCCGCGTTTAGACATTGTTCAGGCACAGCTCTGCGAGGACTGCGCATATTACCACAGCCCTAAAATCCTGCCTAGCGAACGGATTCACACTCCGGGATAGAAGTTCAGGCACCACCACCCCGAACGCCTACCCCGGAGCACCCATGGTTTAATCCACTTGGCGACGTAAAAATGCCGGGATATCCAGGTAATCCATGTTGCTGTTCGCACCGCCGTCGTATTTTTCACCCACCATTTTGTCGTTGCGCAGCACCGTGGGATGGTCCAGTTTCCCATAGTCCGGCTCGCTACCCGCCGCTGCCTGCGCCACTAACAGCACCGGTTTCTCGACAGGTCGGAGCTTCTGGCCCAGCCCAGTGGCGACCACTGTCACGCGCAGGCCTTCCGACATTTCCGGATCAATAACCGTGCCCACCACCACGGTGGCATTGTCGGAAGCAAATTCTTTGATGGTGGAGCCCACCTCGTCAAATTCGCCGATGGACATATCCAGACCAGCGGTGACATTCACCAGGATGCCCCGTGCACCGGCCAGGTCGACGCTCTCCAGCAACGGGCTGGCCACCGCCGCCCTGGCCGCGACACGAGCCCGGTCTTCGCCAGTGGCGTAACCGGTACCCATCATCGCCATGCCCATCTCTGACATTACGGTGCGCACGTCCGCGAAATCGACGTTGATCAAACCGGGGCGAGTAATCAGTTCAGCAATACCCTGCACTGCACCGAGCAGCACATTATTGGCTTCCTTGAAGGCGTTGAGCAGTGATACTTCCTTGCCCAACACCTCCATCAACTTTTCGTTAGGAATCGTAATCAGGGAGTCCACGTATTCCGACAATTCCTTGATACCCTGTTCGGCGACAGCCATGCGTTTTTTGCCTTCGAACGGGAAGGGTTTGGTGACCACAGCCACCGTCAGCACACCCAATTCCTTGGCCACCTGCGCCACCACGGGGGCACCGCCAGTACCGGTGCCCCCCCCCATGCCAGCAGTAATAAACACCATGTCGGCCCCCTGCACCAACTCCACAATGCGCTCGCGATCTTCCATTGCAGCCTGCCGCCCCATATCGGGATCCGCGCCTGCCCCCAGCCCTTTGGTGACATTATTGCCCAACTGCAATACCGTGCGTGCCGAGGCATCTTTCAACGCCTGCGAATCGGTGTTAGTGCAGATGAATTCCACCCCGTCAATGTTCTGCTGCACCATGTGTTCAACCGCGTTACCGCCGCCACCGCCCACGCCGATCACTTTGATAACCGCTCCTGCGACATTGCTTTCCATCAATTCAAACATGGTCTTACCCTCCGTTAAACACTCATATTCAGTTGTTAATCATTCATTCGTTACATTCAAAAATACGTCAATTTTCTACTGCAACACTTTAAACATGCTATTAATAGTTACCTTGAAACCAACTCTTCATCCGCGCCCACAAACCCTTTCCGGCCCATTCGCTTTTGTGTTGTTTCTGTCGTTCACCGTGATGTTTATTGCCGTACAACAGCAAGCCCACACCGGTGGCATGAATAGGGTTGCGCACCACATCCACCAAGCCGGTCACGTGCTGCGGCACCCCTGAGCGCACCGGCATGTGGAACACCTCCTCCGCCAGCTCGATGACACCTTCCATCTTTGAGCAGCCACCGGTGAGCACAATGCCTGCCGCGCATATTTCCTCGAAACCGCTGCGACGCAGCTCGTTCTGCACCAGGGTCAGTAGCTCCTCGTAACGCGGCTCCACCACCTCCGCCAGGGTCTGGCGGGCCAGTCGTCGTGGCGGCCGGTTACCCACGCTGGGCACCTCGATGTGTTCCTCGGGACTGGCCAGCTGGGTCAGCGCGCAGGCGTATTTGATCTTGATTTCCTCTGCATACTGGGTGGGCGTGCGCAGGGCCACGGCGATATCGTTGGTGACCTGATCACCCGCGATGGGGATCACCGCCGTGTGGCGAATAGCACCGTCGGTAAACACCGCGATATCCGTGGTGCCGCCGCCCATGTCCACCAGACACACACCCAGTTCCTTTTCGTCCTCGGTGAGCACCGAATAACTGGATGCCAGCTGCTCCAAAATCACGTCGTCCACCTCCAGCCCGCAACGCCGCACGCACTTGATGATGTTCTGCGCCGCACTCACCGCGCCGGTGACCATGTGCACCTTGGCTTCCAACCGCACCCCGGACATGCCCACCGGCTCGCGGATGCCCTCCTGCTGGTCGATGAGAAACTCCTGCGGCAAAATGTGCAGCACCTTCTGATCGGCGGGAATAGCCACCGCGCGGGCCGCGTCGATCACCCGCTCCACATCGGCGCTGGTCACCTCCTTGTCGCGGATCGCCACGATGCCGTGGGAATTCAGACTGCGGATGTGGCTGCCGGCGATGCCCGCAAACACCGAGTCGATCTGGCAGCCCGCCATCAGCTCCGCCTCTTCCACCGCGCGCTGAATGGACTGTACTGTGGATTCGATGTTCACCACCACGCCCTTCTTCAACCCTCGCGACGGGTGGGAGCCGATGCCGATGATCTCGATATCCCCCTCCGGCGTCAGGTCCGCAACAATGGCCACCACTTTCGAGGTGCCGATATCCAGCCCCACCAGCAAATTTTGATCCGACTTTTTGCTCATCACCGCTTCCCCAGGCACTCATTGCCGAAAATATTCATTACCCTGTCCGCCCATCGGCCTGCGTCGCCGCCTGTTTCCAGCGCACTGCAAAACCATTGGTATAACGCAGATCTACCCATTTCATCTGCCCGGCCTTTTCCGCCAATCGCGACGTATAAGCATCCACAAAACGCTGCAAATGCCCGTCACCGGCGCTGCGCCCTAACAGTAACTGTATGTCGTTATTCAACCGCAATTCCCACGCGCGACGTACATTGAGTTTCAGTGCCGCCACCCGCAACCCTGTCGTCGCCAATTGCGCCGATAATTTTTGATAACGCGCCGCCACCGTCTCAGCGCTGCCGCCAGGGCCGGTAAACAGAGGCAGGTCCGCATCCATCTCGTGGCGCGGGTAAAACAACGCCCCCCGCACATTCACCAAGCCCGTCGCCGGACCCGCTTTCGACCCCACTTGTGTCCAGCGGGCCAGCACCACCTGCTCGGTGATTTCCACCCGCAGAGTGTCCGGCCACACCCGCCACACCGAAGCCCGGTCCACCCAGGGCATGGCCTCGGCAGCCTGTTTCACCGCGCGCACATCCACGTTGAAAAATCCGCCGCTGGCCAACGCGCCGATGGCGGCGTACACCTCCTCGCGCGCCAGGTGGCGGAACTCGCCCTCCACCTGCACCCGCTGGATGGGCAGGGTGTCCGGTTGCGCGAGCTGCCAGATACCCAGCCCCAACACACCGCCCACCACACTCACCAGCAACAAACCGCCCAGCAGGCGTCGGCTAAACCAGCTCGGCACCGAGAAACGGGGTTTCGCTACCGTCGCCTTTTTCACCACTTTCTTTTCTGCGATGCGCCTAGCCCCCATCGTCGGACTCCTGATCATCGTGCCGCACGGTCGCCGCCAGGATGCGCCACACCAGTT
Organism: Gammaproteobacteria bacterium; assembly: GCA_013151575.1. Classification (GTDB taxonomy): domain Bacteria; phylum Pseudomonadota; class Gammaproteobacteria; order SZUA-152; family SZUA-152; genus SZUA-152. Next base: position 4,359 of record JAADHZ010000049.1, read on the forward strand.
CCTCGAAATCAATACCTGCTGCCTTCGCGGCCATGGGCACTAAACTGTGGTCGGTGAGCCCCGGCACGGTGTTGTTCTCCAGCAGCCAGGGTTTACCCTCGCCATCCAGCATCACGTCGATACGCCCCCA
>JAADHZ010000092.1 GCA_013151575.1 Gammaproteobacteria bacterium
TCCAGCGCCCCCAGGTCACCCGCCGCCCGCCGCTGCTCCACAGCGTCGATAAATCCCTTCATCAGCTCGCTGCGGCGCATCGCCAACGTCTGCATTTCGTGGGCAGTGAAATAACGCACCAGGGCCTCAAAAACCTCCACGGCGACGCGCTGCCGGGTTTCTCTGAAACCCGATTCCGCCGCTTTCAGTTCCTGCTCGGCAATGTCCACAAACGCACCGCGTTTGTCGCTCCAATCAAGAGTCTGGCTGAGACCAAACGTGGTGGTGTTGATGTCCGTGCGCTCAGCCTCCACCGCCAGAGCAGGATTGTGCAGCGGCTTGTCAGCACCCTCGGCGCGCGCACGGGCCGCCTCAAGCGCGGCTTCCGCCCCCCGCACCGTCGGGCTCTCCGCCCAAACTTGTTGAATAAACGCCTGTAGCGACGGATCGATGGAATGCCTAGCGTCGGCACGAATCAACAGGGGAGCTTCGCTGTGCCGGGGCGCACTGTCCGCCCAAACGGGCAGTGCCGAACAAACGCACAGGCCCGCGTAAAATACACGTGTCAAAAACATGGTTAAAATCCTTCAGATGAACAAATCACATACCACCACTCACTGGCGGCAGCACACACAAAATTGTGAAGGATTAAACGATGGGGGGTCTAAGCAGGGGAGCGATGTACAACGAGGTCGGCGTAATCGCCAAGAAGGAATGATGGTTGCGGCTCGCAGCCACGTCCTGCATACAGGTGTCGTAAAAAATGCCCGTCAAATGGGCCGCGCCGTGACAACAATGATCACAATGTTGTAGGCCGTTATTGGGGTAATCATGATCGGCGGCCGCCAGATCAATCACCACCGCACCATGGCCCACGATCACTTCGGGATCACTATCCCAAGCGAACGCCACGCCGGACCACAGGGTGGCCAGCAACAACAGGTAGGTCATGAGTTTTTTCATCGGGGCCAATTCTGGTGAAGCCTTGTCTTGCTGTCAATGTTTTGTGAAAAACGCACCAAGACTCTTAACTCTTGCGCAATTGCACTACGGTAGCGAAGGCTGACACACAAGTGCAGGCCATGGCAGTAAGCTACGACCTCCTGTTGTGAATCAAGTTCCCGTGGGTTTGCACGAAACAATTCTCGTTGAAAGGTTTTTGGGATTGATTACGGAAAAATAAATTCGCCAAGATGTGTTTTCATCGATTGCGGATTTTGAACAGAAAAATGAAGCGTTTCTTGAAAAATACAATGATGACTCCAAACCATTTGTTTAGACTGAAGGGACTGAAATTTAATAACTTATAATAAGTGGCGCCCTGATTTAGTCTGTATTTGTTCGTTCTGATTGAGTAAACGCGCAAGAATAGTCGCTCTTATTTCGAGCTTTTACGATTGAAAAACGGCCGAAGACGGACTGAAGCAGGGATGTCAATTGTATGAGTTATTGTGTTCCATCCCTGATATGTATTAACTCGCAATTTATTGTTCCAGAAGTCTTTTTTTCTGGAACAATCATTGTCTAATACCGGCAGATTTTATGTATTTCAGATTTTATGTATTTACTCGCCAACAGGCAATATATGGGGATTTACAAGTTGTTGGCGAGTTAATGCATAAAGTCTAAGACAACCGAGGAAATTTTAGAGAACGTTCATCAAGGCAAGATAGCACTCGCAAATTTTCAATTTTGCAGCAGCCGCACAGCCCTTCTCTGGAGAATTTTGCCATCAATGTTACACAGACACTTTGCGGGGGATATCCTCTGCTCGCCTCATTAGCTCCTGCAAGGCCTCGACTTCCAGATGACCACGGTGCGCATCGACTATGCCTTCCTGTTTCCAGTGCTGGAGCTGGCGGTTGACCACCACCCGCACACTGCCGATCATCTCGGCCAGGGACTCATGGGAGAGATCGTTGATCAGGCGTGCCAACCGCGTTTCCGTGTTGTGCAAAGCCAGGTCCGAGGCCCGCCCGGCCAGACTGCACATCTGTTCACCCAGATTAGGGCAACAGTTTACGATTGAATTCCGGATGTCCATCAAGCCACTGGCGGGCTTCATCCATGGGTAGACTCAGCAGGGTAACGTCATCCAAGGTTTCCAGCATTACATCGTGTGGTTTACCGTCCAGCAGGCTGAATAGACAAAATGGCTCACCGGGGCCAAGTAGAAACAGGGTAATCATGCGACCACTTTCGGGGTTGCTGCGACTAAGAAGGCGTACACGTCCCGAGAGCAATATATGAAAACGTCGCCAAGTTTCTTCCACGGGCAACAGGCGGCGACATTTCCAGGTTTCCCGCCGACAGCGTGTGACGATATCGTCGATGGTGTCCGATGCCAGCCCGGAGAAAAGTGGCGATTGCCTCAGGCATCGGGTACTTTCATCAAAGAATGCCAATTCGAGATTCATTCTTACTTTTCTCCTGTTGTGGCGAACATGCTGATGTACATGTCAGCACGCCCGGAATTAATCAAAAACTTCTTAAAACTTGTGAGCCCAAATTCTGTCTATTCGCGGACAGAGCCATTCCGGCACCCCGAGACAAAAACCATGCGCATCCTCGTCATCGAAGACGACATCGACACCGCCAGCTATATTGCCAAAGGCCTGAAAGAGCACGGCCATGCGGTCGATCAGGCTAACGACGGTAAGGACGGCCTGTTCATGGCGCTGGAAAATGACTACGACATCATCATCCTCGACCGCATGCTACCGGCCCTCGACGGCCTGTCGATCCTCAAGACCCTGCGCAGTTCCGGCCGGCAAACGCCAGTGATCATTCTCAGCGCCCTCGGCGAGGTGGGTGACCGGGTGCAGGGCCTGAAGGCCGGTGGTGATGATTACCTGGTCAAACCCTTTGCTTTTTCCGAACTGCTGGCGCGCATTGAGGTGCTGTCGCGGCGCGGCGACATGAAACCCGACAACAGCCAACTGAAAGTCGCCGACCTGGAGCTGGACCGCCTCACTCACCACGTCAAACGCGCCGGTAAACCCATCGACCTGCAACCGCGCGAGTACCTGATCCTCGAATACCTAATGCAGCACGCCGGACAGATCGTCACCCGCACTATGCTGCTGGAGAATGTGTGGGATTATCACTTCGATCCACAAACCAACATCATCGACGTGCACATCAGCCGCCTGCGCAACAAGATCGACAAGGGTTTCAATCCGGCCCTGTTGCAGACCGTGCGCGGCGCCGGTTATTGCCTGCGTGAAGCGGCGGTGGAATCGCAGTAACCCATGCAACACCGCCTCCTGCACAGTTTCAGCTTCCGCCTTGCCTTTACCTACATGGCCCTGTTCGGCGCCTCGGTGCTGGTGCTGCTGGGCTTCATTTACTGGTCCACTGCGGCCTACATGGCGCAACAGACCGATGCCACCATTGATGCCGAGATCACCGGTCTGGCGGAACGTTACGACATGGACGGCCTCGCTGGCCTCATCGACGTGGTCAACGAACGCCTGTCACGCAAGCCCACCGGCTCCTCCATTTACCTGCTTACCACGGCCATTGACACCCCCATCGCCGGCAACCTCAATCGCTGGCCGGCGGCAAAACCCGACAGCGACGGCTGGCTGAACTTTCGCCTCGAAAACGCCGGTCACGATAAGGATGAAATCCACCTCGCGCGGGCGCGCAGCTTTACCTTGTCCGGTGATTTTCATCTGCTGGTGGGACGTGATATCTACGAACTGGAAGAGACCCAGCAACGTATCATCCGCGCCCTGATTCTCGGCTTTATCATCACGCTGGTATTGGGCGGGGTTGGCGGCGTGGTGCTCAGCCGCCGGGTCATGAAACGTCTCGAATCCATCAACACCATCAGCCGCGATATCATTGAAGGAGACCTGTCACGCCGCATTCCACTGCAACACAGCAACGATGAATTCGATGCCCTAGCCGCCAATCTCAATGCCATGCTTGACCGTATCGAAGAACTGATGGAGGACGTGAGACGCGTCTCCGACAGCATCGCCCATGACCTGCGCACCCCTCTGGCGCGACTACGCAACCGGCTGGAACTACTGCGCGCCGAAACAGAAAAAATGGACGGTGATACCGATCTGATCGAACAGGCCACGTCTGACGCCGATGGCCTGCTGGAAACCTTCAATGCCCTGTTGCGCATCGCCCGCATCGAAACCCGTCAACGTCGCGAAGCCTTCAACAAACTGGAAGTCGGCACCCTGCTACGCGACGTAATGGAACTCTACGAACCGTTGGCGGAAGAAAAAGGCCAGTCGCTAAAACTGCAAATAGACGATGCTGTGAAACTGTATGGTGATCGTGACCTGTTGTTCCAGGCACTGGCCAACCTGCTCGACAATGCCATCAAATACACCCCGTTGCAGGGTATGATTCAAATTACCCTCGACGTGCACAATGGGTGCGGCCGAATCACCCTGGCCGATAACGGCCCCGGCATTCCCGAAGCCGAACGGCAGCAGGTGTTTCAGCGCTTTTACCGACTGGAAAAAAGCCGCACCAGTCCCGGCAGCGGACTGGGTCTGAGCCTGGCGGCAGCAGTGGCAAAGCTCCACGGCATGACCTTGCGGCTGGAAAACAATCAGCCCGGGCTGCGCGTCGTTTGCGAATTTCCGACACATGCTGACCCAAACATGAACAAAACGTAATGCTCTCTCCACCTCCCGTTAAACCGGAAGGCCGTAATATGATCCCCGACAACACCAATCGAGGATACTCACATGCAAACCATGACAAAAAATTCCCTGACAGCATTGACCCTGGCTATCACCCTCAGTCTCGGCGCGACCGCCAGCCTGTCTGCCGCACCGGTGCATGCCAAACCAGCACCAAGCACCACTGCCAATCACTCTGCAACAATGAGCGCCGAACAACAGCAGCTCCTGCACGCCGACACCCTCGCCCAAAACGGGCGCGAGGCTATGTCCTATATCGTCGCCGCAAACCAGCTGCTAACTGACCAGCATGCCGATGAGGCTCGCCAGTATCTGGAAAAAGCCAAAGGGCTGTTAACGGAGATAAAATCTGAAATCGACACCGAAAAAAACAACCCCGATGGGCTCCTCTCCATTTATTCACAACTCGGCATCCACAAGGAAATAGAAGTGACCGAACCCGTCAAACAACAACTGCAAAAAATCTACCCCAATGTCATTCGCGGCAAACATAAACAGGTCGTCGAACAGCTCAAGACTGTGGATATTGAGTTGCAGTACAGCTTCGTCGACATGCCCGTCGCAGCCACCCTTGGAAAAGTGGAATTCGCCCTCAAATCACTTTCCGCAAAAGACAGCCAACAAGCCAGCCAGGCGCTGGCGGATGCCCAACAGGGACTGATCCAGGACAGCATCATCGTCAATGCGGTCGATGAAAACCCGGCCGGATAGAATCCGGCGCACGTAAAATACATGACACAAAAGGAGCCAGAAACATGACTGCAAACATCGCCCCGGTCACCACCGACAGCGTGGCCTACCCGGTCTTTCACCAGATTCGTGAGCACTTGCAACAACGCATCATCGGCCAGCAGGTACTCGTCGACCGCCTGCTGATCGCGCTGCTGGCCGACGGCCACTTGCTGGTGGAAGGCGCACCGGGGCTGGCCAAAACCACCGCCATAAAGGAGCTGGCTGCGGTGCTGGAAGGCGACTTTCATCGCCTGCAATTCACTCCAGACCTGCTGCCCAGCGACCTCACCGGCACCGACATCTACCGCCCGGAGACCGGTGACTTTCATTTCCAGCAAGGGCCGCTGTTTCACAACCTGATCCTCGCCGACGAGATCAACCGCGCCCCAGCCAAAGTGCAATCGGCACTGCTAGAGGCCATGGGTGAAAAACAAATCACCGTCGGTCGGCACACCTATCCCCTGCCACGCCCGTTTCTGGTGATGGCCACCCAGAACCCCATCGAGCAGGAAGGCACCTACGCCCTGCCCGAGGCACAGCTGGATCGTTTCCTGATGCCACATTCGTATTGATTACCCCGATACGCAGGCAGAGCACGCGATCCTGAAACTGGCCCGCCAGCAAGCCGAGCGCGAAAACATCAGCCCGGCAGCCACCGAATTGACACTGAGCAAGGCACAGATTTTTGCCGCCCGGCAGGAAGTGCTGCGCATCCACATGTCCGAGCCAGTGGAGGAATATCTCGTGCAACTGGTGTTGGCCAGCCGTGACCCGGCGCCCTACAGCGCAGAACTGGCTCGCTGGGTGAGTTACGGTGCCAGCCCGCGCGCCACCATCGCCCTCGACCGCTGCGCCCGCGCCCACGCTTGGCTGGGCGGTCGTGATTATGTGTCACCGGCCGACGTGCAGGCGGTGGCCTTCGACGTGATGCGTCACCGGGTGCTGGTCTCTTTTGAGGCCGAGGCCGAAGGCATGAATTCCGATGATGTCATCCGCGAACTGTTGAAACTGGTCCCGGTGGCCTGAGATGAGCCTCCTCGACCGAATTTTTCCGGGCCGGAAACCACAACAAACCCCACCCGTCAGCGATACGGCCCTCAACTCTGCCACCCGCACCAGTCTTAGCGAGCTAATCGCCCTGCGCCAGCAAGCCCGCACGCTCAAGCTCAACCGCAAACAGGCGGCGCTGGCACAGCTGTCAGGCGGCCATGCCTCGCGTTTTCGCGGCCGTGGCATGGACTATCAGGAATCACGCATCTACCAGCCCGGCGACGATATCCGCAACATGGACTGGCGAGTGACTGCGCGCACCGGCCGACCACACACCAAGCTCTATCAGGAAGAACGCGAGCGTCCGGTGGTGCTGTGCGTGGACCTGAATCCCGGCATGTTTTTTGCCAGCCGGGGGGCGCTTAAATCCGTGGTGGCCGCGCGGGCTGCCAGTCTCATCGCTTGGGCAGCGGCTGCCCACGGCGACCGTATCGGCGCTCTGCTGTTCAATGGTGATCACCACGAGCTACCGCCGCGCGGCGGCAAACACGGTGTGCTGCGCCTGATCCACCAGCTGGTAGCGCAAAGCGATCCGTTGGAAAATCTCCAGCGGCCACCGCACCCACAGGGACTGAATACCGCGCTGAGCCGATTGCGCCGGGTCAGTCGGCCCGGCAGCCTGATTTTTCTGCTCAGCGATTTTTATGGCATTGATGACGGCGCCGACAACGAGACCGGCAAACACTTGACGCGACTGCGCCAGCACAATGATGTGATCGCCATCCAGCTGGTTGACGCGCTGGAACTCGCACCACCCCCTCCAGCACGTTACGGCGTCGGCGATGGTCAGCACACAGGCGTTCTCGATACCCGCTCGGCCATCGCACGCAAGGCCTACAGTGATTTTTTCAGCCAACACCATCAAGCGTTGCGGGATCTCATGCGCAGCCGGGCCATCCCGCTGTTGCAAGTGTCCACCGATGCGGACGTGGCCAGTGTCCTGCGCAGCCACTTTGGCGGCAAAACAAAACCCATGGCGCAACACCCACCACAGGAAACCACCGCATGAACCCAGACACCCCGTCGGCATTGCAACTGCGCGACATCCACCTGCCCGCAGAGCCTGGCTGGTGGCCCCCGGCTCCCGGCTGGTGGCTGCTTGCCGTGTTATTGCTGGTGCTGCTGGTGTGGACGACGCGTTTTGTCCTGCGCCGCTACCGCTTGTATCGCCAGCGCCAACAACTGCTGACCATGCTGGATGCGCTAACCCAGCAGTCTGGCGCTGTCACCCCGAAGGCCATCGCAGAGCTTTCCATCCTGCTGCGGCGGCTGGCGCTGATGCGTTTCCCCCGCCAGCAGGTCGCGGCGCTCACCGGCCGTGAATGGCTGCGCTTTCTCGACCGCTCCGGCGGCGATGGCCGATTCAGTGACGGCCCCGGCCAAGTGCTGGCTACCGGCCCCTATCAATCCACCCTGCCCGCTGATGTGGATCTGGCGGCACTGAACGCCCTGATGCGTGAGTGGATAAAAAAGAACATGAGCCACTGATTGAGTGTGGATACAGGCATAAGTCGAGATACTATTTATGAGAATTTCAACCCATAGAAAACCCACTCATCCAGGTGAAATGCTGAAGGAAGAGTTTTTGGTTCCAATGGAAATTAGCCGTTAGTCAAGGAAGCAGTTAGCCGAAAATTGGCATTTAATTAGCCGTTATTTCTTCCAGCTTATTCTTGAATATATGACCAGCCCCATGCGAAACGTGCCTGAGGAATGCGTATCGGATACCCCCTTCTTCATGCAGGAACGGGAGTTACATTCACTGAAATGCCCGGTCATACTCCCCTTATTTGTGACGTCTCCATGCTTTACGTTAGAGCAATGTTAAACAGCAGCCTCCTTAATGATTATATCATTTCCTTTTTTTTAAATATTTTCCCAAACTTTTCTTTTATCTCTTGAGCATATGTTTTATACCCATATTGCCTTACCAAATTTGAACATAAAACGGCTAATTTAGCATCACTATTCACAATGTGTTGCTCTGCATCCTCGAAATATAAATAGGCTTTTCCTTCCATAGAATCTTTACCTTTTTCCAGGACATCCAGCACTTCCATATTCCATATGTAATAATCGTTTGGATCAAAGCCAGCCCCCTTAAAATAAAGACCACATATCATTCCAATTTTCCGAATATTCGCTCGAATTTTTCTTTTGTCTTCATCACATACACTTGGGTAATCGATGTGCTTGCTTGCAGCCTGGCCACGCACATCACTCAGTATTTGAGAACATAAATCTGTGTATTCAATTGATAATTGGGATAATTTTTCTATCTTCTCAAGAAGATATTCCTGCCTGTTTCTACGCTGTACAAAAAATTGATTAAGTAGCAATACAAAAACAGCAATTAGTGCTGACAGTAGAATTGTAATCAATTTTACCTGGTCACTTTTTTCTGAAAATAATTCAATAAAATACAATGCATCCTCCTGACACACATATTTCCTTGACTGGAGACAAGGTAAGGTTTCCATTATGCCCATATTTGTTTCTATTTCCACAATTCAAAATGTATAGTTCCAATGATAATGAGTAACAATAGTAATACGGCGAGGGGAACAATAAAAAGAACGAGGTACCTTGATGCTTTGCAATACCACACCGGCGCAATTTTATAGGCATCTTCTATTCCCCTTTTTTTTCCACTGGAAGGAAACCCCAATGCTCTCATAAACATTGTTGTTCTCATATATCCAAAAGGGATTCCTGTAAACATGGTGATTTCAGTTGAGCTGAAATAAGGTTCCTTAAAATAGGTTTTTAGCACAATTTTTGGCATTAAAATATGCATAATAAAAATCAATACAAGACTCAACATAACGCCAAGCATCACTACAATGAACATCGTGTATAATATTTCATCGAATAAGGTCATGTTATTTATTTACATATCCTGTCAACACCCGTTCCTGCAACAAAATCAATTTCCCCAACTGCATCATAGGCACCGCGCGCAAGTTTCCCTGACAGATAACTCGTCGCCGTGGTACCTACCGCCAGTACAAGCGCCGTTCCCCAGCCGATGGGGTTGGAAATCAAAAACAGGCCAACAAGAGAACCTGCGAAAATTCCTACTGTCGTACTGGTAATAGTTTCAACAAATATCTCATTTTTTTCTTTTGTATCGGTTGTGCTGGCGATTTGCATGCAAGCTGCGGTGACACCAACTCCCATAAGCACAACGCCACCAGCCTTGCTGACACTGGCCAGGTTTTTCAGTCTGTCTGCATATTTGGCGATATTTGCTGTTGCAGGGATAGCTCCTGCCCGGGCAATACGGATGCTTTGATGTGTTGTTTTAT
>JAADHZ010000127.1:0-4460 GCA_013151575.1 Gammaproteobacteria bacterium
GCCTGGAAGTAAAGCGAGAAATACTGGAAGGCCACTTGTCTTCTTTAGGTCAGGTCGTATTGCCAGGGGTTGCCGCCGTGGGTGGAATGGCGGTGCCAGCGCTGGTGTATCTGATGTTCAATCAGGGCACCCCAATCGCCGAGAATGGCTGGGCCATTCCTACGGCAACTGACATTGCCTTTGCACTGGGCATTCTTTCCCTGCTGGGAAACCGAGTGCCCGTGTCGCTAAAAATATTCCTGATGGCATTGGCCATTATTGACGACCTGGGTGCCATCGTGATTATCGCCATTTTTTACGCGACCGAGCTTTCCACGTTATCCATTACGGTTGCGGTTGCCGCGCTGGCGGTGTTGATCGGGCTGAACTATTTTGGCGTGTCGAAAAAGGCCGCGTATTTTATTGTCGGCATCATACTGTGGGTCAGCGTTCTCAAATCTGGCGTTCATGCCACATTGGCTGGGGTGGCGTTGGCGTTTACGATTCCCCTGACGGCAAAAAATGAACACCAGCAGACTGTTTCACCACTCAAGGAAATAGAGCATAACCTCCACTTTTGGGTGGCGTTTTTCATTCTTCCGTTATTCGCATTTGTCAATGCTGGCGTCAATTTTACCGAGATATCGTTGAATCAAATGACGGGTTCCGTGCCGCTCGGCATTATGCTCGGTTTGTTTATTGGCAAGCAGGTGGGCGTATTCGGCTTCAGTTGGCTGGCAATAAAACTCAAATGGGCGGAGCTGCCAGCAGACAGCAGCTGGCGGCAACTTTATGGGGTATCGGTACTAACGGGCATCGGTTTCACCATGAGCCTGTTTATTGTCTCGTTAGCGTTTGAAGACGACAGTATTTTTCAGTACACCGATAAACTGGCCATACTGCTCGGGTCGTTTTTATCGGGGATTGTGGGCTACCTGATTTTGAGAACCAGCAAGACGACCAAAATCACCTGAAAAATATCGCTTTGCCCATTTTTCGTTGGGCTTTTTGTTTACTTGCTTATTAACAAAACTCAGTTGTTTGACGTAGGGTGGGCATTGCCCACCGATGTCGCCCCATTCAAACGCCAATGGTGGGCAATGCCCACCCTACAGAAAACACAATGGCTTATTCAGTGGTAACGGTGGCCCTCAAGCTGAGTTTTATTTAGACTTTTTATTTGAGGAACGGCAATGCAAATAGGCATACCACGTGAAATCCGAACCCTGGAAGGCCGGGTCGGTTTAATTCCCGCAGCCGTCGGACAGCTGGTGGCACAGGGTCACGAGGCGCTGGTGGAACACAACGCGGGCCTGCTGAGCGGTTACCGGGATGAAGACTACCGGGCCGCAGGTGCGATATTAGTTGATACGGCCGAGGCGGTGTACGAGGCGGAGATGATCGTCAAGGTCAAAGAACCGCAGCCAGCAGAGGTGGCAATGCTGCGCGAGGGGCAACTGCTGTTTTCCTATTTGCACCTCGCGGCGGATGTATCGCTGATGCGCTCCCTGCTACACACAGGCGCCACCGCCGTGGCCTTCGAAACCGTGGAAACCGAGGCCGGTCGGCTGCCTCTGCTGGCACCTATGAGCGACATCGCTGGGCGGGTTGCCGTGCAAGTGGGTACTCACTTGCTGCACCAACCACAAGGTGGGCGTGGGGTGCTTCTGGGTGGTGTACCAGCGGCGGAACGAGGTCGGGTCGTGGTGCTGGGGGCCGGAGTGGCGGGAGGCAATGCAGCGCTGCTAGCGGCGGCCATGGGGGCCGAAGTCACGGTGTTCGACCACAACCGCGACAAGCTGACCCACATGCGAGCACTGGGCGACAACGTCACCGCCCTGCACTCCTATCCCGACGCTCTGCACGAGGCGGCAGCGAACGCCGACTTACTGATAGGCGCGGTGCTGGTAACCGGCGAACGTGCGCCGCACTTGGTTTCTGCTGCTACCGTGTCGCAAATGCAAACCGGCAGCGTGATCATCGACATTTCGGTGGATCAGGGGGGCTGCATCGAGACCACGCGCCCCACCGATTACGCTAACCCTACCTTTGTGGTGGATGACGTGATTCACTTCGGTGTCACCAACATGCCCGGCGCAGTGCCGCGCACGGCCTCGCAGGCCCTGTCGGCAGAGCTGATCCGTTACGTGTCCCGCTTAGCCCGACCTGACTGGCAACAGGCCCCGGAACTGGTGCGCGGCATCAACGTGATGGACGGCAAAATAGTGCATCCCGCACTGCGGGAGCTGGTAACATAAGGCCTGTTACCCAGATAAAAATGGGGCTGCAATAAAGCAGCTTTCCCATTAACAGGCCCCTTCGATGGCTCCGGCAAAAAAAACCAGAACTCAGAATTCCCCCACCGGGAACGTCCCAATCAAAGGCGCAACCCCGCTCGCCGAGCACATGATTCGCGGCTTGCGCGAGGGGGCGTTGATGGTATTCGGCGCACTGGCCATTTTTTTGCTGCTGAGCCTCACCAGCTACACCCCCGCCGACCCCGCATGGTCACACAGTGAAACCGCCAGCACCATCGCCAATTCCGGCGGCATGCTGGGGGCGTGGTTTGCCGATGTGTTCCTGTACCTGTTCGGCTATCTTGCCTATCTGGTGCCGCTGGGCGTGGCCTATGCGGGTTGGCTGTTGTACTCCGGGCGCAAACAACAAGCCGAGGTTGATTACCGACACGGCGCGTTACGCACCACCGGTTTTTTCTTCACCCTGGGTGCCGGTACCGGGCTGGCCAAACTGCATTTTGCCGATCTTTCCCAATTGCCTGTCGGCCCCGGTGGCGTACTGGGTGACGTGGTGGGCGCCGGACTGGTGAGCGTGGTGAACCCACTGGGCAGCACCCTGTTTTTGCTGGCACTATTTCTCACCGGCGTGACCCTGCTCACCAGCCTGTCGTGGCTGTGGCTAATGGACAGCACCGGGCGTTTGACCCTAAACGGACTTGACTGGTTACGCGAACGTTTTCTCAACCTGCGCGATGATATCGTTGGCCGCCGCGCCCGCGCCAAACGTGAAGCGGCGTTGCAAACCACCCAGCAGAAAGCTGAAAACCGCACGCCACCGCGTATCGAGCCGGTGATCAAACCCCGTATTGCCGCGTCCAATCGCGAAGAAAAAGAGCGTCAGGTGCCGTTATTCGACGCCCCAGTGGAAGGCATGCTGCCACCTCTGTCGCTGCTGGACCCGGCGGACGCACGCAAGGGAGATGTCTCCCAGAAGGCGCTGGAGGCGGTGTCGCGGCAGGTGGAACTGAAGTTGGCCGACTTCGGCGTGGAAGTGCAAGTGGTGGCGGTACACCCGGGCCCGGTGGTCACCCGTTACGAGCTGGAATTGGCACCGGGCATCAAGGTCAGCAAGATCAGCACCCTGGCCAAGGATTTGGCACGCTCATTGTCCGCCATCAGCGTGCGTGTGGTGGAGGTGATTCCCGGCAAATCCACCATCGGCGTGGAGATTCCCAACGAAATTCGCGAAATCGTGCGTCTCTCCGAAGTGCTCAAATCCGACGTTTACGAAAACGCCAGCTCACCGTTGACCATGGCCTTGGGAGTGGACATCGCCGGGCACCCCGTAGTGGTCGACCTGGGCAAAATGCCGCACCTGCTAGTGGCTGGCACCACCGGCTCTGGCAAATCCGTCGGCCTCAACGCCATGGTACTCAGCCTGCTGTACAACGCCACGCCGGAACAGGTGCGGTTGATCATGATCGACCCGAAAATGCTGGAACTGTCAGTGTACGAAGGCATCCCGCACCTGCTGTCGCCGGTGGTCACCGACATGAAAGACGCTGCCAACGCGCTGCGCTGGTGCGTGGCCGAAATGGAGCGTCGCTACAAACTCATGGCCAACCAGGGCGTGCGTAACGTCGCCGGTTTCAACCGAAAAGTTAAGGACGCCAACGACAGCGGCGAACCCATCAAAGACCCATTTTTCAAGCCCATCCTCGACGGCGAGGAGCGTTTCCTGGAAGCCATGCCGCAGATCGTGGTGGTGGTGGACGAACTGGCCGACATGATGATGACCGTCGGCAAAAAGGTCGAAGAACTCATCGCCCGCCTCGCACAAAAAGCCCGCGCCTGCGGCATGCACCTGATTCTCGCCACCCAGCGCCCATCGGTGGACGTGCTCACCGGCCTGATCAAGGCCAACATCCCCACTCGTATCGCTTTCCAGGTATCCGCCAAGGTGGACTCGCGCACCATCCTCGACCAGGGCGGCGCCGAACAACTGCTGGGTCACGGCGACATGCTGTACATCCCTCCCGGCACCAGCATCCCCACCCGCGTACACGGCGCATTTGTGTCCGACGCCGAAGTGCATCGCGTAGTGGCCGATTGGCACAGCCGCGGGACACCGAACTACATTGACGAAATCCGCGAAGGCCCACCTGCCGGCGCTGACATGGGCGGCATGCCCGGCATGGAGGAAGACAACGCCGAAGGCGACGCCCTCTACGACGAAGCCGTGCG
>JAADHZ010000127.1:4518-6224 GCA_013151575.1 Gammaproteobacteria bacterium
AACCGCGCCGCCCGCATGGTGGAAGAAATGGAACGCGCCGGCGTCGTCGGCCCCCTGCAAAGCAACGGTTCACGCGAAGTGATTGCGCCGCCACCGCCGATGGATTGAATCGGGATATGGAATGGGCATCAAGTAACACACAGTGTTCTTGAGGAAAGAATTATGGCGGTTAGCCTGGAAGTATTTGAGAAGGCATTAAACTCGTTAAATGCGGCGATTACTGCGCCAAAAAATGATTTGTCTCGAGACGCGGCAATTCACCGATTTGAATTCTGTGTTGAACTGGCCTGGAAATCGGCAAAAAAATCCATGGGTACATCCGTTTCTGCACCGAAGCAAGTAATGCGAGAAATGGCACAAAGCGGGTTTATCACAGATGTGGAATATTGGTTGTTGGTTATCGACAAGCGGAACCTTTCCACACATACCTACAATGAAAACTTGGCCGAAGAAGTTTATGCCTTCGCCAAAGATTTTTATCCGCAAGCAATGGTGTTACTGAATAAGCTCAAATCTTTATGAAGTTTGGATTAACAAAAGAGCAGTACGCATTTATTGACAATACTGTGCTCGTTCCCCTTAAGGAAGTGAATGCCAAAGTCTGGGTTTTTGGCTCAAGGACCAGAGGGGATCATCAAACATTCTCAGACTTGGATTTAGTTATCGAATCCGACATTGATGTAACGACCACGGTAGGGAAAATCGAAGAAAACCTCATTGAGTCAAATTTTCCGTACAAGGTTGACCTTATTTTAGAGAAAAATTTGGCTGATGCTTATCGGCCAGGTTTTTTGCAAGACCGGGTGTTATTTTAATGACGGCAGTCTGCCGCTACAGGTTTTTCACCGTATAACCCCGTGCCGTCAGCATCTTCAACACACCGTCTTTTCCCACCATGTGCAGGGCGCCCACCAATACGAATTCGATGTCTGTTGTTTTCAGCATGTTTTCGATGCGCGCCAGCCAGGCCTGGTTGCGTTTTACCAACAAGCTTTGGTACAGCGCGGGAAATTCTTTCTGCATGGGCGCCAGCCCTGCCTCAGCGAGTTTTTCGCGCAGCCCCGCACGCCAGGCCGCTTTCATCTTGGCCATGACGCTGTCGATTTTCTGAAGATCGCGCACAGTGTTGAGGATGAGCAGGTCTTCCTGGCCGCGCCCCATGTTAGCGAGCACATCCAACTGTGCAGCGGGAGATTCGAGGAACAGCCGGTTTTTTTTATCCCGCTGCGCGCGTTGGAAAAAATGCTGATCCACGCCCACATCCATCATGCCCATGCGTTGCAGCTCGACACCCAGCAACGCAAGGATCACCATTTGCGGTTTAAACGACTGCAGTGACTCCAATGGAATGCTGCGCTCCGCACTGAATTTTTCCAGTGCGGCATAGGCCTTTTTGCCCAGCTCACCACGCAGGGTTTTGCCGTCGGAGTAACTCAGGCGCTGCAACAGCGTCATCTGGAATTCGGGAGAGTTCACTTTGCTGATGTCGGTCTCAAACACCAGCAAGTTTGCTTTTTGATAGGCCTGCTCAAATTCCGCAGGCAGCGGGTAGTCCGTCGGGCTGAGCATGTGAATAGTGCCGCCGATAAATAATTGTTTATCGCCCTTGCTGACCACCCACACAGAGCTATCGGCCAGCGCCGTGAGCGAAACAAATAAAAATAACAGGGAAATCCAGCGCATGATGTCTCCAGCGTTTGTTGGTT
>JAADHZ010000071.1 GCA_013151575.1 Gammaproteobacteria bacterium
TGGATGTGCAAATGCCCGGTGCCAGCGGCCCGGAGGCGGCCTCGGTCATCCGTCAAATACCGGAATTTGACGTCATTCCCATCGTGTACCTGTCAGGAAACACCGAACTGGACCTGCAATTGGCGGCCCTCACCCTCGGCGGAGACGACTTTCTCACCAAGCCCGTAGATTCTACCCACCTGGTGGTCACCGCCACCGCCCGTGCCACCCGTACACGCGGACTGCAACAAACCCAGCGTCGTCTGATGCACACCGCCCAGGAATTGCAAAGTTACCAGCGACTCGCCGAACACGAGCAACACATGGCCCAGCAGCTGATGAATCGCATGATTTTCAGCAAAGACCTGGAAGATGAATCCATGCAGTACTGGCACCAACCTGCCAGCCGTTTCAGTGGCGATTTGGTGGCCGCAGTGCGTGACGGCAACGACCGGTTGTATCTGCTGCACGCCGACGCCATGGGTCACGGTTTGCCCGCCGCCCTGCCATTGTTACCGGTCTCGCAGATTTTTTATTCCATGGCCAAACAGGGTTACACCCTGGGTGCCATTGCGGAAAAAATGAATTCCCAATTACGCGTGCAAATCCCCGTGGGCAATTTTGTCGCCTGTAGTCTTATGGCCGTGGACCGGCACAATCGCACGGTGGAGGTTTGGAATGGCGGCAGCCCGGACGTGTTGTTCGTGGACCATCAGGGCAATATCAAACGGCGCTTCCACTCCTTGCACACCGCCCTGGGCGTGATGTCAGCCAACAGTTTTGCTCGCAACACCGAGCTGTATCAGTGGCACGACGCAGGCGACATCGTGCTTTATTCCGATGGCCTAAGCGAAGCCTGCAACCACAATGGCCGGGAATTCAAACCGATACTGGAAAAGGTATTGAGTCAGCCCATTGACAACAGTGAATATCAGAACCGACTGCCGGATTTGGTGGACGCATTGGACGCCCACCTCGACGGCGCGGTGCCCCACGACGACATTTCACTGGTGGTGGTGAGGTGCGAAGAATGAAGCACGAAAAACGAGCCGCACGCTTAGTGGTGATTCAACGAAGGAAGGTGCGGCGATAGGGGGCATCAGTGGTGGAAGCAGCAGTTGGCCTGGAAGCCTTAATGGCTAAAAAGCAGAGTACTTCTTGTTGATGCAGCTAATCAGCCAATCCCTGGCTCGAATCTGTACCGACAGTTATATTCAAGCCCCAACAATTCCAGCAAATTTTTAGGGAATTTCTGGCTGGTTATCCAGTGATCAGAGCTTGCCCTCACGGGCTACCATCCCGCGCGGGCCAAAACAGCACTAGGTTCTCTAAATGCCAGTAGCTTGTGGTTTGTGTGTGTGTCACTCTGTTGAAAGTCTAATGAATATGAACCGTGCGTGCTAAATAAAAGGCTGTTGAAACAAAAACATTGACTACAATGCAACCATCGTCTTCTAACAGCCTTATTCTGACATTACTATTGCTCTCGGTATCGGTGTGCACTGTCGGCACCACAAAAAATGTGGTGGCCGACAGCGAGACAGAGGGCGGCAGCATGATTGCCGACTTTGGTTATTCCGACATTGATGACTGCGACTATGACGACGATGACGATGCGCTACCCATAAATCTCATCGAAAAAACCTACGCCAACGGTCGCATGGCATTTTTATTTGGACAATACAAGGTAGCCTATAAAGCCTGGAAACCCCTGGCGGACGACGGTTACGCCAAGGCACAGGCGGCACTGGCCTGGATGTATCACACCGGTAACGGCGTTGAAAAAGACATTAAAAAAGCCATTGAATGGTATCGGTTGGCGGCCCATCAGGGGC
This sequence comes from Gammaproteobacteria bacterium, assembly GCA_013151575.1. Taxonomy (GTDB): domain Bacteria; phylum Pseudomonadota; class Gammaproteobacteria; order SZUA-152; family SZUA-152; genus SZUA-152. The sequence continues at coordinate 1,815 of JAADHZ010000071.1, forward strand.
ACTCCATCGCCCAAAATAACCTGGGCGCGATGTTTGAAAATGGCCATGGCGTACCGAAAAACTATCGGGCTGCCATCAGCTGGTACCGGGATTCCGCAAAATCCGGCTATTCCTATGCCCAATTTAATCTGGGCCGCATGTATGCGGAAGGCATCGGCATGGATCTGGATTTGGAGCAAGCCCGTTACTGGTTTTACGTGGCTTCTCGGCAAGGTGTAAAACAAGCGGCCGAAGCCCTGACTCTGCTAGATGCCCAAGCGTTTCCCCCTGAAGAACCAAAACCCAAGTCCGCCACATCTGCCGTGGCCCACGCCCCCCATCACAGCAATCCCGTCGCCAGGGGGCTGGTCTGGCTTAACGAACAGCCGGTTAACTACTACACCATACGGTTGGCACGAAGTCAGGATTTGAAGTGGGTTCTGAAACTTGCCGCTTCGGAAAAACTGGAGCAACCCATTATTCATTTCGAAACGAAGGATGCCAAAAATGTGATTTGGCATAATCTGGTCTTCGGTAGTTTCTCAAATTTCACACTGGCCAATGGTCGACGAAAAACCCTGCCTGCCTCGCTGCGGGCCTGGTCACCTCAGCTACAGCGCTTTGGTGAAATTCAGCAACTCATCAAGAAAAAAACCAGACAACCTATTTTATCTCAGTAACCCAGCATCATTTCAGCAACCGTGAAACAGCGACAGACCACCCCGGAACGGTTGGCTTTTTTAGTGGCGACTGTCCGGCCCCGCCTTCGCGCCGACAAATACGCCGCCAATAAAATCAGCCCGCCGCCAAACCATTCCATGCGAGTCACCACTTCGTCGGTCAGCCATTGTGACGACACGGCACCAGCCACCAGTTCAAACAGCAGAATGACCGCCGAGCGGTGCACGGGCATGTGAGTCACGCCGTACACCACCGCCAGGGTGGCGCTAAAGATCCCCACCACGCCCAGCAGTAACGCTCCCGTCCATACGGTGATGGATACCTGCGGCAGCGGCGCACCGCTCACCAGCAACGCCAATCCCGCCACGACCACTACGCCCCACCACACCACCGCCGCTTTCAACGGAGCGGACAGATGCTTCAGGCGTCGCACCGCCACATTGGAAAACGAAAACCCTATACCTGCTGAAATGGCTAGCCAGTCAGCCCGACCCTGCGGCCACGGAAAGCCCAGCGCAGGATGCCATAACATAAACAAGGCACCTGCCATGGCCACACCCAGGGTTGCCATGGCCAGGGGGGATGGTCGCTCTTTCAACCACAGCCAGGCCAGCAAAGTGCTCCACAGGGGCGACAGGTAAAACAGCAGCAACACCCGCACGATATTGCCGTCCAGCACCGCCAGCACAAAGGCAGTGTTGAGCCAGCCATTGGCCGCAGCCAACAGCAACAACAGCCCCGGCTGTTGCAGTAACTGACACCGGCTGGACCACGCCAACCACAAGCCGGGGATGGCCGCCGCAAAAAATATCACCCAGGTCGTCCATAACCCAGACAACCCTTCAGCCTCCAACAGACGCAGGGGATACCACACCACACCCCAGAAAGTAGCGGCCCACAGCAACATAAAAACTGGGGGGGAAAAACTATTTTTCAATCCGTTAACTCCCATGACAATACAATTGTTTTCGTGACTCTACACAAAATTCCACTTCTTGGCGTAAGGTGGTATTGCCTATCATTGAAACTGGGATAAAGCGTTATTGGTGGGCAATATCCATATTAGGGTTTCCCCCATTTTTCAAGCTCTCGTGAACATTTTGATAGAGACAGGACTGCACCCATGTATCCGGTCTGTGTGTGAGGACTTTTCCCCTCTGGCCTTGATGAAATCTGCGAGTTTACAACTCGGGACCCGACACAACCTCCGGCCAAACTGCCGTTCCCCGCGCCAGCCCGATGAAATCCTGCACAAAGGCCACCTCGTTTTCACCCTTGCGCACCGCAGCATGCAAAGTACCGTGCATACCTTTTTTAGTCAGCGGTCGCTGAGTAAGACTGCTGCGACGCGCGGCCTCCCGCAGCACCCAGTCTGGCAACACCGCCACACCACGCTGACTGGCCACTAGCAGCAAAATAACCGCTGTCAGGTCGGCTTGACGTACTGCTGCGGGTTCGACTCCCGCAGGCTGTAAAAAACGAGTGAACACGTCCAGCCGTTGGCGCTTCACCGGGTAGGTAATCAGTGTTTCGTCGGCCAAATCAGAGGCCATGATGAATTTTTTCTTCGCCAGCGGGTGAGCTGGAGCCAGCACCAGTAGGGCCTCGTAATCGAACAGCGGTTCAAACACCACGTCCGGCAAATCCAATGGATCGGAACTGATCACTAGGTCAATCTCGCCTTTTTGCAATGCCGGGATGGGATCAAAGCTCACCCCCACGCGGATATCCACCTCGATCTGCGGCCACTGCTCGCGGTAGGCGTCTAGCACCGGCATCAGCCATTCAAAACAGGCGTGACACTCTATGGCTATGTGCAGACGTCCCGCATCTCCCTGCGCCGCACGGTGCAAATCGGCTTCCACATTGGCCACCATGGGCAACACCTGCTGCGCCAGCGCCACCAGACTCTGCCCCGCCGGGGTCAAGCGTAGCGGTTTGCTGCTACGTAAAAAAAGGGACAGCTCAAAATAATTTTCCAGCGCCTTGATTTGATGTGACAAAGCCGATTGACTGATATGCAGTGACTCAGCGGCACGCACTAAATTATTCGCCTGTTGAATGGCCAGCAGGCTGCGCAGGTGTCGAAGTTCGAGATACATTATTTGAATTCCGAAAATGAAATCAACATCAGCCCAGGTTTAGGCTATGTAAGGTTAATCGAAAATAACAACGCTTGTCGAGCACATTATATACAGCTAATTGTTGTTATTTTTCCTTCGGATAAAATGGCAATATCAACGTTATGCTCGCCATACAGATAATTGTCTGGACGATAACTTCCACTACTGGGTCGGTCTAATCCCATATTGTGCACTAAAGAAATGTTCTCTTTCGCTCTCCCTGAATTATCAAACAAGATGACAGTGTGATTCTCATAATGAAAAATAAGGAATTTAAAAAGCGCCATTATTTCACATGTCGAAAGTGAAATACTTCACGGTAAATGACGCCACCATGACCGACACTGTTCATACGAAATCAGAAAAGAGAGGACAGTAAAAAAAGTGTGCGGTCTTTGTAAAAAGGAACAATTACGACGTGGCTATAACGTCGAAATTATTACAACGAAACTATTAAGGAGGATGGCCTCATGGCTGATCATAAATGTGAGCTTTCACTACGACAAACCCAAAAACTACAGCTCATCCAAAACCCCAACTACTTTGGAAACCTCACAAAACTTAACATCAAAGGCATACCAAAGCCTGTCGTAAAAAAAATCGAAGACACAACATTCGAGGAACTGACTTGTGTCGGTCATAACCCTGAAACCAACATCCTGATCGCTATTGTTGAAATCAGGGAGGACTCAGGCTATCTCGGTGACAGCTGTACTGACGGATCACGGGAATATGTACGTTTTTATCTTGATTATGGCAATAACACCTGGGTTGACCATGGCGTAGTCAGTTTTGAAGCCCATGATCTTGGCTTCAAAAAAAACCTCTGCTACGCCGTGTCCATCAAACTCGCCCCTGAAAAGCAAAGCTGCTGTAACAGTAAGCCGGTTCTGCCGCGAGTACGGGCCATATTGTCCTGGAATATTGAACCTCCTGCGGACATGCCTAACTACCCTCCCATTTGGGGTAATCATCTGGACCGTGCAATCCAGGTCGCGCCCCGCAATCCGATTTCCTGTCAATTCATCGACCAATTTGATGTGGCCGGAATTCAGATGATTGAGCCGGTATTACTCAAAAAAATAAAGGCACAGCTAAGCGTAATGGAACCTGTCCCGCAGTCTGGGGCATCAATCGCCAAGCTCATGGAAAAAGTCGATATAAGTGATGCGCTTTCGGTCATGCGCACAGTCTTCCCAATGGTGGCCAAACTGGCAGCCGATAACACAGATATTGCCGCATTTCAGGCACTAAAAACTCTCGCGCCATTCAAAGTTGATCTCTCGAAGTTCGACGACTTCATCCTCAACCCCAAGTTCAACACAACCTATGAAGAACTCCATTGTGTTGGTTTGGATCGTGATTACGAACGCCTTCACGGAGTGATCGAGGTCAAACGCAATTCGGGATATTCCGGCGAGCTTTGCGGTACAGGCAGCCGTGAATACATCGTTTTCTATATCGATTTCGGAACGGGCTGGGAATACCAGGGTACAACCTATGTCGATGTTCATGATATCGACAACATTCCTCAGGATGGGCTATGGTACCAGGCCTCGTTACCCGTCAAGATGGACGAGCACAAAAAGAAATGGTGTGAAACCGGGCAGGCACGCATTCGCGGCATCTTGTCATGGGCTGCACCACCGCCCCCCAACCAGCCAGAATTTGTGCCTCACTGGGGCGATCGCGCGGATTGCTACATCGAAGTTAAACCATTCCCGAAAGAAGTTATTCCGGGTGTGTTCACGCCGGTTCTTGAGTCAATTGGTAATATTGCGGTGCAGAAGATTGACGGCGCTGGTTATGCCAGCGGTGCCGCAATAGGCGGAATTTTTACCGCCGAAGACAGCCCGTTTGGTAGCCGCATTCTGCTTAGTGGAAACACGTTCTTTGGCCCTCCCGGGCCTCTCGAATACCGGATAATGATCCAGGGTCCGTCCGATGTTTCACCTCGGGCTTTCACTAATCCGTTTGATGTGGACGTAACAACTTTCCCCAATCCCTTGCCGATAAGCCAACCTCAGAATGCCGTCGGCGATTGGTTCTCGTACCTGGCGACCAATCCCCTGGTGAGTGTTGCTGGCGGCTTACTCGGCAGGCTTACCGGGTTGGAAAATGGCCTGCACACAGTCTATCTCGACTTCCGGCAACCGTCAGGCCCTGTATTGGCTACCACACCAACACGCGCCTTCATGGTGGATAACATTGCCCCTAAAGCTGATGTGGAGATTACCAGTGGCACCGGAAACTGCGGTAAATTCACTGTCGGAGATTTGATCCAGGGCACGTTCTCGATGACCGAGATCCACAGCCGTAGCTTGACTCTCTCCGTGACACCAGGACCGGAGTCGCATGGGGGCACGGCACGTTAACCGTCGCCGCCGCCGTACCATCAGGGCCATTCGCAGTCTTCCCGATTACCGAAGTCCCGATTACCAGCGGAGCCCCAACGGGAGCCAGTGCGGCAAAAAACAGCGTCTCAATGTCCTATGCTACGGGCACGCTCGACACCAACGGAGTTACCACTGGCAGATGGGAACTCGACACCAATGGTATGGATCCGTGCGGCTATAACATCCGCATACACGTTGTCGATCGCACGATTGTCAGCAGCGCCAGAGTCGGTTGGAGGGGGAGCGATATCGAAGGTTTCTGTGTCGAAAAAGCATAGCTCAATGCAACAATGACGAACGGAGGGCACCCAGTGGGTGCCCTTTTTATTTGCCTCAATAATTGCCTTGCCATCTCTGTCATTATGTTCGCCACCTTTCTCCACAAACTCCCCGCACTCCCATTAGCATGAAATAATTTCATAAACATAATTAAAAATATGAAATATACTCAATGATATCTACACCCCATACTGCGCGGCAACTCTACACACAGACATTCAATCAACAGACTTTGCCAGGAGCGCAGCATGTCCACCCCCTCACAACAAAACATCATCAGCCACAACCTGGGTTTCCCACGCATCGGCGCACAGCGTGAACTGAAATTCGCGCAAGAAGCTTACTGGCGTGGCGATATCGACGCCGAACAACTGGAGCAGACCGGCGTCGAGCTACGCACCCGCCACTGGCAGCAGCAAGCCAACGCAGGGCTGGATATTGTGCCGGTGGGCGATTTTTCATTTTACGATCAGGTGCTGGACATGAGTTGTCTGCTGGGCGCGGTGCCGCCGCGTTTTCAGTGGCACGGCAAGCAGGTCGATATCGACACTTACTTCCGCATGGCCCGTGGTCGCGCGCCCAGCGGCGAGGCCACTGCCGCCTGCGAAATGACCAAGTGGTTCGATACCAATTATCACTATCTGGTGCCGGAGTTTCTGCCGGAACAGGAGTTCCGGCTCACTTCGGAAAAACTGTTCGACGAGGTGCGCGAGGCGCAGGCACTGGGCCATAAAGTAAAGCCGGTGATTCTCGGCCCGTTATCCTGGTTGTGGTTGGGCAAGAGCAAAACAAACTTCGACACACTGAGCCTGCTGGACAAACTGATTCCCGTGTACCAGCAAATTTTGCAACGTCTGCTCGAACAAAACGTGGAATGGGTGCAGATCGACGAGCCAATTCTGGCGCTGGACCTGCCCGCTGAATGGAAAGCGGCCTTCGAAGCCAGCTATTTTCAGTTGCACACTCGCGGCCTGAAACGCCTGTTGGCCACTTATTTCGGCCCATTGCGCGACAATCTCAATCTGGCCTGCACCCTGCCGGTGGAAGGTCTGCACATTGATGCGGTGCGTGCCGCCGACGAAGTAGACAAGATTGTGGACTGGTTGCCCAGCCACAAGGTGCTGTCCGTGGGCATCATCGACGGACGCAACATCTGGCGCACCGATCTCAATGCCGCGCTGCAAAAGCTCGACACTCTGCGCCAGCGCTTCACCGGCGAACTGTGGATCGCGCCCTCCTGCTCGCTGCTTCATGTGCCGGTGGACCTGTCACAGGAAACCGCGCTGGATGCAGAATTGACATCCTGGCTGTCTTTTGCCACACAAAAACTCGACGAGCTGGTGGTTCTAAAACGCGCGCTCACCGATGGCAGTGACACGCAACACAACGCCCTGCAACTTTCCCGCGAAGCGATTCGCAGCCGCCGGGAATCCACGCGAATTCATCAACCCGCGGTGCAAGCGCGCGTTGCGGCCATCAACGATGACATGGCCCGACGTCAGTCCGGTTATGCCAAACGCGTCGCGCAACAACGCGCCTGGCTGAAACTGCCGCTGTTCCCTACCACTACCATCGGCTCATTTCCGCAGACCACGGAGATTCGCCAGACCCGCCGCGCCTTTAAAAATGGCGACATCGACGCGCAGACCTACCAGCAAAAGATGCAAAATGAAATTGCGCTGGTGGTCAAAAAACAGGAAACACTGGGGCTGGACGTGCTAGTGCACGGCGAGCCGGAACGCAATGATATGGTGGAGTATTTCGGCGAACAATTGGATGGTTTCGCTTTCACCGCCTACGGCTGGGTGCAATCCTACGGTTCGCGTTGCGTGAAACCGCCGGTGATTTTTGGTGACGTCAGCCGCCCCAAAGCGATGACCGTAGACTGGGCGCAGTACGCGCAGTCACTCACTCATAAACCCATGAAGGGCATGCTCACCGGCCCCGTGACCATTCTCAACTGGTCCTTCGTGCGCGACGACCAATCACGCGCAAATACCTGTGAACAAATTGCCTTAGCGCTGCGCGATGAAGTGACCGACCTGGAAGCCGCCGGTATCGGCGTGATTCAAATCGACGAAGCAGCACTGCGGGAAGGTCTACCATTGCGCAAGAATGACTGGAAAACCTATCTTTATTGGGCAGTGGAATCCTTTCGCCTGACAGCAAGTGGAGTGCGTGATGAAACGCAGATTCACACCCACATGTGTTACTCCGAGTTCAACGACATCATCGAAGCCGTGGCTGAGATGGATGCAGACGTGATTACCATCGAGACTTCACGCTCCGACATGGAATTGCTGGAGGCCTTCAAGGATTTTGTGTATCCCAACGAGATCGGCCCCGGCGTGTACGATATTCACTCACCCAACGTGCCTGGCGAACAACAAATCATCGAGCTGATGAAAAAAGCCGCCAAACACATACCTGCTGAGCGTCTGTGGGTGAACCCGGACTGTGGCCTGAAAACCCGCCACTGGCCGGAGGTGGAGGCCGCGTTGAAAAACATGGTGGCCGCCGCCCATTATTTACGCGACAAACGGGTGTGATGTGAGGTTATCGGTCAAGGCAACCGGGCTTAAATCACATATCGATCACTTTAAGCAAGCAGTCATTATCCCTGCCCGCCTTTTAACCGTTTTGTTTTCACACCAACCTTTGAGGTTTTTCTCTCTGTTATCAGGTTCAATGCAATATGCCTGATCACCGCAAGATTCGCGGCGCTGAAGCCTTTGTGTGCTCTGCTGTTATCTTCATCAAAAACAACATCAAGCACCCAGTACAAGTTGTTCTCAATGGCCCAGTGAGCCCGAACCGCGTGCTCGAGCTTGCCTGGGTTGTTTGCACTGAGGCTGCTGAGAAAATAGCGCATTTCTTCGCTGACGCTGTTTTCGGACTCTCTGGTAGCGGTAACCGTAATAATGCTCTGTAACCCCGGCCAGGTGTGGCGCTCTTTTAGCTAGTGCCGGCCCGAAAACTCCGAAAGCAATCCGCGATTTCGGGCGAAACTTATTCGCCTACTATTTGAATGGATATAGCAGTGTGTTTTA
>JAADHZ010000171.1 GCA_013151575.1 Gammaproteobacteria bacterium
TCAAAACCCTCACGAATGATGACGTGACAGGTGGTGCAGGCGCAGGATTTTTCGCAGGCATGTTCGATAACGATGCCATTGGCCAGCGCTGCATCGCAGAGGGTGGCGCCAGTTTGCGCCTCGATCACAGCGCCTTCGGGACAGATTTCTTCGTGGGGTAAAAAGATGATTTTCGGCATGATATTCTCGGTAACTGTTTCGGCTTTATTCTGGACAATCGTTCAGCTGAATTCTTCGACCTTGCGCCCCGCCATTGCGCCTTTGATGCTGGCGTCCATACGGCGCGCGGCAAACTCTGTGCTGGCGGCATTCAGGGCCTGAATGGCAGTTTTGATGTGGCGCGCATCGTCACCAACTTCGGCTTCGCGCAGGGCCACGACTGCGGCATCCAGCGCTGCGCGTTCGTTTTCGCTCAGTATCGCGCCGTCTTCACGCAAGGCCGCATCCAGGGATTCCAAAATTCGCTTTGCCTCCACCTGCTGCTCGCGCAGCATGCGGACACTGACATCACCTTCAGCGTGAGCCATAGAGTCCTGCAACATATCGACGATTTCATCGTCGCTCAGGCCGTAGGAAGGTTTGACCTGCACCGTGCTTTCCACCCCGGAGGTCTCTTCACGCGCACTGACGGACAACAGGCCGTCGGCATCCACCTGAAAGGTCACACGGATGCGCGCGGCACCGGCGACCATGGGGGGAATGTCACGCAGCACGAAGCGCGCCAGCGAACGGCAATCATCCACCAGCTCCCGTTCCCCTTGCACCACGTGCACCGCCAGCGCGGTCTGGCCGTCCTTGAACGTGGTGAAATCTTGGGCCCGGGCGGCGGGGATGGTGGTGTTGCGGGGGATAATTTTTTCTACCAGTCCGCCCATGGTTTCCAGCCCCAGGGACAGCGGGATAACATCCAGCAGCAGCATGTCGTCGTCGGGTTTGTTGCCCACGAGAATGTCGGCCTGAATAGCCGCACCCACCGCCACGACCTTGTCGGGATCAATGTTGACCTTGGGCTGGCACTGGAAAAACTCACCCACCAACTCACGCACACGCAACGAGCGGGTGGAACCGCCCACCATCACCACGTCTTCCACCTCGGAAATGTCGATGTCCGCATCACGCAACGCGCGCCTACAAGCCGACAGGGTTTGGCGAATCAGTGGGTCCATGAGCACGCTCAGCTGCGCCCGGTCGAGACTGCCAGTCCAGCAACCACCGTCCGCCAGGGGCAGGGATATCAGCACGGTTTCGGCTTCGGAAAGCTGTTCTTTGGCGCGACAAGCCTCTTGCACCATGGCCCGCCGCTGCCCAACGTCCACAGTTTGGGGGTCGATACCGGCCTGTTCCCGCAGCCATTGTGAAATGATGCGATCAAAATCATCCCCGCCCAGCGCGGTGTTGCCCGCAGTGGCCATGACCTCAAACACTCCGCGATTAAGCCGCAGAATGGAGATGTCGAAGGTGCCGCCGCCGAGGTCGTACACCACGTGCACACCCTCCGACCCGTGGTCCAGGCCATAGGCCACGGCGGCGGCGGTGGGTTCGTTGAGCAGGCGCAGCACCGGTATGCCAGCCAGCTGCGCGGCGTCCTTGGTGGCTTGACGCTGGGCGTCGTCGAAGTAAGCGGGCACAGTGATCACCGCGCCGGTGAATTCGCCGCCGAGGCTGGCCTCGGCACGGTATTTCAACGTCTTGAGAATTTCGGCGGAAATCTCCACCGGGCTCACGTCGCCCCCGGCGGTACGAATGCGTGGCACACTGGAATCGCTGTCGGCGAAATCATAGTCGGTGCAGGAGCACCCTTTGCAGATATCCGCCAGGCCACGCCCCATAAAACGCTTCACTGAGCTGACCGTGTTACGGGGGTCGGTGGTGGTGGCGGCCTTGGCTTCGGCACCCACCAGCGGCGCCTCACCGGCACGGTAACGCACGACCGACGCCAACAAATGCTCGCCATTGGTATCGGGCAGAGTTTCCGCCCGACCGCTGCGCACAGTGGCTACCAGGGAGTTGGTGGTGCCAAGGTCGATGCCCACGGCCAGTTTGCGCTGGTGGGGAGCGGCGGTCTGGCCCGGTTCGCTGATGTGGAGTAATGCCATGGGTATTCGGTTCGAGGCTCTGTTTTTGAAAGCGGGTTTAATCAGTCAGGTAAAAAATGGCCTGAATACAGGGTGATTCAGAATTCGGCCAATTCCTCATCCAGCACATCCAGTTCTTCTTCAAGGCGACGAAAAAACTGTAGTTTTCGCGTCTCGTCCCGCGCCTGCTGTAAGGAGGCCAAATCGTCTTCCCTCAGCAGGTGGGCCATATTATCGGTTATTTGCCGTTTGCGCGCAGCGATATCCTGGCTCACCTGCTGTAGGGCCTGGTGAGGGTCGGCGCTGTCACGCACGTCGCCCATGCTCTCTCGCAACTCGATTTGCTCCATCAGGAAGGTACCGTCCAGCACGGTGTCGGCGTCATCCAGCGAGATGCCTTTCAATTCCAACAGATAACGCCCTCGAGCCAACGGATCTTTCAAGGTGCGAAAGCCTTCGTTGATACGGGCCGCCATCTGCACAGATATGCGCCGCTCAGCATCGGTGCCGCCGACAAATTTATCCGGGTGTGCAATCTGTTGCAATTCACGATAACGCGCGGCCAGTGTTTCTGCGTCCACGTCAAACGAAACCGGCAGGTCAAACAGGTGAAAAAAATGACTGGAAAGATCCGCCATTTTCTATAAAACCGGGTGAGTCACTGTAGTAAGCCTGTCAGGTGTGGAAATAACTAAACGGTAAAACTTTCACCACAACCACAACTGTCTTTCACATTGGGGTTGTTAAATTGGAAGCCTTCATTCAGCCCCTCTTTCGCATAATCCAGCTCGGTGCCGTCGAGATACAGGAAACTTTTTGGGTCCACCAGCACGGTGACGCCCTTGTCTTTGAAAACAGTGTCATCGGACTCGACCTGATCCACGAATTCCAGCACGTAGGCCATGCCGGAACAGCCACTGGTTTTAACGCCCAGACGCAGCCCCACACCCTTGCCGCGATTTTCCAGAAAGGCCTTCACTCGGTCTGCGGCGGCATCCGTTAATGTTATCGCCATGTTGATAAAACCTGTTTCACGTTCATAAAAACAATAAAAACTCTCAGCTCTGTTTCTCTTTGCTCTGGTAGTCTTCAATCGCGGCCTTGATGGCATCTTCCGCCAACACCGAGCAGTGAATTTTTACCGGTGGCAAGGCCAACTCTTCGGCAATATCGGTATTTTTGATTTGTCCGGCTTCTTCCAGGCTTTTGCCCTTGACCCACTCCGTCAGCAATGAGCTGGAGGCGATGGCCGAGCCGCAACCATAGGTTTTGAAACGGGCATCTTCGATGACGCCATCATCACTCACCTTAATCTGCAACCGCATCACATCGCCGCAGGCGGGCGCACCCACCATGCCGGTGCCAACGGAGGGGTCGTCTTTCTCCATGGTGCCCACGTTGCGCGGATTTTCGTAATGATCTAACACCTTGTCGCTGTATGACATGTCTGTTTACCTCTATTTTAATGCGTCAGTGGGCCGCCCATTTCACCTGTGAAAGATCAACCCCGTCCTTGTACATATCCCACAGGGGCGATAATTCGCGCAGCTTGGCGATGGCCTTGCGCACATGCGTTATCGCGTGGTCAATTTCTGCTTCGGTGGTGAAGCGGCCGATGCTGAAACGGATGGAGCTATGAGCCAGTTCGTCGTTACGCCCGAGGGCCCGCAGCACGTAGGAAGGTTCCAGGCTTGCCGAGGTGCAGGCAGAGCCGGAGGAAACGGCGAGATCCTTCAACGACATGATCAGAGACTCCCCTTCCACGAAATTGAAGCTGATATTCAAGACGTTCGGCACGCCGTGCGCCATATCCCCGTTGACATACACTTCTTCGAGATCTTTCACGCCGTTGTACAAACGATCCCGCAGGCGGGTGATGTGGGCCCGGTCTTTTTCCATTTCGGCCTTGGCAAGGCCGAAAGCCTCGCCCATACCTACAATTTGGTGCGTGGCAAGTGTGCCGGAACGCATACCGCGTTCGTGGCCGCCACCGTGCATTTGCGCTTCCAGTCGTACCCGGGGTTTGCGGCGTACAAACAGCGCGCCAATGCCCTTGGGGCCATAAATTTTGTGACCGGAAAAAGACATCAGGTCCACCTTCATGGTGGACAGATCAATGCCGGTTTTGCCTGCGCTTTGGGCGGCGTCCACGTGGAAGAGGATGCCACGTGGACGGGTCAGTTCACCGATGGCGGCGATATCCTGAATCACACCCAGCTCATTATTGACGTGCATGATGGACACCAAAATGGTGTCCTCGCGCAACGCCGCCTCCAACGTGACCAGATCAATCAGGCCGTTGGGTTCGGGGTCCAGGTAGGTGACCTCAAAACCTTCGCGTTCCAACTGGCGGCAACTGTCCAGCACCGCTTTATGTTCGGTTTTGCTGGTGACGATGTGCTTGCCCTTTTTGCCATAAAAATGCGCCACACCCTTGATGGCGAGATTGTCGGACTCAGTGGCCCCAGAGGTGAACACGATCTCCTTGGGATTGGCGTTGATCAAATCCGCAATCTGTTTGCGCGCCGCTTCCACCGCCGCCTCGGCATGCCAGCCAAACGGATGGGAGCGCGAAGCCGGGTTGCCAAACTCGCCGTCGGGGGTCAGGAATTGCACCATTTTTTCCGCGACCCGGGGGTCCATGGGCGTGGTGGCCGCATAATCCATGTAAATGGGACGTTGGGTGTTGGTGCTCATATTGTGTTCATTACCTTGTTTGATTTGTTCGTTCGTTGCCGCAACAGACTCGCCGTTACGCACAAGCCAGAGAACCAAAACGCTGCAATGCAAGCACCTGGGCTTTGAGGCTATCCACAAAACGGTCTACGTCATCCCGCGTCGTGTCCTTGCTCAGGCTGACCCGCACGGCGGCACGGGCTAGATCCGCTTCGATCCCCATGGCCATCAACACGGGACTGGGTGCCACGTCTCCTGTGGTGCAGGCGGAGCCGCTGGAGACGGCAATCCCCAACTGATCCAATGCCATTAATAGGGTCTCACCGTCCAGCCCTGGCACGGCAAAAAAACAGGTGTTGGGTAACCGCTCGGCTCGCTGACCAAAAATCACGGCTTTCGGCAACTCAGCGGTCAGCCGAGATTCCAAATGAGCCCGCAGGATTCCAGTGTGCCGACGTCGTGCCTCCAACTCGTCCGCAGCCAGTTCAGCCGCCTTGCCAAAACCGACGATGGCGGCGACGTTTTCGGTACCGGCGCGACGCCCCCGTTCATGGCCACCGCCGTGGAGCAAGGGCATCATGTCCACCGCTTTGTCGACCACCAACGCCCCAATACCCTGGGGACCGTGAATTTTGTGTGCAGATAAGCTCATCAGATGCGCGCCACTGGCGGTAAAATTCAGCGGATATTTGCCTGCGGCCTGCACGGCATCCACCAAAACAATCGCCCCCACCTCGCGTGCCGACCGCGCCACGGGTTGGGTATCGTATACGATGCCAGTTTCGTTATTGGCTGCCATTACCGCTAACAATGCGGGTTTTCGCGACACGACCTGTTGCAAAACCTCATCAACCAAGTAACCGTCGCTGTCCACTGTCAGTTTGGCCAATCGCCAACCGTCGTTCTGCAAGGCCGCCAACGGCGCGAGCACAGAGCTATGTTCCACCGCACTGCACGCAATCAGCCCGGGCGGAAGCCGTTGTGCGACACCCTTCAACGCCAAATTGTTGGCCTCGGTACCGCCGCTGGTGAACACCACCTGAGAAGAATGCGCAGCCACCAGACCCGCCACCTGCTGGCGGGCCTGGTCAATAGCGGCCCGGGCCTGGCGGCCTAACTGGTGGCTGCTGGAGGGGTTGCCGTGCTGGCCCCGGAGATACGGCAGCATCGCTGCCAACACACGCTCATCCAGGGCGGTGGTCGCATTATTGTCCAGATAGGCGATGCCCGAATTCGGCTGTTTCACGCGGTTGAACATGGCGCTCTCCAACTGGCGGGGCAAACGGAAATAGTGCCCGTTTACATTCCGCTGGCTTGCTGGCCCTGAACTTCTTGTTCCAGTATTTCTTTTTCCTGGCGGGCTGACACTTCCTGCACATGATTGTTTTCAACCAACTGCCCCAGGGAAATACCGTCAAGAAAACTATGAATTTGGTCACTGAGGGCGCACCACAGTTTATGAGTCAGGCAGGCTTCACCGTTAACGCAGTCTCCGCGACCTTCACAACGGGTGACGGACACTTTTTCATCCACCGCGTTAATCACCTGCGCGACATTAATATCGTGGGCATCCCGGCTCAGACGATAACCGCCGCCGGGGCCGCGCGCGCTGGACACCAGCCCCTGTTTGCGTAGACGGGAAAACAGCTGTTCGAGATAGGACAGCGAAATACCCTGCCGCTGGGAAATATCCGCCAGCGTGATGGGACGCTCGGTGGCATGCAAGGCCAAATCCAGCATCGCGGTGACGGCGTAACGGCCTTTAGTGGTCAATCTCATGTTCTCACCCCTGTGATTTAAAGTGTTGTGGTTTGCCTAGCACTAAACATACTAAATTCATGGGAATTTGGCGATGAGGTTACCGAAGCCGGAATGCCCGGTCAAACTCCCGCACATAACTGATCGTTTCAGTTGGTTATTATCTATAACCTACAATATTAGTCAAGTATAAGCCAGCATTCAAGTCACTGGTCATCGCTGACACCTGCCCAGCAAATTACGACTCACCCGCAGAAGAATGGGCATTTTTGCTAACAGCGGTATCACTCAGCTCGTCGATGCTGCATTCATCCAGCTCCGGCAGCTGAATGTCGTTGAACTCCGCATCGAGACTTTTGATGGCGGCGCACATAACCTCCATTTTGCTGTCCATAACATGCACATGGTCCAACAGGCTGTTAATGGCGTGGGCCACCGGGTCCGGCGCATCGCGGGTGGCGCCGTAGGCATCAAAACCCAGCTTTTGCGCGGTGGCGTGTCGCTGCTGATCTTTCTCGGCGGGGGCTGGCCCCACCACGCGCCCCGGCACACCAACCACCGTGCCGTCGGCGGGCACATCCTTGACTACCACGGCATTGGAGCCCACGCGAGCCCCTTCATTCAGCACAATGGGGCCTAGTACCTTGGCTCCGGCCCCCACCACCACGTTGTTCGCGAGCGTGGGATGGCGCTTGCCTTTTTTCCAGCTAGTGCCCCCCAGGGTGACCCCATGATACAGAGTACAGTCGTCACCGATTTCGGCGGTTTCACCAATGACCACCCCCATGCCGTGGTCGATGAAAAACCGGCGGCCGATAGTGGCCCCGGGATGAATTTCGATTCCGGTCAGCCAGCGGCTCAGCGCCGACACTGCACGCGCCAGCCAGCGCAGGCCGCCGTTCCACAAGCGGTGAGCGAAACGATGCAGCAAAATCGCATGCACCCCCGGGTAGGTCGTGACCACCTCAAAGCAGTTACGCGCTGCGGGGTCACGATCAAATACGCACTGTATATCTTCACGAAAATGGCTGAACATAAGCTGACTGAATCTATGCCGAGGGAAAGTAGGTCTAGTTGAATTAGGGTTATCGTATCAGGTCGGCTTTTAGCGGCGCGTGCTGCGAGAAGCCCCGAAGCGCTGTTTTTGCGCCGCCGTCAAAATCCCGCGCAGGATGTTCATTTCTACCTCATTGGGCCGAGCCCGGTTAAACAAACGGCGCAGGCGCTGCATCATGATACGCGGATTTTCCGGGTCGAGAAATCCAATGTCTTCCAAGGTTTGCTGCAAGTGCTGATAAAAGCGGGCCATATCGTCGGCAGTGGCGAGGGTTTCCTGTTCTCCACCTCCGACGGTTTCCACCGCACTGGCACCGCTGGCCATGCGCAGCTCGTAGGCAATCACTTGCACAGCGGCCGCAAGATTCAGGGAACTGTAATCGGGATTACTCGGCACATGTACCAGCTGGTGGCAACGTCCCAGCTCATCATTGGTCAGCCCCGAATGCTCGCGACCGAACACAATCGCCGCCTCGCCACTGGCCGCTGCAATCCCCTCTACCATGCGCTCCGCGCACTGGCGCGGATCCCACTGCGGAATACTCAACCGCCGCAACCTAGCGCTCGCCCCCACCACCAGGCCGCAACCCACCAAGGCTTCATCCAGACTTGCGCACACGGTGGCCCCCGCCAACACATCATCGGCACCGGAAGCCCGCGCCGTTGCCTCGGCATGAGGGAAAAGCTGGGGATTGACCAGGTAAAGTCGTTGCAACCCCATGACTTTCATGGCCCGCGCCGCCGCGCCAATATTGCCAGGATGCGAGGTTTCCACCAACACCATGCGTACCGTATTAAACATCGCGCACACCTTACCGGACTTGCGCCAACAGCGAAACCGTCAGCACTCGACGAAATCTCGCATTTTAGGGGCGGTTCTGCTACAGTCGCGCCGCCTTTGGGGCGCTAAATTGGGGCCACGAAAAAGCGGTGCCCGAACCCCGGGACAAACCCAGCAGTCAGTCACTCCACCTACCGGCAGGCCAAAATTCCATGCATCCCATGATCACCATCGCGGTCCGTGCCGCCCGACGCGCTGGCGGTATCATCGTCCGCTCCATGGACCAGATCGACCGCCTCAATATCACCGAAAAAGCGGAACATGATTATGTCAGCGAAGTGGATCGGCAGGCCGAAGAGGCCATCATCCAGATTCTGCGCGAGGCCTACCCGCACCACGCCATGCTGGCGGAGGAAAGTGGCCTAACACCCGGCAGAGGTGGTAGCGACGAATACCAGTGGATTATCGACCCGCTGGACGGCACCACCAATTTTCTGCACGGCTTTCCGCAATTTGCTGTGTCCATCGCGTTAAAGCAGCAGGGACGCTTGGAAATCGCCGTAATCTACGATCCGGTGCGACAAGAACTGTTCACCGCTTCCCGTGGCGGTGGCGCGCAGCTCAACGAACGTCGCATCCGTGTCAGCCCCCGCAAAGGGCTGGACGGCGCGCTGCTGGGCACCGGCTTTCCCTTCAAACAGCAACAACACCTGGACAGCTACCTCGCCACTTTTAAGGCCTTGTTCCCCAACACCGCAGGCATACGTCGCCCCGGCTCAGCCGCCCTCGATCTGGCCTACGTTGCCGCAGGCCGGTTAGATGGTTTCTGGGAAATCGGGCTCAGTCCGTGGGACATGGCCGCCGGCGCGTTGCTGGTGCAGGAGGCCGGTGGCCTGGTGAGCGATTTCAGCGGTGGCAACGACTTTCTGGACAGCGGCAACGTCGTGGCCGGTAATCCCAAAGTGTTCAAATCCATATTGCAGACCATTCGCCCACACCTAAGCCCGGAGCTTGCTCGGTAATATTGGCTGGACACCCAAGAAACATTCCCGTCTATTTTCGCCCTCTGCACGTCCATTTCCATTCAAGTTCCCCCGGCCGCTGGCCGATGCCATTTTTGCCACGGGAAGCAATTCCCCTCCACACACCCTGCGCAAATTAACGCCACAGGAGACCGCAAAATGGCCAGCAAACCCAATAACGACCCACAATTGGAATGTCACGTAAAAGACAGCCTGACCCGGCTGGAAGAATTCACCCTGATGATGGCCCAACACCACAACGGCTCACAGTTCGACATCATCTCCATCGGAGACAATACCCCCAACGTCCACAACCTTCAGCAGGCCAGACGAAAACTGGGCTAAACCGGGCTTATGAATCCATAATCGAGCAACAGCATCAGAGGCAGAAAAATCCTCTCCAGCCCATTTGAATAACACACCACTGGTGGCCTTTTTTAAGATTGCACAGGGCCGCCCTCACCATCCAAGTGCTGTTTTGCTGGCTTTGAATTCTTGATAATTTTCGATAATTTCGACGGTTATACCTTATATGGGCTACACCAACTCCAGCGGTGAAATCGGCGTAGCTGCACATTGTGATAGCGAAGATCACGCACCAGACGACGTAATGCCAAAAATAGGGAACCGGCTGCGGCGGTTGTACTCGCACATCCACACCAACCTGAGCGTGTTCAATGAGCGCCTCGGCAAAAAGTCTCCTCACTTCATCATCAGAAAAATGTAATTTTCCAACTGAATACGGATGCTGTGCGGAAGCTATAGATTCCAGCATGGCTGGATACAGGTTGTCGCCTCAGCAAACAGTTTTAAATTACTGGATATTTGCTGCAACTCCGATGAGCAACACCAACGAAGGTGCAGACCAATAGGTGTCGGTTATGCTATTTAATCAATGTACTCATTAGTAATTTCCATAAAAACTTCATACAACATCAGGCACCATTCTGCTGCGAAGCAAAATAGATAACAGGCTGGACTGGGTTAATGAGCTCCCGTTATAAAATAAGGTACCAGCGATGGTAGTCCTGAAATATTGTGGGGCATGCAAGATACCCATTCCAGCCAGCCAGAAAAAATTTACGGCCATCAAGTTTGGCATGGTCCCTGAGAGGGCGGCTTAAACCACATCTGATACAAAGAAGTGAATATCTGTATCGCTAGGCACAATCCCAGTACGGCCCCCGCAATGACCACCGTATAGGCATAGATGGGGTCCCACTTGGTGAGAAACCAAGCCATGATGTCCACTAATATAGCGACAAAAGGCAATACAATCAGCGTGGACTTCAGCCCGCAGCGCATCTCGACACGCCGGAACACCATGCCTACGCCGAACAAAATGAGGCCGATACCAAACAAGTGTATATGCGATATTTTCATTAAACTGTGAATCGACATGCCAGTGTCAACATTGGTGACTTCCTGAATTCCCTCATAAGTCGATAAATTTGGTATAGCCAGTCCCGAGGCGGGCGTGTGACAAGCGAAACAGCGCTTGGCCAGTATCGGCTTAATCTCGGATTCATAATCTTTCTGAGATGCGCCAGATTTGAGCCATGAAACGATTGTGCTGCGGTCATCGATCTGAATGTATGCCGACATCGGACCACGAATAGCAGCTTCTAGCCGACTGCCACTGCGGTTGCCATAATAATCTTCTGCAATGTCCCCCACCGACAGCCCTGGTTTGCCATCCACATTCTCAAAGCTGGTATAGAGAAAAGCCAATGCCATCAGATACCCCAGCCCCATCAGCAAGATAAATGAGGTATAGAGTAATCGTTCACTGAGTTCACAATCGCAAATTGGCTGTAATTTCATCTGTTGCTCCCGTACGAGTGATCATTAAGAAAGGGTCACTTCCCTGTCCTGATCTGTAATGTGAATTAAGGGCTAAAAATACTTTTTAAAAATTACCGAGTCTTTAAATGTAAAGAGCGCAACGTTTTCTTTTTTTGCGACATTGCGTTCAGGATTCCGGCATTGCCTACCATTAGGTGGTTAAACGAGAATCGATTGGTGGGCAATGCCCACCCTACAAAATCTAGAATCAACTCGATTTTTCTGCCATATGTTGAAAACATGGCGATTTAGCTCTTGTTTACATTGTAGTGTAGTTTCGCACATTTCTGTATAACTCTGTATCGTCGATATAACAGCAAACAGCGCTTTTCGTAACCTTTAATCGTTCATGGTGAAAAAAACAAGTCTGTTTTTTATGCTGGGGCTGGATCTGGATGTGCTGAGAATTCAAACAAAAGTAAAACCCTTATTTACATTCGCACAGCAAAAAATCTAGTATTACTATGGTCCCATCACCGATTCAATCAAATAACAAATTTCATCACCATCCGGTTCACCGTCTGGCATAGTTTTCCATTTCTCCAGCGCTTTTTCCATGCGGTGTTTCAGGGCATCCAGCTCAGCCAATCTGATGCGATTATCATTGATGCGTTGATGTATTATGTCACGAACCGTAGGACAAGGTGACTGCCTTCGGCTTCCGTGCCTGAAAATTTCCTGGATGTCATTTAAGGAAAAGCCTAGGCCTTTCGCCTGACGAATAAACTTCACTTTTTTGACATCTTCATTGTTGAACAATTTATAACCGTTGGCCGGGTCACGCTGTGGCTTCAGCAGGCCAATTTTGACATAGTGACGTATGGTCGCCGGTGTCACTTGTGTCGCTTTGGACAATTCACTGACCGTCATCATCATTCAGCACCTAAAATATCATATTGATTTTCCAACAACACAGTCTCTTGCCAGCCGCAGCAACCACTCTGACCATGCGAATTCTGGGTGGAACCTATGTTTGATGCTCGTTATATTGCACCGTGATATTCTCTTTCAAAAGGTTGAACAAAGATTGCCGGTAAACATTCTTAAACCGCAAGAGCATCGTCGACCATAGCTTGTGCCTCATTGACGATTTGGCGTAAATGTTCTTCACCGAGAAAACTCTCCGCATAAATTTTATAAATATCCTCAGTGCCGGATGGCCGCGCGGCGAACCAGCCATTGGCAGCAACCACCTTGATACCACCGATGGATGCACCGTTGCCGGGGGCGTGATCAAGTACGCATTCAATTTTTTCACCACTCAACTGTGTACTCTTCAACTGTTGTGGCGAGAGTTTTGCCAACTTCTTTTTTTGCTCGACGGTGGCCGATGCCTCAACGCGGCAGGCCACTGGCTCACCAAGGTCATGAACAAGCTCGCGGTAGTACTCACCGGGGTCACGTCCACTGCGTGCAGTAATTTCTGCCGATAACAGCGCCGGAGCAATGCCGTCTTTGTCCGTGGTCCACACACTACCGTCAATACGATTGAAAGATGCACCGGCACTTTCTTCTCCACCGAAGCCCAAGCTGCCATCGAACAGACCATCCGCAAACCATTTAAAACCCACCGGCACTTCGTAGAGTTTACGGCCCAGTCGAGCTGTCACACGGTCGATCAGCGCGCTACTGACCACGGTCTTACCCACGGCAGCCTGTTTGTTCCAATGCGGACGATGCTGGAACAGGTAATCAATGACTACTGCCAGATAATGGTTCGGCGACAGCAGCCCGGCGCTGGGAGTCACGATGCCGTGACGGTCATGATCAGTGTCACAGGCGAATGCAATGTCGTAATGGTCTTTCAGCTTGATCAGCCGTTGCATAGCGTAGGCCGAAGACGGATCCATGCGGATACGGCCATCCCAGTCCAGGCTCATAAAGTCGAAGGTGGCATCGACCTGATCACTCACTACGGTTAGATCCAACTGGTACTGCTCAGCGATTCGTGCCCAATAGTGCACACCGGCACCACCCAGCGGGTCCACACCCAGGCGCAGACCAGAGCCCCGAATGGCATCGAGGTCGATCACACTGCCAAGGTCGGCAACGTAAGTGCCGAGGTAATCGTACTCGTGGGTCGTGGCCGCATGGCGGGCCTGATCAAGCGGGATGCGTCGCACGCCTTTCAACCCGGCGTCGAGTAACGTATTCGCCCTGGCCTCAATCCAGCCGGTAACATCGTTATCGGCTGGACCGCCATTGGGTGGATTGTATTTGAAGCCACCGCTGTCGGGCGGATTGTGTGACGGTGTCACCACGATGCCGTCAGCCAGGCCGGTTTTCCGGCCGCGATTGTAGACCAGGATTGCGTGCGACAATGCCGGCGTTGGCGTGTATTCATCACCCTTGGCAATCATCACCTCGACAGCATTGGCTGCCAACACTTCCAGCGCACTTTCGAATGCCGGTATCGACAACGCATGCGTGTCGATACCGATAAACAGTGGCCCGTCGATACCTTGCCCCTCGCGATACGAACAAATCGCTTGGGTGATGGCAAGCACATGCGCTTCATTGAAACTGGCTGCAAACGACGAGCCACGGTGCCCGGAGGTGCCAAAGGCAACCCGTTGCGCAGTAACCGCAGGATCAGGTTGCTGATCATAGTAGGCATTAATAAGCTTCGTAATATCGACCCGCTGTTCGGCCTGTGCGGGTTGACCTGCCAATGGACTGATTTGTGTCCCCATTCTTAATCTCCTTGCAAAATGTTGTCAGCCAAGGCTGTGCTTTTATGACTCGATGCGTTGCAGTAGCGACCGCCATGATTTGACGAAAGACCGCGGAGCCTCATCTTGTAACTGCTTCGCCAGTGCATCCATAGGGCATCATTGGGGCTCCTCCACAACGGGATTGTGCCAGCCACCACTTGTGGCAATCAGTGCGTCCGCCGCCTCGGGGCCCCAGCTACCGGCTTGGTATGGCACGGCCGGATGATGCTCATCAAGGACAGGCCCCACCACCGCCCAGGTAGCCTCAAGACACGGCTCGCGAGCAAACAATGCTCCGTCACCGGCCATGGCGTCCCCCAAAAGTCGCTCATAGGGCGACTCTTTATCCGGCTGCTCATCCAGCAGAAAGAGTTCACGCTGATCACCGGTAAAGGTTTTCCCTGCCCGTTTGACGCGTGCGGCAAGAGCAACGGCCGTGCGCGGAGAAAGCCGAAAGCGCAGATAATTGGCGCGGCCGTTCACCGGAATCGAGTCATCAAAAAGCCGCTGTGGTGGCGGTTTCAACTCCACCAGAATCTCCGCCACGGTTCCGGCCAGACATTTGCCAGATCGCAGATACCACGGCACACCTTGCCAGCGCCATGAATCGATAAACAGCCGCAGAGCGCAGAACGTTTCGACATCGGAACCCTCCGTCACCCCCGGTTCCTGACGGTAACCGACGTACTGGCCGCGGACCAGGTCATCGGGGTCAAGTGGACGCATGGCCTGAAATATCTTATGTTTTTCAGCATGCACAGCACCAAAACCCTGGTGGGCCGGTGG
Source organism: Gammaproteobacteria bacterium (assembly GCA_013151575.1). Lineage (GTDB taxonomy): Bacteria > Pseudomonadota > Gammaproteobacteria > SZUA-152 > SZUA-152 > SZUA-152. The sequence goes on from JAADHZ010000171.1 coordinate 14,714, forward strand.
CTCCATGGCCAGCAGTGCCACAATCTGAAACAAATGATTTTGCACGACATCGCGCAGACAACCAACACTCTCGTAAAACGCCCCCCGCCCCTGCACACCAAACGCCTCTGACAGGGTGATTTGCACGTTGGCCACATAATTGCGGTTCCAGATCGGTTCCAGAAACGTATTGGCGAAGCGGAAATAGAGGATGTTCATGATCGCTTCCTTACCGAGGAAGTGATCAATGCGAAAAATGGCATCCTCCGCAAATACCGAGCGCAGAATACGATTGAGTTCCTGTGCCGACGCCAAGTCACGCCCGAATGGTTTTTCAACAATAACTCGCGCCTGCTCAGCCAGATCCGCAGCACCCAATCCAATAACAACGGTGGCGAACAACGCAGGAGGAATGGCGAGATAATGAGCCGGGCGGCGCGCATCACCCAGGGCGATTTTTAGTGCTTTAAAAGTGCCCGGGTCGTTGTAATCACCACCGACATAACCGAGTAAGGAAAGAAAGTGCTCCATGGCTGGCCCGTCATCGGATTCACCGGATTTTTCGATGGCATCCCGAGCATGCTGGCGCAATTGTGCCAAGCTCCATGGCGAAACGGCCACCCCGAGCACCGGCACATTAAGCGCACCGCGCTTGGCCATTGCATAGAGTGCCGGAAAAATCTTTTTGTGCGCAAGGTCACCTGTCACGCCGAATACCACCAGCGCATCCGCCGACGCCCCATGATTCTGGGTATTGTCCATTTTAGCCCCTTTTTCAGGTATACAGACCGTCCCGGGTCAAAGGTAGCGCCGACGCACCACCATCCCGTTTAATGGTCAAAATCTGGTATACACCAATTTCACCCTGCTCAAATTGTAGTGCACACGCAACCATGTACAGATGTCAGATTCGATAAACGGATTCCGTGACATACTGCAACGCCTCCGTTTTGTTTGCCTCAAGTCGTCGCACCCAGTGTCGCAGCGTTAGCGCGTAATGATTCTACGTCAAGAATCTCGAAACCGGTGCTGTACGTTATTGATCATATTCAGTTTGGTGGCGATCATTGATTGGTATAGCCGCAAGGTGTTGAGTTGGTAACAAAGGACAACGTAGACTCCACTGGCTTTTGTCTTGACTATAAGGGTCCACTTTCAGCAGTGATTTTCAAGACATGAAAAACGATAATAAGAGGCAAACCATGAACAAACACGAAAAAATAAATTACGTTGAATTTCCAGCGAAAGATATCGGGGTGGTAAAGCATTTTTTTTCAGCAGTATTTGGCTGGGATTTCGTTGACTATGGCCCGGAATATGCCGCGTTTTCCAACGAGGGGCTTGACGGCGGTTTTTTTAAATCCGAGTCAACCGCCACCATCGAAAAGGGTAGTGCACTGATTGTGTTTTATAGTCGCGAGCTGGGGGCCACGCAATCAAAAATCGAAGCGGCGGGCGGTTCCATTGTGAAGCCCGTATTTTCCTTTCCCGGGGGCCGACGTTTCCATTTCTGTGACCCGAACGGTAATGAATACGCCGTTTGGTCAGATGTGAGTGTTTAAAGGACGTTGAATTAGCACATCGCCAAGGTTGTGTTGACAAGTTCAGCGAGATTTAAACCATCGTTTGCGTAGCGCATCGAACACTTTGTTGGGATACCACACCTTGCCGAGGCTACCGTTGTAGCGGGCGAGGGCGCGTTGAAAATCGCCTTTTTCGCGATCGATATAGTGCCTGAGGATGGTGCAGCCAAAGCGAAGATTGGTGCGGACATCGAACAAGTTGTCGCCAGCGCTGGGAATTTCCTTCAACCAGAAGGGCATGATCTGCATCAGGCCCTGGGCACCGGCACGGGAGATGGCCCAGCGATTGAAGTTGCTTTCCACATTGATGACGGCCAGCACCATCTCCGGGTGTAGGTCGGCTTTGGTGGCTTCATAGTGGATGTTTTTTAGCAGCTCCAGACGTTCGGCATCGTTGGGGACGCGCGATTTGAGACGGCGGGACATGTCCATGAGCCAGACTTCGGCATCGAAGCGGTCCTTGAAACTGTCGGCCTCGTTGATGGTTTTGACCAGTACATCGCGTAGATGGTCGTCGGGACGTTCCTGAGTGGCGGCCAGTGTGATGCCGGGGCTTGCTGCCAGCCCCGCCAGCAGAACCGGAACCACATAGCGTCGAAAAAGGGTGCTGAAAAACATGCTTTTTATTTCGTCGGGTCCATTGGCGTCTTGAGGAAATCTATCACGGCATCCAGGGGAACATCCTGTTTATCGCCACTGCGACGGGCCTTGTATTCGACGATGCCCGCGTCCAGCCCGCGCTCGCCCAGCACCAGCCGATGAGGAATGCCGATAAGTTCCAGATCGGCGAACATCACGCCGGGGCGCTCTTTGCGGTCGTCCAGCAACACATCGAAACCGGCAGCTTGTAACTGCTCGTAAAGTGCTTCAACCGCATCACGCAAACGCTGGGATTTGTGCATGTTCATCGGCACGATGGCCACCTGATAGGGGGCGATGGCCTGGGGCCAGATGAGGCCGCTGTCGTCATGATTTTGCTCAATAGCAGCGGCCACCACGCGTGATACCCCGATGCCATAGCAGCCCATGCCCATCACTACCGATTTTCCGGTCTCGTCCAACACCGTCGCGTTTAGCGCTTCGCTATATTTTTTGCCCAACTGGAAGATGTGCCCCACCTCAATGCCACGTTTGATGGCAAGCGTGCCGCAGCCGTCAGGGCTGGGGTCGCCTTCCACCACGTTGCGCAGGTCGGCGATCTCAGGCAACGGCAGATCCCGTTCCCAGTTAATGCCGAAGTAGTGTTTGTCGTCCACGTTGGCACCTGCGCTGAAATCGCTCATCACTGCCACGCTGCGGTCGACGATGACGGGGATCGGCAGTTTCACCGGCCCCAGGGAGCCGGGGCCAGCGCCAATGGCAGCACGGATGGTCTCTTCGCTGGCGAATTCCAGCGGGCTGGCCACCTGCGGCAGTTTTTCCACCTTGATGGTGTTCAGTTCGTGGTCACCGCGCACCAGCAGAGCCACCAGTTCATGGTCCGCCGTTTCGCTGGCGCGCACGATCAGTGTTTTGATGGTGCTTTCGATGGGCAGCCCGAACTGCGTCACCAGCTCCTCAATGGTTTTGACGTTGGGTGTGTCCACCCGAGTCATTTCCTGCGTGGCATCCATTCGAGGGCTGTCGGGGGCAAGGGCTTCGGCCAGTTCCACATTGGCGGCGTAGTCGCTGTCGGTGGAGAAGGCAATGGCGTCTTCACCGGATTCGGCCAGTACGTGGAATTCATGGGAAGCGCTGCCGCCGATGGAGCCGGTGTCCGCCAACACCGGGCGGAACTCCAGCCCCAGGCGGGTAAAAATAGTGTTGTAAGCGGTAAACATGCGCTCATAAGTTTCCTCCAACGACGCCTGGCTGGCGTGGAAGGAGTAGGCGTCCTTCATCAAAAATTCGCGGGCGCGCATGATGCCGAAGCGAGGGCGTACTTCGTCACGAAATTTGGTTTGGATCTGATAAAAAGTGGCGGGTAGCTGCTTGTAGCTGCGCAGCTCACGATGGCACAGGTCGGTAATGATTTCTTCGTGGGTGGGACCAATGCAGAATTCGCGGCCGTGGCGGTCGCGCAATCGCAGCAGCTCGGCGCCGTACTGCTCCCAGCGCCCCGATTCCTGCCACAGCTCTGCCGGTTGCATCGCGGGCATTAACAGCTCCTGCGCTCCGGCGCGGTCCATCTCTTCGCGCACGATGGCTTCTACCTTGCGCAATACGCGCAGCCCCAGCGGTAGCCAGGTGTACAGGCCCGCGGCCAGCTTGCGAATCATGCCGGCGCGCAACATCAGTTGGTGGCTGACGACCTCGGCGTCGGAGGGGGTTTCCTTGAGAGTGGCGAGCAGTAGTTGTGAGGTACGCATGGTGTTGGGTTCAGATTCTCTTGCGGGCGGATTAAGGACGGGAATTGTAGCCTTCCGACGGGCAAATTGGGAGTGTTGGGTTGTGTTCCGTGAACATGCCAAGACATGACCTAACGGTTTCCCCGGAAGAAATATCGCGACAGTGTGTAACCTCTACGGGACATGATTCGAAGGAGAAGCTCCTTCCTGATTAAACCAGTACACCGTAAATTTTACCGGATTTCCTCCTCCGCATATCGCTACATGCTTCTTTCAGCTATTTCGAAATAAGCTTTCCAAGCCCAACAGTGGATTTCTCTAATCTAGGAACTTTACACAGGATGATGAATATTCACATTAAGTACAGCCTGTTATAATGAGGTAGGACTTCCCTATAAACCTATGTTAAAACAAGATGTTAGCGAGGCATCAAAATAAGTTATTTGCACCTAAAGATTTTTTTTGGGGAGTCGCTAATTCTGATCAGATAGCGTTTTATCGAAGATAGAACAGAATTGATTGCATTGTTTTATCGACATTGTTGTAATCAGCGTAGTATCCAGTTGCCACATTCCACTGCGCAGACAATACTAATGAGAACGTTAATTATGCAGCATAGTTTTTTGAAAAAGAGCATTGACATGCGCCTAAGTGCGCTACGGGTACGCTTATTTTTGCCAGCGATCTTGCCGTCGCATGTAACATAATTAGCACACTCACTTAGTCACTACCGCGTTTCACGACGCTGAAAACAAAGGAGTCCTTTCGATGAGCAGGACCAGGAAATACAGTATTGGGCCCATTTGTGTGGTGGCGGCAAGCCTGAGCTTGCCGTTAACCACGGCAATGGCTGGAGAAATTGGTGATGTCCAGTGGCATGGTTATTTAACGTCCGCAATGCTGATAAGTTCTGACGGAACTTACAGTGGTGATGTCACCGATGCCGGAAGTGGAAACGACACCCGCATGGGGCTGAATGTTTCCACACAAGTGGATGAGAGCCTGAGCTTTGCGGCGCAAATCAAAGCCAAAGGCACCAACGATTTTAACCTGGAAGTGGACTGGGCCTTTGCCAGTTATGATGTCAGTGAAAACATCATACTGCGTTTCGGCAAAATCAAATATCCGGTTGGCATATATAACGGTTATGTTGATGTGGGCTACACCTACCCTTGGATTCGACCGCCAGAAGTGTTTTACAACCAAGATCGCCTTGGCCCCAACCTGATACGTGTGGCCTATCAGGGTTTCGGTGCAGAGTACAAGACCTTTGTTGGCAATACTGAACTGGGTTTTCATCTATTCGGTGGTGCGGTGGATGTCCTGGTGGGCCGCGTGAATAAACTCACGGGGACCAAATTCAGTGTCAACATGGAAGATGAAATTCGCTTTGAAATATCGGCTATTACCGGCGAGATGGAAATAGATGGTCAGCTGAAGAATGCCGGGGTTAAAGCACTAGTGGACGGTAAGCGGCACACTACTTATACCGCTGGCCTGATTGTCGACCTCAGCCATTTTGTTTTATCCTCCGAATATGCTTCAGCTACCGTAGGGTCAGGGTCAGTGAAACAATTAGACATGACATCGCAATACGTGATGATGGGTTACCGTTTTGGAACCTACATGCCGCATATCACCTGGGAAAAATGGGATGTCGATAGTGGCCGAGGCCAAAAATCCATCGGCATTGGGTTACGTAAAGAGTTAACGACAAATTCAGCCCTTAAATTCGAAGTGCGTAAAATCACCCCTTCGACCACAGCAAACCTATCGATACCACCGGGTTCAAATATACCGGCGCCAGGAACGGGGTATGGTCTGTTTTCATCAGATGATGTGAAGGATGGCAAAGATGTCACTCTCGTTGGCATCGCTATCGAAATGGTGTTTTAGGAGATGATAACAATGAAAACTATCGTATACCGTCTCACCATTTTTACCGCATTGTTGATGGCTTCACTGGTTGCTTATGCCGACGAAGTGGTGGTGGTGGTTCATCCATCCAATACGCTAACCGAAATGTCAGTGGATGACGTGAGAAAAATTTATCTTGGCAAGAAAAAATATTTCCCCGGTGGAACCAAAGTCACTCCGGGCGACCAACCGAAAGGAACCAAAAGCCGCAAGTTTTTTTATGGGGGCATCGTCAGAAAAAAAGAAGCCAAACTTAAATCGTATTGGTCACGTTTGATCTTTACCGGCAAGGGTACGCCACCTAAAATTATTGGGCTCGATCATGTCGTTAAAGAATGGGTGGCCAGCCAGCCTAGAGGAATGGGCTATATTATGCGCAGCGAGGCAGATGATACCGTCAAGATACTGGATCTTAAATAAGCACCTACAAAGTGCTGACCGGTTAATGCAAGACACCTCTAAACAAAACTCAACTTCTTAGCGTAGGGTGGGCAATGCCCACCGTTAAGACTGGGATAAAGAGCCATTGGTGGGCAATGCCCACCCGACAGAAAGCAGAGTTGCTTGCTAGGGGTGGCACTTAATCTCAGCTGAGTTTTATTAAGATAAAATATTGTGCGGCGTCATCAATTGATCTGCGTGGCATGCAGATCAATTGATGGTATTGGGAACATTAAGTTAACCCAAACGCTTTCGTCATTCCCATGCATTGAGCTAAGTTAAGCCGCTAGTACTCCATACCCTTCTATCCCTGCGGGGCAGGCCCAATTTCAGCCCTTTGAAGGCGAAATACCCTTTCCCCCGGTTGCTCTCACTCAAAATATCCCTAACTCCCCGCTGAGGGCTACAGTCTGCGTCAGCGCGGCCGATTGATTCGTAGGCAGACGATATGCGGCCCTCGCTAACACGCTACGGAGACAGGCCTTGACTGACGACAACTTTTCTTCCCCGCAGGTTTTGCAATCGGACCTGGGCTGGAATCAGGTGCAAGAAACTGTGCTCCTGCTCAATCTGGCGGTCGCCCAGATTACCGGTACCCTGAATGAGGGGGATGAATCCGTGAACGCTCTGACGGGCTCACTGACATCGATGATGGGTGACATCAGCACCTTGCAGGCTACGTTGAAAGACGTCGAGCAAAGCGCAGCACAGGAATCCATGCAGGGCAGTTGTGACGCCATATCCGCACAAATGAACAAGGCTGTCGTCGCCTTTCAGTTTTACGACAAGCTGACGCAGAGGCTCAATCATCTCAACGGCAGCCTGATGGGGCTGGCCGCGCTGATGGATGCGCCCGAGCGGCTTCACAACCCCGATGCTTGGCGTGGCCTGCAACAGCAAATCAAATCCCGCTATACCGTGGACGAGGACAGTGCCATATTTGACGCCATTCTTCAGGGCAAGTCCGTGGATGAAGCTCTGCGTGCTGCCGCAGAGGCTCAGCACTCTCCGAAGGATGATGTGGAATTGTTTTAACCCGTTTTTGCATCATGTTTTGCGCCACATCAAACATTGCAATTCTCCGTTGCGGGCTCTAAGGTCCGATGCCGGAGGCAGCCTCGTGGACCCATTACTTTCTGTTATCGAACTCATCAAACACTACCCGGCGGTGCAAGCCGTCAATGGTGTTACGTTCCAGTTGCACAGGGGCACCTGCTTCGGTCTGCTGGGGCCGAATGGCGCGGGCAAAACCACCACGATGGAAATGCTCGAAGGCATCACCCCGCCCACCGGGGGCCAGATTCACTACGATGGAAAACCGCTGGACCACCACTTCCGCACCCATGCTGGCATCATGTTTCAGTCTACCGCGCTACAGGATTTCATCACCGTGCGCGAGGCCCTGCAACTGTTCAGCCAGCTCTACCCACGCACCACACCCATCGAACAGCTAGCGGAGCAATGCAGCCTTGGCGAGTATCTTGATCGCGATACCCGCAAGCTCTCCGGCGGTCAG
>JAADHZ010000033.1 GCA_013151575.1 Gammaproteobacteria bacterium
CGACGTTGATAGGCTGGGTGTGGAAGCGCAGTAATGTGTGAAGCTAACCAGTACTAATTGACCGTGAGGCTTGACCATATAACACCCAAGTAGCTTTGAGTGTTATGCGACGCTGGTTGATACAACATTTACTTTAGCGTGTTAATACTATCAGGCTTAAATTTTTCGAATTCGTAGCTTCATGCTCTTTGCATGTTGGTTACAAGCAGTTTTCCTGGCGGCCATAGCGAAGTGGCACCACCCGATCCCTTACCGAACTCGGAAGTGAAACACTTTAGCGCCGATGATAGTGTGGGGTCTCCCCATGTGAAAGTAGGTCACCGCCAGGTTTTATTTTAAAAATCCCGCAGATATTTCTGCGGGTTTTTTTTTGGTTTTTTTTTGGTTTTTGGAGTGTATGCACGCAAGACCAATGTCGCTATGATCTTCCTTCCCAGCGTTTGAATTAAATGCTATTTTTGTGGCGCTCTCCAAACCCAATCCTAGATGGTTGGGCCCCATGTTTTGGTTCGGCCGCAGTTCCTGAAAAGGGCGAATGGTGCCTCTTATCGGGGTTGCCGACAGGTATTGTGTTTGTTCATAAAAACATGAAAAAAAATATCATTGATCCACTCGTGTTGGCTACACTCGTGCCTATCAAGGCGCTGGGTATGAATCATTGTCACGAGCTTGCCGAGCAATCGGAACTTCATACTGCCGCTGGCGGCGATATTTTGTTCCAGGCTGGGACCAGCGTCGACAGTATTTTTTATATTCTGAGTGGCGATGTGGAATTTCGCGTCGACCAAAAGCCTGTCAGGCGATTGAAGGGCGGTAGCCATCTGTCCAAATTGCCGGTGGAGCAAGGCAAGGTGCACCAGTACACGGTTGTCGCGCTAAATGCTGTTGCTTATGTTGCGGTGGACCCAGACACACTTGATTTAATGCTCACCTGGGACCAGTCCGGTGGTTATGAAGTACAGGAACTTGATGGTGTCGGCATGGAGGCTAGTGACGGGGACTGGATGTCCAGGCTACTTCAGGCAAAAGTATTTCGGCGCATTCCGCCAGCCAACATTCAGTCCGTTTTCATGAGAATGGAAGCCCGTCATTATCGTGCCGGTGAGTGTGTTATTCGCCAGGGGGAAGAGGGCGAACATTTTTATATCATTCGAGAAGGGCAGTGCCAGGTCACTCGAAAAACGCGAAAAAATCCCGGTGGAATTGTGCTGGCTACATTGCGCGTCGGCGACAATTTTGGCGAGGAAGCACTGATTTCCGGGGGGAAGCGTAATGCCACCATTGCGATGAGGACCGATGGGGTGCTCATGAGCTTGTCAAAGTCGGATTTTCTTGAGTTACTTAACGACCCAGTGCTGAAATGGCTCACCTACGCGGAAGCCCGGGAGCTGGCCAATAGCGGCGCTGTTTGGATTGATGTTCGCCTGCCAACAGAACATCAAGCCTGCCATATCATAAAAAGCATCAATATCCCTCTGCCATTGCTGCGTGCCAAGCTGGACAAACTGGAGGCAAGTCGCCGTTTTATTATCTATTGCGATACTGGCAGACGCAGCTCGATCGCGACCTATCTGCTGTCCCAGGCGGGTATTGATGCGTATGTCCTTCAGGACTCGCTTGACATGATACCTGCGTCAGAGATGGAACCCTGAAGTAAGGGGGGCACACCCAATGCCATTAAGTTAAGAAATGTATGCCTGTTTTTTTATCCGTCAAGTCAGCATTGGGCAGCCAGTGCCCATAATGGCATTGAGTATACCTATCTCCTGCAAGTTTTCGGATTAGGAGTAACTAAACGGAACGAGTGCTCACGATGACCTTAGACAGTTCCCTGCTAGCGCTTTTGGCTGATGGCCGTTTCCATTCGGGCACCCAACTGGGAACGGACACCGGCCGTTCCCGTTCTGCCGTGTGGAAATCTATTCATGCGATGCAAGCTCAGGGAATCGAAATTTTCACCGTACGGGGAAAGGGCTACCGTTTGTCCGCCCCCGTTGAACTGTTAGATAAATCTCGTATCACGACGGCTATGAGCCGTCCCGCCCGTGACATTTTGCAGCACCTGAACATATTGTTAGAGACTGGCTCAACCAACGCCCACTTGTTGGAAAAAGCCCGGCAGCCCAACACTGCCGTGGAGGCCTGTTTTGCCGAGCACCAAACCGCCGGGCGGGGCCGCAGGGGAAAAACCTGGCAGTCCCCGTTCGGCGGCAACATTTATGGTTCGTTGCTATGGCCGTTCACTGTTGATATTTCACAACTTGGTGGGTTGAGTCTTGCGGTCGGGGTGGCCATTGGGCGTGCGCTACGCGAATGCGGCCTGCTCCAATTTGGGCTTAAATGGCCTAATGACATTCTTGTGGATGGGAAAAAACTCGCTGGCATTCTGTTGGAAGTCGTGGGCGAAGCCTCCGGGGTGTGCTCGGTGGTTATCGGCGTGGGAATCAATGTGAACGCGCCGTCATCGAAAAAACTCACGGTGGACCAGCCATGGACCGATGTTGAGTCGGCAACGGGGCACAGCATTTCACGCAACCAGCTGGTGGGAGTGTTATTGACGCACCTTATTGATACATTACGGGTTTTTGAAAAAACGGGCCTGTCATCCTTTGTTGATGAATGGAATCGGCAGGATGTGTTTCGTGGGCAGGAGGTGGTGTTGCTGGTAGGCGACAAAAAAATAATGGGTATTGCGCAGGGGGTTGAATCAAACGGCGCGCTAATATTGGCCCGCAAAGGCAGGCTCGAAAAATATTTTAGCGGCGAAGCCAGTTTACGGGCGATGGATTGACGGCGTGATGATGGAACCATGAACACCTTGCTTGTTGATGCCGGAAATACACGCCTGAAATGGGCAATGCTGAGTGACGGCATGCTGGGCGCCACTTGGGCGACACACTACCAGCGGGGAGAGCTGGCGGCGGGTTTTGCGCGAGAGTGGCAAAAATTCTGTTTGCCGACAAACATTCCTGCCCGCGTGATGGTCAGCAATGTGGCTGGCCCGACAGTACAAGCAGCGCTGGCAGCCTGGGTCAAGGATCGCTGGGCCTTGACGATAGAAAACGTGGTTGCCGCTACCAGCAGTCATGGTGTCACCAATGCCTACCAACAGGCCGACACGCTAGGTGCGGATCGCTGGGCGGGACTGATTGCCGCCCGGCATCACATTAACACCGCAGCCTGTGTGGTGGATATTGGCACCGCCACCACCATTGATGTGCTCGACCGCGGCGGCAAGCATCTGGGAGGCATCATCACACCGGGGGTCGAGCTAATGCGGGCCAGCCTCACAGCGCATACCGATGGTATCGCCTCTGCCCAAATTGTTGAACATGACACCTCGGACAACGACGAAAGCACAGCATCAAACGGGCTGGGAACCAGCACCTTGGCCGGGGTGCGCAATGGCACATTGATGGCAGCAGCGGGTCTGATTCGGCTTACCCTGCAACGGGTCGCCGCAACGGTTACCGGTCCGCTGCACTGTGTGCTCACCGGCGGTGGCGCTCCTGCCGTCATGGTGGAGCTGCAAGCGGGTCCTCCGCTAGGGTGGCACTGCCATCATGAGCCAGATTGGGTATTAAAAGGCATGCAGGTCATCGCCGATGGCCCCAAAAAACTGGTCGAACAGGATGCTGCTCAACGGCCACTGGAAACTAAACGATGAGACTGATTTTTGTCTTTTTTCTGCTACTTAACGCCGCTTATTTTTATTGGCAGTCGGAATGGTTTACTGCGCAAAAAAACTCCGGGATACTCGTGCCTGCAGCGTTGCCGCCGGGAGTAGAGAGTCTGGTTCTGTTGCGGGAGCGGGGGCTGGGTTCCGCCGTTGCAAACAGTAAGCCCGCACCTGAAACCGCGCCGCCGCCTCTTGTGGTCGCTACGTCGCCGCGCCAGCCTCCGGCCACTCCTATCCTTGCCAAAACATCCTCGATTTCCGAACCGTCGCCGATGCCGCCTGCCCCGAAGGAGCTGACGCTCGTAGAAATGGCCTGTTTTACATTGGGCCCTTTCACCAAACCCGCGAATGCGGGTAAGGCTGCAAAGCGGATACGCGCATTGGAGGCTCAACTGGAACAGCGTGAGGAATCCCGTCGTACTCCCAAAGGCTACTGGGTGTATTTGCCACCTCTAAAAAATTACACGGCGGCCCGGAAAAAAGTTAAAAAAATCCAGGAAATGGGGCTGGGAGATTTGTTTATCATGGGTAAGGGAAGCCGCAAAAATGCGATTTCTCTGGGGTTGTTCAAGCAAAGGGATGCCGCCATTGGGCGCTTAGACCAAGTAAAAGCCAAAGGCCTGAAGGCCGTCATGGAAACGCAATACCGTGCTAAAAAACAAGTGTGGTTGGATGTGGGCGTGTCGGCCGACCGCACCAGCGCAATCGGCAGTTTGGCGGAGATCGCCGAAGGCTATCCCCGAGTCAATTTATCGCAGCGTGCGTGTGAATGAATTGCGCATTGCGGCGGCAATCCATACAATACGCCCTCCAAAATGGATTGATTCAGGCATCGTCCTCTCAGGATCAACGCCGACGTAGCACAATTGGTAGTGCAACGCACTTGTAATGCGTAGGTTCGCGGTTCGAGTCCGTGCGTCGGCACCATATTTTATTTTCTGACGTATCCTCTACATATGTACACCATCGACTATTTCATGCCCCGAAAATCGTGGCAGAGACGGTGGTTTTCTTCTGTGTGAGGCCGCAAGGGATTGTTATGACTTTACGATGTTTTTTAGCCATGCTCGCGCTGGCTACCAGCGTGGTGTCCGGACCGCTCACGGCGGGGTTGGATGAAGGCACCAGAGCCATGCGTGAAGGTCAGTACCAAAAGGCTTTTCAGGAGTGGAAACCCTTGGCGGACAAGGGTGAAGTAACGGTACAGGCCGCCATCGCTGTTATGTATCATGCAGGCAGGGGAGTGGCCCAAGACTACCAGCAGGCATTCAAGTGGTATCGTAAAGCGGCTGAAAAGGGAAATGTAGCGGCGCAGGCCAATTTGGCGGTAATGTATTTCCGGGGACTTGGCGTAGCGGCGGACAAGGTGCTGGCCTACGTTTGGTATGATCTAGCGGCGATTAAAGGTGAGGGTAGGCATCGCAAGGCTCGTGACCTCATGGCGGATCGGCTGACTGCCAGCCAAATGAAAAAAGCCAAGCGTCTTTCGCGTGAATACCGACAAAAATATGTGGACCCATTTCGAGATTAGTCATTTTTTCGCGAAGTATTTTTCGGGGGTGTAGAATAGGTTAGCGAATTCTCCCGGCGGCTTGCCAGTCATGTAATAAATGTGGGCAGCATGCTCCGTAGGATCAGAGACAAAAGCGAGATTAGTTATGAGTGCGGAAAAACGAAGTGAATATCGCTATACATTGGCGCTGGACACGGAGGTTCATTTCCGAGAACAATTTGTGGAAGGCATGTTTCGGTGCCGCACCCGGGATATTGGTCTGGGTGGCATTTTTCTCCCCTCGGACGCCCTTCCCATCGTAAAAAAAACGGACATTGAGCTGCTCTTTCTGGTTCAGTCCCAACCGCTGCTTCAGCCGCACCGAGTGCGTGCCGAGGTGGTGCGAATCAACGGTGAAGGCGCTGCGCTGAGTTTTTCCGGCCTGACGGATGCGCAGCGCAAAAAATTGCGGCGTTTTTTGTTGCGGGCCAAAATCACTCCCGGCATTGAAGACCCGCCCCAGCAGCATGACCACAATTGAACTAGCGACTCCTATTTAAAAGTTCCCGAACTTAGCAAATAATAGTCGGCGTGGACGTTGAAACGTCACCGTCTTGCCCAAATATACCCCGAAAGCATTACCACATTATCAGTTTGAAGGAGCATGCAAGTATGACCGTTGAAGCGCACAAGGAAACCCTCGGATTCCAGGCAGAAGTGAAGCAGATGCTGCACCTCATGATTCACTCGTTGTACAGCAACAAAGAAATATTTCTCCGGGAATTAATTTCCAACGCTTCCGATGCTGCGGACAAGTTGCGTTTTGAAGCCCTGTCCGACGACGCGCTGGTTGAAGGGGATTCAGAATTCAGCATCCGGGTGGAGTTCGACAAAAAAGCCAGGACGGTTTCCATCATCGACAACGGTATCGGCATGTCGCGTCAGGAAGTGATTGAACATGTTGGTACCATTGCTAAGTCCGGCACCGCACAATTTTTGAGTTCGCTCTCAGGCGATCAAGCCAAGGACGCACATTTGATCGGGCAGTTCGGCGTTGGATTTTACTCGGCCTTTATCGTTGCCGATAATGTCACCCTCACCACACGCCGAGCTGGGTTAGGGGCAGAGCACGGTGTACGTTGGGTCTCCAGCGGTGATGGTGAATACACACTGGAAACCGTGGAAAAAAGCGCACGCGGTACCGAAGTGGTCTTGCACCTCCGTGAGGATGAAGACGAATTTCTGGAAGGTTACCGGCTGCGCAATATCATCAGCAAGTATTCCGACCACATCACCATTCCCATACAGATGTTCACGGAGCCGTTACCCGCGGAAGGTGATGACGAGCTCGAAGCTGAGCCGGAACTGGAAGCCGTCAACCGGGCATCGGCGCTTTGGGTCCGCTCAAAGAAAGACATCAGCGACGAGGAATACAACGAATTTTACAAACACGTCGCGCACGATTTTGAAGACCCCATGCTGCACACCCACAATCGGGTGGAAGGTAACTACGAATATACTTCATTGCTGTATATCCCGGCGCGCGCGCCGTTTGATTTGTGGGACCGAGAACGCCGTCATGGCATCAAACTGTATGTGCGTCGTGTTTTTATCATGGATGACGCCGAGCAGCTAATGCCCAATTACCTGCGGTTTGTGCGCGGTGTGATCGATTCCAGCGACCTGCCTCTCAACGTGTCACGGGAAATTTTGCAGCGCAACAAAGCCATCGACAGCATCCGCGCTGGCTCTGTTAAAAAAGTGTTGTCCATGCTGGAAGGTATGGCCAAAAATGACCCCGAAAAATATGCCACTTTCTGGAAGGAATTTGGCCGAGTGATGAAGGAAGGCCTGGGCGAGGATTTCGGTAATAAGGAAAAGCTTGCCAAGCTGTTGCGTTTTTCCTCCACCCACACCGATTCAGAAGAGCAAGCGGCTTCCCTCGCCGATTATGCGGATCGTATGCAACAGGGGCAGGCAAATATTTATTACGTGACTGCAGATAGCTTTGCTGCGGCCAAAAATAGCCCGCATCTGGAAATTTTCCGCAAAAAAGGCATCGAAGTGTTGCTGCTGTCAGATCGTGTGGACGAATGGCTGCTGAGTGCGCTCACCGAATTTGATGGCACACCCTTGAAGTCCGTTACCCAGGGCGAGTTGGACCTTGGCGAGCTGGAAGACAAGGATGAAAAAGAAAAACAGGAGCAGGCAGGAAAGGCCTTCGACGACGTGGTGGAAAAAGTTAAAACCTCGCTGGGTGAAGCCGTGAGTGAAGTCCGCGTGACCCATCGACTGACGTCATCGCCGGCTTGTTTGGTGATGGAAGAAGGTGATATGAGCGCCAACCTTGAACGCATTCTCAAGTCGGCGGGACAGGATATTGCCAGCAAAAAACCGGTGTTTGAAATCAATTCCGAGCACCCGTTGGTGATAAAACTTAAAGATGAATCGGACACTGCGCGCTTCGATGACCTGACCCAGGTATTGTTTGACCAAGCCCTGCTGGCGGAAGGCGGCCAACTGGAAGACCCGGCCAGCTTTGTGAAACGCCTGAATGAACTATTGCTGTCTATGTCTAGTTAGTTTGTCGAGCCGTTATTAAATAACGGTTATCAGCAACGCAAGGCCAGGGTGGTTTTATTCCACCCTGGCCTTTTTTGTAAATATTTCACGTCTTTAAACAAAATCTAGATTCTTGGGGTAAGGCATTGCTCACCGTTGAGACCGGGACAAAGCGCTATTGATGGGCAATGCCCACCCCACAGAGAAGCAGGATTGCTTGTTTAGGAACAACACTTAACCTCAGCTGAGTCTTATTAATAGGCAGGAAATATTTTTTTATCATTCCGGTATTTTTACATATGAAATTTCCCCATCCCCTGCTACAGGGGGAATTATTAAAACGCTATAAACGTTTTTTGGCAGATGTAATGTTGCCAGATGGTACGCAGATCACCGCCCATACCGCCAACACCGGGGCGATGACTGGCTGTAGTGAGCCGGGCAGTCGCGTGTGGCTGAGTGTTTCTGATAACCCCAAACGCAAATACCCCCATAGCTGGGAGTTGGTGGAAGTGGCGCCGCAGGTGCTGTGCGGCATCAACACCATGATGAGTAACCGGCTGGTTCATGAGGCCATCGAGCGGGGTGTGGTGGCCGAACTGCAAGGTTATGCGAACATCCGCCCCGAGGTGAAATACGGTGAAGAGAACAGCCGTATTGACCTGTTGCTGGAAAACGATAAGTTAACTACCCCATGTTATGTAGAAGTCAAAAACGTCACCTTGGCAAAAAATGGTATCGGCTATTTTCCCGATGCGGTAACCACACGCGGCAGCAAACATCTGCGAGAGTTAATGGCCATGGTGGCGCAGGGCAAGCGGGCGGTGATTTTTTTCTGCGTGCAGCGGGGCGATGTGCGTGAGGTACGCCCCGCCGACCACGTGGACGCCGTGTATGGCCGCACCCTGCGTGAGGCGCTGGCGTGCGGGGTGGAGGCCATGGCCTACGGCGCGGTGGTATCGCCGGAAGGCATCGCGTTAAAACGCTGCTTGCCGGTCAGGGTATCGCCGGAAAACTTTTGCCCGGATTGAGGATATCGCTTGGGTCGAAGACCTGTTTGATCTGGCGCATCAGATTAAGGGCAAACGGGTCGATCTCGCGGCCCACGAAATCCCGTTTCACCAGCCCGATGCCATGCTCCCCAGAGAGGCTGCCGCCCAATGCCAGCACCAGGGTGAATATTGCATCCAGGCAGGCCTCGGCGCGTTGCAGTTGCGGCGGGTCTTCCGGGTCCACCAGCAAGTTGACGTGGATGTTGCCGTTGCCGGCGTGGCCGAAGTTGACGATGGTGATGTGATGGCGTGTCGCTAGCGCGTCCAAGCCTGTCATCAATGCTGGCATCTGTGATACTGGCACCACCACATCTTCGTTGATTTTTTTCGGCGCCACGTTGCGCAGCGCTGGCGACAGCGCGTGGCGGGTGGCCCACAGGTCTGCGATTTCCTGCGCCGTGCGGGCGGTGTGCAGGCTGAGCAGGCCGGTCGTGCGGGCAGCTTCGCTCACCGTTGCCACCATTTCCTCCATCGCGGCGCTGGGGCCATCCACCTCGATCATCAGCATGGCTCCGGCGTTTTCAGGCAGTGCGGCGCGAGAATAGTGGCGCACCATGTTGATGGCCTGACCGTCGATAAACTCCAGCGCGCAAGGCACCACCGGTTGCGCCATGATGCGCGACACGGCCTTGGCGGCGCTGTCCATGTCGGCATAAAAAGCTTGCAGGGTGCGTTTGGTTTCGGCCAGCGGCGTGAGTTTGAGGGTCGCCTCGGTGATAATCGCCAGGCTGCCTTCGGAGCCGATCAATAGCCGGGTCAGGTCGTAACCCACCACGCCCTTAGTGGTGCGCACGCCGGTGTGGAGGGTGTCTCCTGTGCCGGTAACGGCACGCAGTCCCAGCACGTTTTCCCGTGGCGTGCCGTATTTTACCGCGCGCGGCCCGGCGGAATTGTAGGCTAGATTGCCGCCCACGGTGCACACGGCGGCGCTGGACGGATCCGGTGGCCAGAAAAAACCGTGCTCGCTGGCCCGCTGCTGCACGGCTTGATTGGTGACGCCGGGCTGCACCACCATCAACCGGTCCGCGGGACTCATCTCCACTATTTTTGTCATGCGCTCGGTGGACAGCACGATGCCACCACCAAGGGGCACGGTGGCTCCCGTGGTGCCGGTGCCGCGACCACGGGCGATAAGGGGGATGTGATGTTCATGACATAACCGCACCACGGCCACCACGTGTTCGTGGCTGTGCGGAAACACCACCAGATCGGGCAGGGCCTGTAGCGCGCTGTTGTCGTAGCCGTAGCTCAGGCGATCGCTTTCATCGCTATAAACATTGTCGTCGCCCAATTGTTGACACAACTGGGCGATAAGGTCGGGCGGGATGGGCATGGCTTTGATAGGGGTTATGGGTATTCGAACAGTTTGACGACCCGTTTAACATCATCGACCCGCCGAGCGATTTCTGCCGCCTGTGTGCCGATCTCTTTGCTCACCAGCCCCATGAGGAAAACACTGCCGGCTTCGGTAACGACTTTTATGCGGCCCGATGGGAAACCTTCGGCGGCCAGCATCCGGCCTTTGATTTTGGAGGTAATCCAGCTGTCACGGGTGCGCGACTGGAAACCGGTGAGATCGGCTACCCGGACTTCGTTATGCACCCGCCGCACCCTGTCCATGTGGCGGATGGTGTCCACGGCCTGTTGGCGCAAGGTTGTTGACAGCGCCTCGCCGGTGAGCAACACCACTTCGTTGTAACTGGTGATATTAATGTGAATGCGCCTGGCCACCCCCGGGTCGCGGTACAAGGTGTCGGCACCCTGGGACTCGATAATTTGGTCCGACAGCAGGACATCGCCGGAACGGGTATCACCCGCCGCCGCACCACCCGCTGCGCCAGCGACGACTACCGGGGCACAGGCCTGCAATGTAGGCAGGATTAACGCGAAAAATAATGCACAGAGTCGATTCATGTTAGTGGGGGTCCGGGTTACTGGTGTTAATAAATGTTGTTTTTTCAGGCCTGAAAGGCATCGGGAATCCAGTCCAATTGTGCATGGCCATCACTGCCGCTGAGTGACACCACATCGAAGCGGCAGGCTTGTTTTGCCGCTTTCGGATGTAACAGTAGGTAGTGTGCCGCAGTGGCCAGCAATTTGCGTTGTTTGCGCCAGTCCACACTTTCGGCGCCACTGCCGAAACGACTGGAACGCCGGTAACGTACCTCCACAAACACGGTAGTGCGGGCGTCGCGCATGATGAGGTCAATTTCCCCGCGCGGGCACAGGTAATTACGCTCTACCAGCGATAGTCCTTTGGTGCGCAAAAAATCGCAGGCGGCATCTTCGGCGCGTTTTCCGGTTTCTCCCTTACTGGTCTTTGCCACGCCACGACTCCCTGTGGTGTTAAGTAGTAATGCATAATTTTTTAACATTTCCTGGCCTTTTTTGAGTGACTCAGCGTTGCAGCTCCAGTCACATAGCTCACTATGCTCCTTTCGCCGCGCCTTGATTCACTTAAAAAATTCGGCGGAAATGTTGTTAAAATAATGACGTATTACTACTTACTCGTACTCATTGATCCGTTGCGGCACACCCCGCTGGAATCGGGCCCATAATAACCGCCGTTGCAGACGGTTGGCCACGTCCAACTGTAAATCACCGGTCTCACCTCGGAAATAGTCGGTGCGGTTTCGGCGCAGGGCATTGAGCGCGCCGATGACGCGATAGGCATCCACCCCGAGGGCGTACAGCCGCGAATAGCGCTTAGCCGCTTCCGGCCAAAGTTGTTCGATTTCGGACTTGAGGGCGTTGTTGTGCAGCCGTTCGTCGATGGACTTTAGGCGGGGTTCGGCGCGGGTTTCATCCTCCACGGGCGGCAGGCTGCCGGACAGGGTCCAGGGCATGTCCGAAAATTGCACGCCGTCCATGTCGCGATCCATGTCGGCGTTAATGGAGCCGCTGTAGCTGTGGGACGTGGCGTACACCGGCACCTTGGGGGCATGGTGGAAACGCAGCTGGGGGCGGATCAGCCGCGCCTGCCGCGAAAAGGCGGCCATGAAAATGAAGTCGATGTCCTGACGTCGGCGTGGAATGTATTCCAGCTTTTTCCCCAGCGTACGCCGCAGGGCGCGTTTGCGTTGCTGACTTTCATCCACATTCAGCAGCCGACGGATGGGTAGTGAGTAGTCACTTTTTCTTGGGTTATAGGTTTGTTTCTCCACCACGTGGCCGCCGAGTTGCAGCCAGCGTTCACTGAAAGCTCGGGCCACTCGTCGGCCCCAGCCGGTATCGGGGGTGATGATCGCGGCGCGGCGGTGGCCGTCCAGCCAGGCACGCTCGGCCAGCTGGCGTGCCTCCTGTTCGGGGGATAAGCTCAGCTGAAACAGGTTGGTCGGCGGTAGTTGCTCACCCTTTACTGGCGGGCTGGAGGGGGTTTCAGTGAAATTTAATGCCAACACCGGTACAGGCAGCTGTTCCTGCTTTGCCAGATGATTGACCGCCTCTTTGCTGAGCGGCCCCACCACAAACTGCGCGCCGTCATTGATCGCCTGCTGGTAAACCCGCTCAATGAGCTCGGGATTGTCGCCCTCGTCGTAAATGCGAATAGTGGGCACTGTCACGCTGGGAGTGCCAAGGTCAGCCGGGGTTGGTGGCAGAAGCGAGTCATAGGATGGGAGGAACTTCGCCTGAGCGTCGCCCGTTTGCGGCCCCTCTGTTTGTGAATAATACGCGGCAAGAAAGCCATCGCGTACCGCGCGGGCGGCTTTGGCAAAACGACCTTTCAGCGGCAGGATGAGAGCAATCTGCGAGGGACGGGCTATGGCCAGAGGGCGTGCAGCGATTACGTCGCTAATGATGCTGCCCAGCGCCGGGTGCCGTGGGTAACGCTCACGCCACTCCACCAGTTCAGCATCGCCGCTGGCATCGGCCACACGTTGACCAATGCCTGCCAGCTCCAGCCAGCCACGAAAGACATCCGGCGACTCGCTGCCTTGCAGGCTCACCAGGGCTTGGGGAGACAGTGTTTGCAGCGCCGAAAGAATAGCCTGTTGATTGCGCAGAATGGCGTCGGGATCATCCAGCAGGTTTTCCAGCGCCACCCGCTCCCGGGCGCTTTCCAGCAGATTGCCCTGCTGAGCAAAGGCTTGGGCGCGAATGCGATGAAAACGCCGCTGCACGAGTGGCGGCAGTTCTCCAGCCAGCATCGGGAGAACAGATGCCGCGCCACTCAGTGCTTGCTCAGGCAGCTGTCGCGCCAAGGCCACGTCTGCGCTCAGCAGGGCGTGGCGAATTTGCAGTGGTGGCGCAAGCGCGGTGGCGTCAATTTCCAGCAACAGTTGAAAGGCCTGGGGCACGTAATTGCCGTCCATCAACAACTCGGCGGCGCGCAGGGAATACTGCTCGTGCTGCGGCGATGTGGCGTCAGCGGCGAGCTTAGAATAGCCCAACGCCGCATCGAGAAAACGGCCTTGTCCGGCCATGATCTCCAGCGGCGCAGTGGCTGTCGTCATTGCTGCCTGTTCGCCAGGCTGGGGCACGGTGGCGCAGGCACTGAGCAGCACCAGCAACAAACCCGTTATCCACAGCCGTGCGGGAGCCTGTTGCGAATACGGCTGCGAGCAGAGCGGCGAGAACGTGGGCCAAAGGCAGGGGAGGCTTTGTGATAGATTGCGCATGAGCGGGAAAGTATGTGGATGCGCCGGGAGAGTGTCAAATGAGACGTTCCCAAAACCGGCCTTTCAGCGACAACAAACAGCAACGGGACTCAAACAAGTGACGACAACAGTGGAAGCCGGGGTGCTGTACGTGGTGGCCACCCCCATCGGCAATGTGGACGACATCAGCCAGCGTGCCCGTGAGGTGCTGGCAGCAGTGGACGCCATCGCCGCCGAAGACACCCGCCACAGCGGCAGGCTGCTGCAACAGTTGCAGATCGACACCCCCACCCGCGCGCTGCACGAGCACAACGAACGCAACCTCGCGCCCAAATTGGTGAAACGCCTCCAGACCGGCGAAAGCCTTGCACTGATCTCCGACGCCGGCACTCCGCTGATCAGCGACCCCGGCTTTCACCTGGTCAAACACGCTCGCGAGCAGGGAATACGCGTGGTGCCCGTGCCCGGTGCCAGCGCCATGGTGGCCGCACTGTCGGTGTCCGGCCTGCCCTCGGACCGCTTCGTGTTCGAAGGTTTTTTGCCTGCCAAAACCAGTGCGCGACAAAAACGCCTCACGACCCTCGCCAACGAGTCCCGCACCCTGATTTTCTACGAAGCCCCCCACCGCGTGCTCGACAGCCTACGAGACATGGCCACCACCCTCGGCGAACAACGCCACGCCGTGGTTGCCCGCGAACTCACCAAAACATTCGAAACTGTGCACGACGCCAACCTCGCCGAACTAGCGGACTGGGTGCAGCAAGATAGCAATCAGCAAAAAGGCGAAATCGTGTTACTAGTCGCTGGCGCCCCGGCCCCGGAACCCGACGCAGTGGACGGCGAAGCGCAACGCATCCTGCAACTGTTAATGGAAGAACTGCCCCTGAGTCAGGCCAGCGCGCTGGCCGCCAAAATTGCCGGCGGCAAAAAGAAACCGCTGTATCAGTTGGGATTGGTGTTGTCGGGGGAGGGGTAGGTGGCTGTGGCGAGTCCGGCTCAACGTGATTGGTGTCACCAGCGGACCCGTAAACAGTGTGCGATGATGTGCAAATAAACAACTCCGCAGCAAGCTATCTCGCTACGCGAAGCGGGGTATTACACTGCCAGTTCAAACGCTTAGGCGTTTGAACAAAAAGCATACGCATCAAGCTGCGGGGAATTGAACCCAAAGAGATTTAACGGTCAATCCAGATTTGGTCGTTGTTGTTTCTATCAGTTGCTTTATTGTTCTACACTTTTTAAGGTGACGCCTTTTAGCTTTTGTGTAATATGTGGAAATAATCGATGTTCTATCGGGTTCCATTTCGATACATATGACGGATACCGATTGCCCTTTGGGGTTCTAATTTCCCCAACAGCGTGCTGTATGAGCGCTATGGGTTCGGTGTTCAAATTTCCGACAACAGCTCCCTGGAAGAGGGCGCATGCCCTGGCATGAAGAACATCGGAAAGCTGTGTACGGGAAAACCATATGCACGGTTTGATGAGGGAGGGCTGGAGAAGTTATCCATGAAAGGGTTATTGGGGCACCGTCAGACGAAAAGAGGCGGAAACAGATAAGCCGTTTCTATAGATGACTAAACCTGCCCTCTACCCTACCCATACTTTGTTCCACCGGTAACTCAGGGCGGTCGTTTTTATCTGGCGACCAGCAAAGCACCCCGGACAGCTCGCTCAACGACGCAACGCGTTCTGAATAGCTGCCGGATCAAAACCCCGCACTACATTATTGTTTACCAGTAACAACGGCACGCCGTTGCCCTGCAATGCCTTGAACTGGCGCTGCCCCTCGGGCGATTTTTCCACGTCATACTCAAAAAATGAGATACCGTTGTCACGAAGATAAGCGCGGGTCATTTTGCAGTTGCCACACCAGTCCGTGCCATACATCACCACCGGCTCCACATGTTGCGCAGCAAAATTGGGGCGCGACACCAGCAGTGCATGCACTGAACCCCAGTTCAGCGCCAGCACACTGACAACCACAGCCACAGTGAAAAAAACCGGCAATATTTTTTTCATCATTAACTAAGCAAACTTGGGTTTTTCCATATCACACTCTACATACAGTCCAAACAAATCATCCTTCAAAAGGATTCAAAACCTTCATCTTCTGGATCACGGTCTCTTATCTAATAATCGCGCCATCATTTTTCTCCACCAATGATATCAATGATAGAGCGGTCCGTGTCGATCGCAAGCAATGCTAGCAATCGGCATGCGACCAGCTTTCCTAACCCCTCGATATTCGCCCCTGGAAATTACCTTAAAACGGCATCCCCGGCGGCATCCGGCCTTTAAGTCCGCGCATCATTTTCGCCATGCCGCCACCCTTCATTTTTTTCATCATTTTCTGCATTTGCGTGAATTGCTTAAGTAGGCGGTTGACGTCCTGCACCTGCACGCCCGAGCCCGTGGCGATGCGGCGTTTACGTGAACCTTTGATAATGGCCGGGAACCGGCGCTCTTTCATGGTCATGGAGCTGATGATGGCTTCCAGGCGGTTGAACTGTTTTTCGTCGACATTTTTGGCGGCACCGGCCATCTGGCCCATGCCGGGCATTTTGTCCATCAGCGAAGCGATGCCACCCATGTTTTGCATCTGTTGTAACTGACCGCGGAAATCCTCCAGATCGAAGCCCTTGCCCTTGGCGACCTTTTTGGCGAGTTTTTCCGCTTCTTTGTGATCGACCTTGAGCTGGGCTTCTTCGATAAGCGACATAACATCGCCCATGCCAAGGATGCGTGAAGCCATGCGGTCCGGGTGGAAGGCCTCCAGCGCGGTGGTCTTTTCACCTACGCCGAGGAATTTGATGGGTTTGCCGGTAATCTGGCGAATCGACAGCGCGGCACCGCCACGGGCGTCTCCGTCGGTTTTGGTGAGGATCACGCCGGTGAGCGGTAGGGCCTCGTTGAAGGCTTTGGCGGTATTGGCGGCGTCCTGGCCCGTCATGGAGTCCACTACGAACAGGGTTTCCACCGGATCGATGCTGGCGTGCAGAGCCTTGATTTCGTCCATCATTTCTTTGTCGATGGCGAGTCGGCCAGCGGTGTCGATGATCAGCACGTCCATGGCCTGCTTGCGGGCTTGATCCAATGCGTTGCGAGCGATGTTCAGCGGTTTTTGCGATGGGTCGCTGGGGAAAAATTCTGCGCCCACTTCACCGGCCAGAGTCTTCAATTGCTCGATGGCGGCGGGGCGATAAACATCAGCACTGGCCACCATCACCGATTTTTTCTTGCGCTCTTTGAGCCAGCGCGACAATTTGGCAACGCTGGTGGTTTTACCCGAGCCTTGCAGGCCAGCCATCAGGATCACCGCCGGGGGGCGGGTGGTGAGATCCAGCTCCTCGTTGGCCTCGCCCATCACTTTGACCAGCTCGTCGCTGACGATCTTGACCAGTGCCTGTCCGGGCGTGAGGCTTTGCATCACGCCTTCACCTAGTGCGCGCTCTTTGACGTGATCAACAAATTCGCGCACCACCGGCAACGCCACATCGGCTTCGAGCAGCGCCATGCGCACCTCGCGCAGGGTGTCTTTGATGTTGGATTCAGTGAGCCGCGCCTGACCGCGCAGGGTTTTGAGGGTGCCGCTGAGACGTTCGCTTAGGCTATCAAACATGTGTTTTTCCTGGGTTTTGTCGTGTGACAACGGGCTTCGGGTGAGAACCACGAGGCGTTGGCGGCAGACAATAAACCTTCTGTCGTTATCGGTGTGGGTATCGTGCTTTGTGTCAAACGGCGGCAACAGACGAAAATGCGCCCTGTTGCCAGGAGGGGATTATAGCGTGAAAGTTTGTCCACTTTTGGCTGCAATGATCTTGCGGCCGATAATGGCCTGACGGCATTCATTCATGATGGTGGATTCATGACCCGGCTTGTTGTGTGTAATGTACACATCCGGTTGGTGGTTGAGCTTTTTCAAATCCTCGGCCAGCAATTTTGGCGTGTAGTGGCCGGCCTTTTTGCTCAGCTCTTCGTCGGCATTGGCAAACGCGGCCTCCACCAGCAACAGGTCCAATTGCTCTCGCTGGTTCAACACATTCCAAAAATTGTCATTGGTGGTGGTGTCGCCGCTGAAGGCGAAGGCCCCGCTGGGACATGCCGCACGATAACCCACTCCGGGCACGATGTGATTCACCTGAATCATTTCCAGACTGCGCCTGCCTAGGGTGAAAATTTCGCCCGGCAGCAAGGGCTGATAGCGCATCACGGGTTTTTCTTCGGTGGGTAATTTGGAAAAATCGGGCCAGATGGTCCAGTTAAACACGTGGTCTTGCAAGGCTTTCAGTGTGGCGGGCTGGCCATGCACGATCAGCGGTTCGCGAATACAGGGGAAAATGCTGTCCACCAGCAGGGGGAGAAAAGAAAAATGATCCAGATGGGAGTGAGTCAAAAATACGTGTCGAATACGGCGCATTTCTTCCAGCGTCAGCTCACCCACACCGCTACCGGCGTCGATAAGGATGTCCTCATCCAGCAACAGTGAGGTGGTCCGCAGTTCACTGCCAACGCCACCGCTACACCCCAGAATGCGCAATTTCATAGATTGCCCTTTGAGTCACCTTTCACGGTGGACCAGAATTTTTCCTGAATTTACAGGAAGATAGTGCCATGTACCAGCTCGCCCCAGTGGCTTCAGTCCACAGTTAATGTCCGACAAACGCAGGGGCTAGCACCACCGGAAGCATTGTCTTCTACATTAAGACGGCCTCTGCATGCCGCGACCTGCATAAATTGCTGCGTCGTTAAACGCATAACGGCAAGCAAACCGGAAATGTTTAGCCCAATCACTGACTTGAGCCATCGAAATCCAGCCTCATGCCACAGCGCCATGAAAAATATTGACAAACCGGGGCTACAACGCACCTAATACGCACTCCGAGTAGCCCCGATCCCCGCAGAATGTAAAGCACCGTAATGACTCAGATAATCATCGGCTTTTTCGCGATTGTTTTGTACGCCCTGACTGGCCTGCTTCTGGCCCGGAGGCTGTTTCACGATCGCACTAAGACCTACTCCGACGGACCATTTACCAAACCGCGCATCATTGCCATTGGCCTGTTCGCCGTGCTGCTGCATGCCATTGTGCTGTATCACACGCTGTTCGTGCCCGCAGGGCTCAATATCGGCTTTTTCAATGCCCTGTCACTCATCGGTTGGCTGATCGCCTTGCTGCTGCTGTTGGCAGCACTGTCCAATCCCGTCGAAAGCCTCGGGGTATTTTTGCTGCCTTTGGTGGGCATCGCCGTGGCGCTGGAAATGCTGTTTCCGGGGGACCACACCCTGGATATCGCGCAGGCGCTGGAGTTGAAGTTACACATCATGCTGTCGGTGCTGGCTTACAGCTTACTCAGCATCGCCGCTGTGCAGGCCATTCTGCTGGCCATACAGGACAGCCACCTGCGTAACAAACGCCCGGGTGGTTTCATCCGCACGCTGCCGCCCCTGCAAACTATGGAAGCCTTGCTGTTCCAGATGATCGGTTTGGGGCTGGCACTGTTGTCCCTATCGCTGCTCAGCGGCAGTTTGTACCTGGACGACATGTTCGCCCAGCATTTGGTACACAAAACAATATTGTCCATCATCGCCTGGGTGGTGTTTGCCACTCTGTTGTGGGGACGATGGCGTTTCGGCTGGCGCGGCCGCACGGCCATTCGCTGGACCTTAAGCGGATTTTTCGTGTTATTGCTGGCGTACATCGGCAGCAAATTAATCACGGAGCTGGTGCTGGGGCGTTGACGTCTACGGCAGCTTGATCGATGCGCGGCTTGACACCGCTCCGATGAACCCCTAAACATTCCCATACACTCCTGCTTACAAGCAACCACCACAAAACGAGGCACCCTGCTTCTTGGACGACATTCCCTTAGGCGTTTTACTCGGCGCCCTTTTTTTCCTCATCATCCTGTCCGCCTTTTTTTCCGGCTCCGAAACTGGGCTCGTCAGCCTGAACCGGTACCGGCTGAAACACCTTGCGAAAACCAAACACCGTGGAGCCGTGCGAGCCAGCCGCTTGCTGGAGCGCCCGGACCGCTTGATTGGGCTTATCCTGCTGGGCAACAACTTTGTCAACATCCTGGCTTCGTCTATTGCCACTATTTTGGCGTTGCGCTACTGGGGTGAGACGGGCATTGCCATTGCCGCCGGTCTGCTGACGCTGGTGATACTGATCTTCGCCGAGGTAACACCCAAAACCCTCGCGGTGTTGCGCCCGGAGCGTTTTGCATTTCCTGCGACACTCATTTTGTCGCCGCTGTTGGTGGCCCTTTACCCGCTGGTATGGCTGGTGAACATTATTGCCAACGGTTTTATCAAGCTGCTGGGGATCGATGTTAAAGAGGGCGCCAATCAGGAGCTAAGCCGTGACGAGCTACGTATGGTGGTGACTGAGGCAGGCGCCATGATTCCCCGCCGTCACCAGCAAATGCTCACCAATATACTGGATCTGGAAAAGGTCACCGTGGATGACATCATGGTGCCGCGCAATGAACTGGCGGGCATCGACCTGGACGACGACTGGAGCGATATCGTCAAACAGCTGTCCAACAGCCAGCACACGCGGCTGCCAGTGTATCGCGGTGACACCAACAACATCATCGGTATCCTGCACATGCGCAATACACTGGACCTGTTTAACCGGCCCGATGCCTCCAAAGAAGGGCTGATCGAGCGCATGCAGAAAGCCTATTTTGTCCCGGAAGGTACGCCGCTAAACACCCAGCTCCTGCAATTTCAGCAGGAAAAACGGCGCCTGGGGCTGGTGGTGGATGAATACGGTGATGTGAGGGGGCTGGTCACGCTGGAAGACATTCTGGAAGAAATCGTAGGCGAATTTACCAGCGACCCCGCGACTCACATCAAAGAGGTGCACCGACAAAAAGACGGTACCTACCTCATTGACGGTAGTGCCAACATCCGCGAACTCAATCGCGTCATGCACTGGGAACTCCCCACCGACGGCCCCAAAACCTTCAGTGGTCTAATCACCGAGTACCTGGAAAGCATCCCGGAGCCTGGCACCAGCCTGATGCTGGCGGGTTATCCGGTGGAAATCGTCCATGCCAAGGACAACATGGTGAAAACCGCTCAAATCAATCCGGCCTTCCGCCGCGCCGACGACAGCCAATCCGCTGCCTGACCGCCTTGACGGTGTACAAGTGCTCGAACAGGCTCTTCAGCGTATTCCAAAAACAGTTCCGTGGGAGGTTGCAGCTGTCCTGCTAACTGTATTTCCATTATTCCGGCGAAGGTCGGAATGATGCGAGGACATTACCCCCCCATGTCTCCGCGACCTCAACGGAGCCAAATAACCTGATGTTTTGCCCGTTAGGCAGTGACGCATATCAAGTTAACAGGACAACAAGTGCGGGAATATAGAGTACACATCGCAGGAGCTCAGAATGAGCCCCTGACACCGGCGAAGCATGTGTGAAAAGGCGATTACCGACCGCCCACACGCGCACCCCATCAAACTCAGCCGTGTTTACACAACCGTAGAACAGCGGCCTATCCCGGTGTGCTAAAACACTACCGGGGCAAGAGAGCAGGGGCTGGAAACCGCCCGAACTTAGTTTTCGCTGGCGGGATTACCTTCCGGCCCCACCACGCGTGTGGTTTGAACGCCTCGCGGACTCGCCGCCGCTTCAAACTCCACCGGTTGGCCTTCTTTCAAGGTTTTAAACCCCGCAC
>JAADHZ010000034.1 GCA_013151575.1 Gammaproteobacteria bacterium
TACATCGAGCGGCGGCGACACTTCTGGTGGAGGAAGCACCGGTGGTGGTACATCGAGCGGCGGCAGCACTTCTGGTGGAGGAAGCACCGGTGGTGGTACATCGAGTGGCGGCAGCACTTCTGGTGGAGGAAGCACCGGTGGTGGTACATCAAGCGGCGGCAGCACTTCTGGTGGAGGAAGCACCGGTGGTGGTACATCGAGTGGCGGTAGCACTTCTGGCGGAGGAAACACCGATGGTGGCACATCGAGCGGTGGTGGAGGAAGTCAAGGACCGTTGGGATTGTTTTTCATGGCTTCACTAATGCTGGCACTGAGACGACGTGCTAGCACAGCAGTTCGGTCATTGAGTCGAAAATTTTGAGCCTAAATTTTTCAGGATAATCTCATTATGGAAACTGGTTGAATTATATTTTTCATTGAATGGGAAAGAATAACCTTTTTCCAGAGGAGTAAGCAGCTGCCCTGTATGAAACAGATTGAGTGTTTTCGTTTGTAGCGAAATCGTCTCAAGAATCTCGGTTACGCTTTTGATCCAAGGGAGAAAGTTTTGAGCAACAATACCGCTAACGTGTAAACACAACATCAAAGCCAACCGGGGAAGTTTCCCCGACAGGCCCTTTCTCTCAGGTTGTTTTTTAGAAAGGGGCCTAGGAAAAAGTAATGCAACAATCACTAATGCCGTTAAATGTCATTCCTGATCTGCATATCGATGCTAGTTTAGTAGATGCTTACGGCAAGCTGTTGTTCTTATCACTCTGGGGACGTGATACCGCGGTCCAGGAGTTCTTGGTCGGAATCTCACTCGCCAACGAAGAAGGTGGGATCAACAGTTTTTTCCTCTCAACGGGCATCAAAGCTAACGGCGATCCATTGCGTAAGTTAGTGAAACTAAGCGCTTGAATCATTACACCGGGCGAATGCCTGCCGGTAATATCTTCGGCATTCAAACAGATGGCATCTATACGTCATCTAAATTCTAGCTTCAAGACCTTTTAAGCCCGATTGCCCTGCCAGTTTCATCACTCCTACTGTCCTAGAAGATCGAGGTTTGATATCCTGTGCTGTTGCCATGGGCATCCTCTTGATTTGATTTCAGTTTGTTCGACAAGGGGAAGAGTAACTTTTTTGAAGTTCAACAAAACTTACCCAAAAAAGCAACACTTCAAGTTACAATTTTTAGTGGAAGTTAGATGATATATCCATAATATTCACTGAGACCTTGAAGAGACGATGAAAAATATTTCAATCACATAAGTAGTACAACAGCATGAGTTCTAAAGAAAAAAACAACAAACACACCCCGATGATGCAACAGTTCCTGCGCATCAAGGCTGAATTCCCGGACACCCTGCTGTTTTACCGTATGGGCGATTTCTACGAAATGTTCTTCGACGATGCCCGCCAGGCTGCGAAATTGCTGGACATCACCCTCACCGCCCGCGGCAAGTCCGGCGGCGACCCCATTCCCATGTGCGGCATCCCCTACCATTCCGCCGATGGTTATCTAGCCAAACTGGTGCGTCAGGGGGTGTCCGTCGCCATTTGCGAGCAGGTGGGCGACCCCGCCAAATCCAAGGGCCCGGTGGAGCGCAAGGTAACACGCATCGTCACTCCCGGAACGGTCACCGACGAAGCCTTGCTGGAGGAACGCCGAGACAACCTGGTGGTGGCGGTACACGGCCATGGCGGACGCTACGGGCTGGGCGCGCTGGACGTCACCAGCGGGCGTTTCAGCGTGTTGGAGGTAGACGGTGATGAAGCCCTGTCCAGTGAACTGGAACGGCTCAATCCATCGGAACTGCTGCTTAACGAAGAAGCGATTCCCGCCGGAATTGATACCAGTCGCCCTGGCCTGCGTCATCAGCCACCGTGGTATTTTGAGTTGGACGCCGCCCGCCGCCTGCTCACCCAGCAGTTCGGTACGCACGACCTGGCCGGTTTTGGTATTGGCGGAGAAGGATGCGAACAATTGCATCTGGCCATCGCCGCCGCCGGTTGCCTACTGCAATACGTCAAAGACACCCAGCGTACCGCCCTGCCCCACATCCGAGGCCTGCAAGTCGAGCGCCGCGAAGACAGCGTGGTGCTGGACGCCGCCAGCCGCCGTAATCTTGAACTGGAAACCAACCTCGGCGGCGGCCGCGAGCACACCTTGGCCTGGGTGATGGACCACACCGCCACCCCCATGGGCAGTCGCCTGCTACGGCGCTGGATCAACCGTCCACTGGCGGACCACCTGCCCCTGCGCCAACGCCATCACGCCGTCGCCGTGCTGCTGGACGGCCACCACCACGAAGGCCTGCACGACACCCTGCGCAGCATCGGTGACGTGGAACGCATCCTCGCGCGCGTCGCCCTGCGCAGCGCGCGCCCCCGTGACTTTGCGCAGCTGCGTGACACCCTCGGGCAATTACCGGCGCTGCGCAATACGCTGACCGCCATCATCACCGGACAAGACTGTTCTTTGCTGGAGGCCGTGCACCAGCGTATCGGCGACTACCCGCAATTACATGAGCTGCTGGCCCGTGCCATCATCGACACGCCACCGGCGCTGATCCGCGACGGCGGCGTCATCGCCCCCGGTTTCGATGCCGAACTGGACGAACTGCGCACGATCAAGCAAAACGCCGGACAATTTTTGTTAGACCTGGAAACCCGCGAGCGCGAACGCACCGGCATCAATACATTGAAAGTCGCCTATAATCGCGTGCACGGCTATTACATCGAAATCAGCAAGGCACAGTCCGCCAACGCACCGGAAGACTACATACGCCGCCAGACCCTGAAGGGCGCGGAACGCTACATCACCCCCGAATTAAAAGCCTTCGAAGACAAGGCATTGTCTGCCAACGAACGTGCGCTGGCGCGGGAAAAATCCCTTTACGAAGGACTGTTCGACCGGTTCGCCGATGTCATCGCCGAGCTACAGGACTCCGCCGCCGCACTGGCGGAGCTGGACGCACTGGCCAACTTCGCCGAGCGTGCCGACAACCTCGACTTGGTCCAACCAGAATTAGTAGACACCCCCGGATTGCACATCGAAGCCGGCCGCCACCCGGTGGTGGAACAGGTATCCAGCGAGCCCTTCATTCCCAACGACGTGCACTTCGATGAGCAGCGCCGCATGCTAATCATCACCGGTCCCAACATGGGCGGTAAATCCACCTACATGCGCCAGACCGCACTGATCACCCTGCTCGCCCATGTGGGTAGCTTCGTGCCAGCACGGCGCGCAGTGATCGGTCCCTTCGACCGCATCTTCACCCGCATCGGCGCCTCCGATGACCTGGCCGGTGGCCGCTCCACCTTCATGGTGGAAATGACAGAGACCGCGAATATTCTGCACAATGCCAGCGAACGCAGCCTGGTGCTGATGGACGAAGTGGGCCGCGGCACCTCCACCTTCGACGGCCTATCACTGGCCTGGGCCTGCGCCGAAGAACTGGCCACCACAGTACATGCCTTCACCCTGTTTGCGACTCACTACTTTGAGTTAACCACCCTGCCAGAAACCCTGCTACAGATAGCCAATGTACACCTAGACGCAGTGGAGCACGGCGATGGCATCGTGTTCATGCACACAGTAAAAGAAGGGCCTGCTAATCAAAGTTATGGCTTACAGGTGGCGGCGCTGGCTGGCGTGCCTAAAGCCGTCATCCAGCGCGCCAAAAAACACCTCATACAACTGGAAAAACAAAGCGCCGATGCCCCCAGCGGCGAAACCGTCAAACAATTCTCGTTGTTCTCGTCACCCACTGCCCCACCCGCCAAAGACCACCCTGCACTGAAGGCGCTGAAGAGCATTGATCCCGACGAACTCACGCCACGCGAAGCGCTGGAGGCACTGTATCGGCTACGGGATTTACACAACGCTGGAGCATGATGCTGCTTGCCAACAAGATGGTGCATTCGGGCTAAAAAAATGTGGGTTTTGTTTTCAATATGGAAAACATTCTGGAACGGCTACAAACAGCCCTATGATGATAGCTTGTCCCATTGTTTACATGGATGAAAGCAAGCAACCACATTTGCGAAAAAACTTCCCAGGATGCCCGAGAGAGGCCCGAAAGAAAACAACGTTGTCAATGCGCTGTTGATGAGGCGTTTGTTAGGGTTCGAACCGAATCACATCGCCAGGGCTCAGTCGGGCGGTCTCAGAATCCAGCTCTCCCACCGAAAATAATCGCTGCACCTGAGTAACAATCAATGTTGCAGAGGCCCGTTCCGGGGTCCCCAGACTGCGCTGCCCGGACAGATCGTTGAGGAAGGCCGAGGCCAGCCGGTAGGTGCTCAGCACGTCCCCCACCTTCACATTGGCCGTACCACCCGCATCAAAAAACACCTTGTTACCTTCCGTACGCAGTACCCGTGCGGCAAAAGGTTGGGTGTCGAGGTCATTCACCAGCATGCTCACCAGCTTGTTCAGTACCCGGTCTACCTTTTGCCCGAGGGGGGAGGCGTAAAATTTATCGTTGAGTACCGGCGTGGTGATGGGAGCGTCGAAGACTCCAATGGTCTCTACTGATTCGTTAATGCGGTGGCGCGCCACCTCTTCACCGGTAATGCCGTCATGCACTGTCAAATCCAGCTCCAGGTGGCGAATCCGCATCCCCAGCAGATGTTTGGTGGTGCCCATATCACGAATCACCCCGGTGACTATAAACTGCACGCCCAGTGATTCGGCAAACTCGGTAGCCACCTGACCAGCGTCTGTGGCTGGGGGCAACGCGCCCAGGATGCGCCGCTGTGACATTAAATCCTGACCGGCCAACGGCACCAGATACTGGGAGGCATCCACTGTTCGCACCTTGCCGGTGTTATCGAGGCGACGTTTCAACTCACGCGCCAACGATATTTCAATGTCCGGTAGATCAGATATCTGGGTGCGGTCCAGTACATGAAATTGGGTGACCGCCAACTTGCGTCGGTATTCGAGACCGGAAAATGTCGATATCGCCTCGGCCCGTGATGGGGACAACAGCCCAGGTGTCAGCGATGCCGATGCCACCCCGCCCCCTCCCGGAACCTGGGCGCGGATGCGCACATAATAGTTGCCCTCATCGCTCCACTCGTCTAACACCACGACCCCTGTGACACGTCCTCGGGCGGTGAAACGCACGTTGTCCGACACCACCCCGCGCAATGACATCACCGTGGTGGTAGAAACAGTGGCACTGGATTGGATCAGCGCTTGTCGAATGGCGTCTTGCAGGGCAAGACGCTTGGCTACCCCCACCGGCCCGTCTATCGGTGCTGAACCTTCAGCCTCCACGGTTTGAGCCTGTGCGGCCATCGCTAACACCATCAATACAAAAACCAGGCACAACTGCTTCAACAGGTATTGCAACACGAAGCCTCCTTTGGCCGCTAGCGGGGCACGGTGGGTCCGGGCATCCCGCACAACTTTATGCTGTGGTAGCGGCAGAGCGACAGGGGATCTTTAGCCAATCTGCGGGCGGCGGCAATTTTTCAAACCAGAAACCAGTCCTTTGTGAAATCTAAAGACATTCATCGGTACGGCCGCTAGCGGATGAAGAATACGGTTTTTCAAAGCACCTATGCGAAAGATAGCCCTCCTGATTTTTTTACTGTTTGTCGCCGGTCTGCCGAACCACAGGGCCGTGGCCGGATCTCAGCACTATCAAGCGCCATTAGATGGCGTGCGTTGGCAGGCATCGAGCCAAAAACGGCATTGCAGCCTCACACATAACATTCCTCTCTATGGCCAAGCCAATTTCGCCCAAAGCGAAGGCGGCCAGTTGGGTTTCACTCTGCGGGTCAAACGTCACGCCACCCATTCTGGGGGCCATGCCCGCCTGCGCTCCCTGCCGCCGGAATGGAAACATCAGGTCGATGCGGTGGACCTGGGCGAAGTCACCGTACACAAAGGCGAACAGCCGTTCCGTTTCGACGCCCCTCTGTCGCGCCGCCTGTTGGCTGAATTACAAAAAGGCATGTTTCTCACCCTGAGCTACCGTGACTGGGCGGATGCCCGGGACCGAGTCAATATCACCCTGCCCGGCATCCATATCAAACCGGCACTGGATGAATTCATCACCTGCCTCAGCAAATTACCGGTATACCTGTTTGCCGATTTTAAAAACATCGAGCTACGTTTTGATTTCGGCAAGGCCAGCCTCACGAAAAAGGACCGTAACCGGCTGGACAAACTAGCGATGTACTTGAACAGCGACCCTAGCGTGAAACAGATCGTGATAGAGGGCCACACCGACAATATCGGCCGACGCCGCAGTAACGACAAACTGGGAACCCGCCGTAGCCAGGCCATCAAGCAGTACCTAGCGGGCAAGGGCATCGCCTCCAACAAATTCAAACTAAGCTCCTGGGGTGAACGTCGTCCCAAGGCCAGCAACCGTACCGATCAGGGGCGAGCGTTAAACCGACGGGCCTCTGTCACGCTGAACCGCTAACCGCCGCCAAAGCATCAAACCGCCTCTCATGAAAAAAGGTGAATGGGCGTGAAAACCACAGTAAAATCAAACTGATACGGCATCGTTGTGACCTCATTTTTAGGACCAAAATATTGAAGCCGCCTGCCACATGCCGGAGACTTGATTAGCGGCATCCTCACCTCGGCCTCCCTGCATGATAGCCTCCGTTGGCATAGATCAGCCGGAGTAAAATGACCCGTCTCTATGGCATGAATCGGATGTCTATGATGCGTTGCAGATTGAGACGCACAGCTGGGCATTAGGGCATATCCGCATTCACATTATTGACCCGAACCTTCGCAGCAAAACCAAGCGACGGAGGTCGTTTTATATCACGCACTAGCGCAATGTCCTGAATAGAACGCCTGAAAGTATCCACACATTTTTCTGAAGAGCCATAAAAAGGTTGGCCTGGCCACCTTGGGGTTTTTGGGGAGAAACAACCAGCCTTCGGTTACACTGATGCGCGTAATTTGTCTGCCCATGCGAGTGCCCAAATCATCGTGAATGATCTACATATTTTTGAAAAACACATAGGGATTGAAACAAATTCCGCTCCCGCGCTGGAGCTGCTGGCCGACGCCACGAAATTTTCAAAGCAACGTATAAAACAGATAGCACAGAAAGGCGCGGTGTGGGTGATGCTCAAGGGCAGCAGCGAAAAAGCGCAGCGTTTACGCAGAGTCAAAAAAATACTGGAGCCGGGAGATACTCTGCATTTGTACTACGATGAAACCGTGCTTGCGGAACAGCCCCCACCCCCCGAGCTGATTGCCGATGAAGGGGCATACAGCATCTGGTGCAAACCTTATGGTCTGCGCTCGCAGGGCTCGAAGTGGGGTGATCATTGCACTATTTCCCGTTGGGTGGAAACGCATCTGCAACCTCAGCGGCCAGCATTCATCGTGCACCGGCTGGATCGCGCCGCCACGGGACTGATGATTATCGCTCATAAAAAATCTACGGCGTCGCAGTTTTCACGGCTGTTTGAACAACGCGCCATTGAAAAACGTTATCGCGTGCTGGTACATGGGTGTTTTCCGAAAACGCCCGCTTCCTACACCATGACTCAAAGCATCGACGGACGGGCGGCGTGCAGTCACGCCTTGTTGCTGAAATACGACGAGGTCCTGGATCGTTCACTACTGGATGTGAGTATCGAGTCCGGTCGCAAGCATCAGATTCGTCGCCACCTGGCGGAGGAAGGTTTTCCGGTGGTGGGTGATCGGTTGCATGGTAATGCTGACGACGCCGTTCAAGGAGGGAAAAATCTACAGCTTACGGCAAGTTTTTTGGCATTCCGGTATCCCGTGAATAAAACCGGGGGGAAAGAGGGAGACGAACCGTTGGAGGTCGAAAAAATCTACCGGTTGCCGGAGGCCTTGCTGCCTCGTCTTTAAAACGCGCAGTTTTTCACTGCCGGTCCAATTAAGAAAGGCCGGACAGCTTTGCTGTCCGGCCTTTTTTAGAAACACGTTCTGACTTTTCCGCGAACAATTACTTTTTCGCGTTACGCTCCTGCACTTCCTTGATGACGTCGTCCGCCACATTTTTTGGACAAGGTGCGTACCGTGAAAACTCCATGGAGAACTGACCACGACCGGAAGTCATGGTGCGCAGATCACCGATGTAGCCAAACATCTCTGCCAGCGGCGCTTCGGCCTTGACGCGCACGCCGGTGGTTCCGGCATCCTGGCCCAGGATCATGGCGCGACGACGGTTAAGGTCGCCAATCACGTCACCCACGTGGTCATCAGGGGTGTACACATCCACTTTCATGATGGGTTCCAGCAACTGGGCACCGGCCTTGGGGATGGATTGACGGAACGCAGCCTTGGCAGCAATTTCGTAGGCCACGGCTGAGGAGTCCACCGCGTGGAAACCACCGTCGGTGAGATTGACGTGAACATCCAGCACTGGGAAGCCAGCCAATACACCTTCTCCCATCATGTTCCTGAAACCTTTTTGCACGGCGGGCCAGAATTCGCGCGGCACGTTACCACCGGACACGGTGGATTCGAAGGTGAAGCCGCTGTTGGTTTCGCCGGGTTCGATGATGTAATCAATCTTGGCGAACTGGCCGGAACCACCAGTCTGTTTTTTGTGGGTGTAGCTGTCTTCCACGCGCTGGGTGATGGTTTCGCGGTAGGCCACCTGCGGTTTGCCCACTTCCACTTCGATGCCGTGGGTGCGTTTGAGGATGTCCACCTTGATGTCCAGGTGCAACTCGCCCATGCCCTTGATGATGGTCTCGCCGGACTCTTCATCGGTTTCCACGCGAAAGGAGGGATCTTCCTGGATCATTTTGTTGATGGCCAGGCCCATTTTTTCGGAACCGGCCTTGTCTTTAGGCTTGATGGCGATGGAAATAACCGGGTCCGGGAATACCATGGGCTCCAGCGTAGCGGGGTTTTTGGGATCACACAGTGTGTGCCCGGTCCGGGTATTTTTCAGACCGATAAAGGCTACGATGTCGCCAGCCTGGGCGGAGTCCAGCTCGATGCGCTCGTCGGCGTGCATTTCGACGATACGACCGATGCGCTCATTTTTGCCGGTGAAGGTGTTGAGCAGGGTGTCACCCTTGTTGAGCTTGCCGGAGTAAATGCGGGTAAAGGTCAGAGCGCCGAAACGATCGTCCATGATTTTGAAGGCCAGCGCGCGCAAGGGCTTGTCGGCATCGACGATGGCGAACTTGCCAGTCTCGTTGCCTTCGAGGTCCACTTCCGGCTGTGGCTTTACTTCCATTGGGTTGGGCAGGTAGTCCACCACCGCGTTGAGCACCAGCTGAATGCCCTTGTTCTTGAACGCAGAGCCACAGTAGGTGGGGAAAAAATCCAGGGCGATGGTGCCCTTGCGGACGCAACGCTTGAGGTCGTCGATGGAGGGTTCTTCGCCGTCCAGGTATTTTCCCATCAAGTCGTCGTCTTGGTCCAGGGCGGTCTCGACGAGTTTTTCACGCCATTCTTCGACCTGGTCGGTCATGTCGGCGGGTACGTCTTCCACGGTGTAGTTGGTGGGGTCGCCGGAATCGTCCCATACCCAGGCCTTGCGGGTTAGCAGATCCACCACGCCCTTGAAATCATCCTCGATGCCGATGGGCAAAACCATCACCAGCGGGTTGGCACCCAGCACGTCTTCGACCTGCTTGACCACGCGGTAGAAATCAGCGCCGAGGCGGTCCAGTTTGTTCACCAGGATGATGCGGGCCACTTCGGACTCATTGGCATAACGCCAGTTGGTTTCGGACTGCGGCTCCACACCGCCGGAGCCACAGAATACGCCGATACCGCCGTCCAGCACCTTCAGCGAACGGTACACCTCGATGGTGAAGTCCACGTGTCCGGGGGTGTCAATGATGTTCAGACGGTGGCCGTCCCACTGGCAGGACGTAGCGGCAGACTGGATGGTGATGCCGCGCTCCTGCTCCTGCTCCATGAAATCAGTGGTGGCCGCGCCGTCGTGCACCTCGCCCAGCTTGTGGATCTTGCCGGTGAGCTTGAGGATACGCTCGGTGGTGGTGGTCTTACCGGCGTCCACGTGGGCGAAGATACCGATGTTTCTGTAATGCGATAGGTCAGTCATGTTTACACTCTTTGCGCGTTGAAAGTTGGGCGAAGTTTAGATTAGGTGATTGGTGAGCTGTCTTTCTATCCTTGCGTATCGGGATCGTGCTGCCACCACCGCCCCTACGTTTGACTAGCCCCAAAAAAAGGACGCCATTCTACATGATTTTTCTGGAAAAACAGAGCAATTGCGGACTGTAATTCAGGGTAATTGGACTTTAAACACCGTGAAATGGAGCATCATGAAGGTAAACCATCTTTAATTGGTGTCAAATGATGATTAAACCCACCCCCTCGATCATCCGTCACTTTTCGAGACAGTAAGAAAACCCGCGCCTCAATCGGCAAAAGAAAAGCGAACTACAAGACATTTTTTTGTCACCCTCTGCGCCGTCATCCGTAGCGCCGATAATTGGGTGGCTATTGAACAGCTTGAGGAAGCGTATAAAGGAGAATGGTTTGCAGAACGACTCAAGCTTAACCGTAGTTTAAGCCTCACATTGGATGGCACCTTTCAGCGGCGTATTCGCAGCCATTGATACCGAGCAATTTCGCGAGTGTTGCTCTCATGTAGGGTTGCTGATTTAACGAATTTAACGGATAGTAAGGTAAGTCATTGCGATTGATGGCGCCTCGCTGAAGCAAATTTGGGCGACTCTGAATACACTCTGTATTTAGGAGACGGCTCTAGGAGGTGTTAACAATTGCCTGAGTGTCATGATGTAAGAACGAGAGCATGAATGATCAAAGCGGTGATTTAATTACCATTTAACGGCAAAAAGATGATTTACCTTAATTATGCCCCCGTTTCACGGTGTTTTGAGTTCGATTCCTCGAAAACAGCTAATCTGTCTTGACACCAGCTCAAATTTCACTAAAATGACGCTTCGTTTTTCGGGGCTATAGCTCAGCTGGGAGAGCACTTGCATGGCATGCAAGGGGTCGGCGGTTCGATCCCGCCTAGCTCCACCAACTTGATTTGTTGGGAAACGAAAGCTCGCGGTTACGAGTAACGGTCAATGTCCCCATCGTCTAGAGGCCTAGGACACTGCCCTTTCACGGCGGCGACAGGGGTTCGAATCCCCTTGGGGACGCCATTTGAAAAGAAAAAAGCTCCAGTCGTATGGCTGGAGCTTTTTTTTGGAGACTGTAATCTTATTCTGTTGCGGAAACTCCGATAGCATTTTGTGAGAACTCTTCCCTTCTCAGAAACTGGGCCGCCTTGGATACAGACTTACTCGGCGGGATACCTATCAGCATATGCACATGATCCCTTTTGATCGCTCCCGCATAGATATCATTTCTTTACTTCGCGCAATCTCTCGCAATAACTCACGGCACCTCTGCCCTACATCACCACACAATATCGGACAACGATATTTCGTTATCCATACCAAGTGATATTTGCAATCCTAAATAGTGCGAGCACCATGCTTATAATTCTGCATACCCCAAACGTACCATAACTGACCCTAACCGCCTGGAGGCGTGGAATTTACAGATCTCCTATCGAGGACTTTAAAAAACAAAACATGCCACAGTTTGACATACGCAAACCTTGGCTTTATTACCCTGATAAAAAAAGGGGCGGCCATCCGGCCACCCCCTCAACATTAAACAATAGTGATTAATTATTAATCGATTTCACTTCAAAGCGATCGCTACAAAGCCTGCGGTCAACACACCACTGCGGTCGTCGTAATACCCTCTTCCCCCCACGTATTTCACTTGGGCACCGGCGGCAAGGCGAGCGTCGAGGTCCCGCGCGAAGTTCGCGAAAGTGGTGTGTAACTGCCGGGTACCCTTCTCGCCGATCCAGAACATGCCTTCACCCGCACGTGGCCCTTCAGTGCGCGGCACGATTTGCGGCGCCGTGTCTTGCTCGGTGAGGTCAAGGCTCACTCGTCCACGCACCAGGTAGTGGAAACGCCCCACACCGGCAAGGTTCAGGGTGATGCCATCGGCGCTGACGGTCTCAATGGCACGACCGGTGGGCGGAATCCAGTTCACTGCCATCACGGCACGCTGCTGAACCACGTCCACCAGGTTCTTGGCCTCGAAATCAGCCGGAGCCTGGCCGAAGGCCCGCACGAAACCACGCACCCGCACCGGCATGCCGTCGGTGAAGGAGGAGGTGTCCAGCATCGCGGTGTCGATTTCGTAGTTGCTGGGGTTGGCGTCGTTGTCAGTGCCATTCCCCGTGCCACTGAAATCGAACAAGCCTACGCCCCGGCCGTCGATGGCCCGCAGCTTAATCACAAATGGCAGCGGTTGCGGGGAAATAACCGCCACACTGACCCTGCCCA
This sequence comes from Gammaproteobacteria bacterium, assembly GCA_013151575.1. Lineage (GTDB taxonomy): Bacteria > Pseudomonadota > Gammaproteobacteria > SZUA-152 > SZUA-152 > SZUA-152. The sequence continues at coordinate 12,322 of JAADHZ010000034.1, forward strand.
CCACGGCACCACGCAGAGTGGTGAAGCGCATCTGCACACGGCCTTCCACATTCACGCCGGCATCCATCTCCAGTCGGGTGGCGGTGTCGGTGATAAGGCTGCCGAAGATGCGCACCCGCTGGCCCACGGACACGTCGTCAATGGTCCAGGTGTTACCCATGGACATCTGCCGCTTCACGGTGGTCATCTCGCCCAGGTTCACAATCACCTGATCGTTGAATATCACGCTACCACCGGCGCGCACCAGGGTGGCGCCCTTCACGGTAAGCACATCGCCACGGCGGGCGATCACATTGCCGGTGATCACGTCGAGATCGCCGCCGGGTACGCTGGTACCGGCATACACTTCACGCGCTTCAAAGCGACGGGGATTCATTTTGAGGTCACCCAACACCACCACGGCAGTGAATGCCGGCAAGGTGTCCAGCGCCTCCAACCCGGCTTGGCCTTCGTAGGTCTCACCACTGATGTCATACAGGGTGGCGTCGTTGCTCACTACCTTAAGGGCACCGAAGTGGCGACGACGGTCGTTGTCCATCGCGTGATGGAACGGACGCAGAATGACTTCAAAGGTTTGCGCCCTCAAGTCCACATCCGCCAGCGGGCCGCGCAGGCGATGAACCTTGGGACGCTCCAGTTCCAGATCAGCCAACAGCATGGGTTTCACGATCATGGTGGGCGTACCGGTATCAAACGCCACGTTGTTGGACGCTTTGAGATCGAAATCCAGGGTCATATGGCTGGGCAATCCCGGAGCCACTCGCAGGGAATTGCGCCCTTCCAGGTCCACCGACATATCCAGTTGCGTCACGGGGTTGCCGTCAGTGTCTAAAATACTGTCCACTTTAACCGAATCACCCGCAGCGTTTTCCACCCGGATGTCGGCATTGCGGTAGTCCAGCACCATGTCAGCTGCTACGTAAACGCCGTTGGGCACGGTGGCGGCAGTGAGGAACTCGGTGAGATCCGTGTACTGTGCGAAGTCCACGCGGGTGGATACCGGCAAGGTCTCCACCACCGTGCCATTGGCCTTGGTGAGCGTCAGCGACAGCACGTCCACAGTGTAACTGGCGAAATCGCCCTCGGCGTCAGTGAGGCTGATAACCACTTCGCCGTCGCCCTCCTCATTTGAGGCTCCGCCATCGGCCCCGCAGCCTGCTAACCCCAGGCTGAGAGCCAGTAAAAACAAAGCCAGTAACCAGCGGAAAGGCCCATGGCCGTCGTCGATGCCTCTTCGGAGTGTTCCGTAAAAAGGCGCGGTGAGTCGTAAATTCATAATGATGTCTCCTGCAAAATGTCGATCGTCGAATAGTAGGCGGGCGATTTTTAGCGCCGCATTCGGTACAACGCAGCCCGGCGGGATCGGTTGACAGGAAAAACAAAAATGGCTTGAACGTCTACCAGGAATAGGCCACACCAGAGCCGATGAACGTCACGCCCTGGTTGCTACCGGCCAACCGCTGGCGACCCAGCCGGGCGTTCAACCGCCAGTGGGCGTCGAGACTGAAGGAAGCACGGAGGGTGATAAACTGGGTTTCTGCGCCGTCGACCTTTGAGATACTTTTGATTTGCGTGACACTCCACAGACTCTGCTCCGTGGCATAAGACACGGTGATGCTGCGGCGAGTGTCCTCGAAACCGCTGGCGAGGTCCCGAGTGGCAGCAGAAAAAGATTCCCGCTGTAACTCTGAGGTCACCCGACGCACGTTAAAATCGTAGTCGTGGCGGGTGTAACCCAGGTTCACCGCCCAGGGACCATCGCTGTAATAGCCGAGTTCCAGGGTCATGGAGGCGCTACGGCCAGTGACGGTAGCGGGACAGAGTCGGCACCCGGAACGAAAGTACAGGGTGTATTCACGACGCTGGCGGCGCACAGCGGCAAACCAGTGCTCGGTGTTGACGTCCAGCAATACACGCCAGCTGCGGACAATGAGGGAGCCTTCCTCGCCCCAGTTTTCAAACTCCAGCCCAGCGCCGACGGTATTCAGCGGATTGCTGCGAATGCCGATGATGCGGGTGCGAGTCACCACCACGCGCTTGGTGTTGTCGGACTTGGTGCTATCGAAGCGGCTGCTGCCCAGGGTGGCCATGAAGCGAGCCCCGCCGACCATGCCCACATCCAGATCCAGGTAGGCATCACGCCCGCCCCGAGCATCGCCGCTAACGTCGAGGGCGATGAGATCCGGCAGGACGTCAGGCGGAATATCAACCTCCTCGGGGGAAGGCCACGCCGCGCCACAAAAAATCGCCATCGTCAGACCCAACAAAAATACCGGTTTGCTCAACGAGGTCTCTTCATCAATTCACACTCACATTGAAAAAGGCTGAGAGTGTAACCCGGCCACCGACTCAACCGGGAGCGCTCAACGGCGATGGTCACGTGGGGGACGGCGCTGGCCCCGGTGATTTTGCAGACGCCGCTGTCTGAAATGCCGACGTTCGGCGGGGCTCATGCGTCGCCAGGAATCCCGCAGGACCTCGCGGCGTTTCGCTGGCATCCCCTTGAATTCCCGGAAACCGGCACGCAGGCGCTTACGTTCACGGGGCGGTAAGGTCATGAAATATTCGAAGCGTTTGCGTACCCTAGCCTGCCGTTCCGGTGGTAATTTTCGCCATTGCTGGAAGCGTTTTTTGAAGCGCTGACGCTGTTCCGGCCCCAGCGTAGACCAGCGATGGACTCCCTTGCGCAGCCGCTGCTGACGCCCCGGCGGCAGTGTTTCCCACTGATCGGCAAAAGGCTTGAGCAGGCTTTGCTCTTGTTGATTCAGAGAGCCCCAGGCAATGCCGCTTCCAGCATCAGCCTCGGCCCAAGCAGTGGGGGACACGCCGCCCGCCAGCACCAATATCAATAAAAATCGGCGTTTCAGGTTGCGCATATTCATTTTCATTCGTTTCGTTTGGCTACTCATCACTGCCACCTTCAGGCTTTTTGGCTTGCGACTCGGATTCCACCTCGGCCAGCAACTGGAGCGGGTCCTGCCATTGCCCGTCGTCGGTTTCCCAGGCGCCGAGGAATTCCAGTAATTCCAGGCTTGGTGTCTCGTCTGATTCAGTGGCCGGATCCGCCGCCAGCAATGCTGACGGGCAGGTGCTCACGGCCAATACTACGGCCAGGCTCCAGGGTCGCCACCGGTATCGCACCGGAACTGGACGGGCTTTATCCGGTTTGCTGATCGCCGCCAAGTGCCTGCCCTCCCCGCTCCGTTGCGCCCGAATCGACGGGTTCCGGTTTGTTACTGTCTGACCCATTGCTGTCCAGCCATAGGTAAAAATCCAGGTCCTGATAAAATTCCAGCTCTTCGGCATCCGTGAGCAGGGCCACATCCTCCAATGCTGGCAGGCTGTTGCCAGACACATCGCCGGGAGCAGGGGGCAGAATCCACAGGGACACCGTCAGCGTCGCCAAGGTGGCGGCCACGGCAAAACCACCCAGCAATTCCCGTCTGCGGCGACGGGGATGGTTCGTAGTCAACGTGCCCAGCGCCTCGCGCCGCGCGGCCCGCAATCGGCCCAAAGTGACACCGTCCAGCGTCTGCTCGGACTGATCCAGGGAAGTTTTCACTGCGTCCAGCAGGCGCTGCTCCGTCCGGTCGGGGGTGTGGGGTGAATCGCTCATGTCGTGCTCTCCAGCCAATATTCTTTCAATTGTTCACGCAGCACTTTCACGGCGCGTGATAAATGAGTTTTGACGCTGCCCTCGCTGCAACCCATGGCTTCGGCAGTCTGCCGCACGCTCAGACCTTCCCACTGACGCAGCAGAAAGGCCTGTTGCTGGCGCAGTGGCAACTGGTGCAGCACCTTATCCAGCTCCCTGATGGTCTGGGACTGCGCCAATCCGACCACCGGCCCTGGGTCTGCGCTGGCGAAGCGAGTCTCCAGCGGGTCTTCGCCCGGGCTCTCGCCGTCGCCCTCCGGGGGGCGACCGAAAAACTGCCGCCAGCGATTGCGCACCCGGCTGCGCCGATACCCGTCGCGGATCACACTCTGCAAAATGCGATGAAACAGCGGGCCCCATTCGTCCGGCCCGCGCTCGCTGTAGCGCTTGACCAGTCGCAGCATGGCGTCCTGCACGATATCCAGCGCGTCCTCGCGATTGCTGGTGGCGATCAACGCCAGGCGATAGGCCCGTTGCTCCACGCCTGCAAGAAAGCTGTCCAACGCCTGGGCCTGGTCCGACGAGCTGTGTTGTCGATTGTCCAGCGCATAACCTCCGCTTCATTTTGTCGCCCCGCTACCCTCATTTTCACCACTGGCCACCCGCATTGTCCAGACATCACACGCAATGATTTGTGGCGTGCGTGTACTGTACAACGCCGTTCCCGGGTTTTGGTTGACACGATAGGGGTAAAAACAGTCAAAAAAAAACCGCGAAACGGGGAGGTTTCGCGGCGGGTCTCAAACAAATAGGGGGTTTGTCTGGAAGTGAGTCCACTCTACCTCAGCACCTTTGTCGTCGGAAATTATTTGTTTCTATTTCTTTTTCCGATTTTGTGATTTGCACGTCTGACTCATAATTTTCCCCTAAAAATTCCGGTTAAACGAAAACTGAAAAACCAGGTACCGGGCTCGATTGATATTCAGTTGGTCGCTGGCCAGCTCAACCCGTAATCCGTGCCCCAAGTATCGCAGGCTCAGCGCTCCGGCCGTTTGGTTGAAGAGCCCCTGAAAACAATCGCTGCGACGATAACACCAACCCGCCCCCGCACTGATAAATCGCACAATGCCAAAATCCTGAATTTCCGCTAACAGTTCAACATCGGGCGACCACTGATACTTCGCCATAAAAAATATTTTACGTGGTAAAACCTGGGTAAAATTTCGGTTTGACTCACGCCCCGAGATAGCTGGGGCATACCGGACATAACCGTTTTCGTCGTATATTTTGGTGGCCGAGGAAGCGGTGGCGACAGTATAGGGAGCATTCTCCCAAAATATCTTTCCCAATAAATCGACGATGCTTAGCTGGGCCTGAAAACGTTCGCCTGGCCGCCAGTCGAACAGGATGTCTGTGCTGTAACCACTGCCTTTTGGTGGTGCCACGTCCCGCTCAAACAGCACGTCCCGGGAGTAAAAATAATCGGTTTCAAATTGAAATTCATAATCATTATTGGCCGTGACCTGAGCAGACCCGCGGATACTGCCATCGGTGAGAGACTTACCCTGCAAATAGGACGCTGCCACTTCGACGGAAAATTTCGAGCTAAATTTTTGCCGGTACCCCAGACGCACACCCCGGCTGCGCTGTTGGCGTGCCTTGATGCGCAATTCATACTCTCTGCCCGCTTCGAGTGGCAGACGGCTTTCCGTGAGATTGAACAGTTCTGCCGTTTGCGGCGAAAATTCCAACAGATAATCATAGCGTTCCAGAATGCCGAATTGCCAATTCCCCCAACGCATCCCTACTTCCGCTCTGTTATAGGTGAATGCTTTGCTTCCTCCTTTGAAAGGTGGCTGCCATTCACGCACCATGGATTGAATGGCGATGGGCTGACTGTAGGAAATACTCTGAATCTGAGTATAAGATCGATAATCCGCCGCCGAGACACAGGTTACAGATGCCAGCAACAGTAGCAGTAACAAAAAAATTAGTCTGAAATGCATGCAATGTGATTTCCGAGCATAAAAAAGGGGCGGCCAGATGGCCGCCCCAATCATTGCCTATTGGCCGTGCGTATTACAAGATTTCAAAGTTGCCGTCGATGTAGGTGATTTTCGTCAGGCCGTTGGCCATCTGTTCAACGGTGGCATAGGTATTACCGTTATACACGATATTGCTATCCATGCCCGTTTCAAAATCCCCACCTTCGAGGTTCATGGTAACGCCATCCTGATTGGTGATGGTGACGCTGCCGGTTGACGACATAGGGGTGAAGGTGCTGTTGATGACAATCTGCCGCGTTCCATAGGCGATGGTGATAGTTGCTGTGCCCGCTTTGAACTCGGTCCGATCACCGCTGATGTTGACAGAGGCTTCCGGCAGCTCCGCCAACTGCAAAGTGAAATTCAGGCCGGCGGTTCCTTTGAGCCAGTTGGAGGAATTTTCCAGCACAAATTCAGAATACACCAGGCTACCGTCTGCGCTACCGTTCGCACTGAAGGAAGTACCCGTGTAGTTCACGGAGTAACCGCCTTCACCATCAACCCACTGATAATAGGGCAGAGACCAGTTTAGCGGTGATGTGGGAGCGGCGACGGCAGTATCAACGTCGGTGAAAAGACCACTAAGAGAACCACCGCCGCTGTAGCCGTCACTCCATGACTGGGTGTAGCTAGCTGCACCAGTGACCGAATTCCACTGAATCATCATAGTGTAACCGGGCGATACCAGGGTGAAAGTATCATCCGTGCCGTCTGTAGGACTGACATCGGTGTAGGTCCAGGTCACTATATCCGTCTTGATCGTCCCCATCGGCAACCCGCCAACCGGCGTAAAGGAGCCCGCATTGCTGATATTGACGGTGAAGCTGGCATCGAGGCTGTTGCCTACGGTGTCGCTGATATTGCCACCCAGGGTCAGGCTGCTGGGTGTAATCCACCTAATGTCACCAAAGGAGTCTTTTGCGGGGTTGGTTAACGTGGTTGATAACACGCCCGCAAAGGTCACCTGTGAAGCCAGAGCGACACCAAAGCGATCCTGTTTCTGTATCAGCGACACATTCAAGTTGAGTGAGCCACCCAAGATTTCAGGGACACCAGCAGTGCCCATGTCCAACGCTGCATAATCGACAGTGTAGGGTGATGCCAGATTAACGGTAACGGTTCCACTGGTAATATCAGCATCCGCGTAATCACTTCTAAAAGTGGCCGAGTTAATACCAATAGTGAAACTTGTGCCCATGGTGCCATTTGCGGGCTTTTGTACGCTCATATTGACGGTGACATCCAAACCGGCTTCGCTATACTTGCTAAAAACACCATTGGTGATGGTAATGACGTTACCTGATTGGGAGATACTGCCAGCAGTAAATTTCAACGCGTAGCTACTAAGGTTGGTAGAAGCATTACCTTGCAATTTCATAGCAATGGCCTCAATAGCCGCATTAAAGGCCGGGTTCCCCAGGAACTTCATGCCGAGATTCGCAGCACTGGAGGCCATATCCACTTGCATACCAAAGGCATCGCCTTTGGTGCTGGTCTCCGCCTCAATGACAGTGCTCCAGGTACGCACATCACTGACAAAGGCTTTAACCTTGGCCAGTGCGGTGCCGCCCGTGGTGTCGCTGGGTGTCGGATCGACGGTATTGTTGACAGCATCATCAACGTCCGTTTGTAACGCTATAAAGGTCCCCGAAGTATCAGTCCTACCGGTCTTACCGAGGGCGCCCGTTGCGCCATCAATTATTTCCTGTAGAGAGATAACGGTGTCATCCATGCCGCCATCGTCGGCGATAATCATTCCTCCAGCGAATGAACTCGACAGCGTATCGAGCGCTCCATCAATATCAGGGTTGCCTCCACTGGTATCCGCGAGAGCGGCAATGGCAGCCCCGAACGCAGCATAGGCTATTTCAGTCCTATTGCCGCCGCTAATTGCCGTTACGCTGGTAATATCCAGAGGTCGGGTGTTGAGGATGTCGATACCCCCCAGCAAGTTGGACACCTCGGAATTGGCGCTGTAAATCTCGACGGCGGTCAGCGAACCCGCCGCCATCGCCCGGCTGGCGGCCAAATTGGTATACGGCGTAATGCTGACGCTGATGGTGTCGTTGGAGACAGCTTCCGCAACCAGCGCCGACATGGTCAGGCTGCCGGGTTTGTACCATTCGCCGAAATCGATGGTTGTCGGGTTAGTCGTATCCGCGACGCCGTCTGTGCGCACACCACAGCCCGACGGCACATCACACTTCATCTGTGTATTTGCATCGGTGCTGATGGTGACCTGAATGGGGCCGCCAATGTAATTGGCGCCCAGCATGAGAGTGTAACGGCCATCCGCACCGGTGACAGCGCTGCCCACCTGCGCAAGAACCGAGCCGTCAGTATTCAATTCCTCGGCTATCACGTTGCCGTCTTTGATAATGCCCTTCGCCGCAGTGCCATCAAGGGTGACATTGGTGAATGTCGATGGACTGGGGCTGGAATCAGAACTACCTCCTCCCCCTCCGCAACCACTTAACACCGCGCCAATGGCAAAAAAAGTCGTTGCCAAGGGTAATAATTTACGTGGAAATGATTTCATCATGCTTTCCTTTTCTCTTAATCAAAACACAGTAAATAGACCGAAAAAATGAACTCCGTACCGGCCAAGTGTAACAACAAATTCTCCGAAGACACATCCCTCCAACTACGGAGTATTCAAGCCCCTCCGACTAGGTTGTGTTGTTTGATCCAGTGGCCGGAAAAAGACGCCGGTAGTGAATGAATATCCGCGCTGAGAATATCTCGGTGGGCGTCAACGGAATCTACGTCGTCAGCCCGGGCGGATAATGCCCACATCGTCGCTCAATTGCAGACCCATTCGTCCGGCCCGCGCTCGCTGTAGCGCTTGACCAATCGCAGCATGGCCTCCTGACGGATACCCAACGCGTCCCCGCGACGACGGGGAGCAATCAGCGCCAGGCGATAGGCCCGCTGCTCCACGCCTGCAAGAAAGCAGTCCAATGCCTGGGCCGGATCCGACGAGCGGTGCTGTCGATTGCCCCCTGTGTCAGGATAGATGTCCGGTGATTTGATTTATCAATATAAACCCTGGGGGCGGAAAGTGAATATGACATGCCACGCTACACT
>JAADHZ010000129.1 GCA_013151575.1 Gammaproteobacteria bacterium
GCCGGCATCGCCTCCACAGCTAACCAAGGTATCCGCAGCCGCACCGTGCAAGGTTACCGCACCGCACCGATGCCTAAAATAGCCCCGTAAAATCAATTATTCAATAACCAGTAGAACAAGCAAGGAAGAGAGAACCCTCATGGCACACCGACCCAATTGGCCGTATACCTTTATCCTTTCACTACTGTACGTGCTCACAGCAGGGCATCCGGCGCTGGCCGAAGATATCGAGGTTCTCACCGGCTCATCCGGGCAAAATTGGGCAACCCCTAATGTACTATTCATCGTAGACACCTCTGACAGCATGGGAGACACCATAGAAGTCACAGCCCCCACTATCGACAATCCATCACGTTTAACCATAGTGAAAAACGTGTTCACAAACTTAATGGAAGAATTTTCTGGATTCAATGCGGGGCTAATGCGCTTTAGTACCGGTGGCCAGAGCGGTTACTTCGTCAGCCCGATGTTATTGCTGGATAACAATAACGAGGGCACACAAGGAACCCTTATCGCAGCAGCCAGCCAACTCTCCCACGATGGTAGCACCCCGCTCGCGGAAACCCTGTACGAGGCTACGCTGTTTTTCCGCGGCGACCACGTAAAGTTCGGCCTGGGTCGAGGCCTCAATAATATGACAGACAGAAACGTGGAGGGGGTAAGCGATGCCGATACCAATTACATCAGCCCCATTATTTCGCAGTGTCAGCGCAATTACATAGTATTGCTCTCCGATGGTGACGCCCGACATGATGGCGCCGCTGATCGCGACATCCAACGCCTGCCAGGCTACAACAGTGGAAGCTGTCGCTTTATTACAATTGGTAATAATATTCAACCAAATTCTAACGACTGCCTCGACGAACTTGCCGAATATCTTTACACCGTCGATCAACGCGACGATATGCGCGATATTCAAAAAATAACAACCTACACCATCGGTTTTGCCACCGACCAGCCCCTGCTCCGCGATACCGCAATCAAAGGTGGTGGTGAATATTTCGTTGCCAATGATGAAGAAAACCTGAAAAACGCTTTCGGTAAAATTCTGGAAAAAATCCAGAGTGATATCGTGGGCGCCAACACCACCTTCTCTCCCCCCGCACTAGCGGCCAACGCCTTCAGCAACGTATCCAACTTCGACACGCTCTACTTCACATTATTCGAACCCACAGACAGTCCCAAGTGGATCGGCAATGTCAAACCTTACACATTGGACTATAACGCTGACCAGGAACTCAAGGTGCTCAGTAAAAACAGTAACGTCGCCATTGATGAGGAGGGGTTTTTTGTAGATAGCTCAACCAGCCTCTGGGCAAATCAGCCCGATGGCGCATCCATTGAGGGCGGTGGTGCCAACGACCAACTGCCAACGAATTCCGCGCGCCAGCTGTTCACTTACACCGACGACTATACCTACACCAATGGCGTTATTGATATTGATAGTGAGGACACAGTCCGCTTGAACGCCTCCGCCATCCCCTACGACCTGCTGGGGCTTGACGAAACTGCCACAAATGTTGTGACAACACGCGCTAACATCATCACCTCCACCCGTGCCAGCAAACTGGGGGACCCCCTGCATACTCAGCCTGCCCTGGTTACCTATGGAGGAACGGAGACCGACCCGATCATGACCCTGTTCGTGACCACCAATGCCGGCTTCCTGCACGCCCTCGACGCCAAAACCGGCGTCGAACAATCGGCCTTCATTCCCAAAGAGCTGTTAAAAAACTTGGCCCCCCTGTCAAACGAGACAGGCCCTCACCCTTACGGGTTGGACGGCGACATTAGCGTGTGGGTACACGATCTCAACAATGATGGCGATGGCGCGGATAGCGGCGAGCATGTGTACCTTTACACCGGCATGCGGCGCGGCGGAAACAACTATTATGCGCTGGATGTCACCAATCCCGTAGCACCTAAATTATTGTGGGTCATTGAAGGCAACGGAATGAACCCTGACTTCAGCGAACTGGGACAAACCTGGTCCAAACCCACCCTGGCCAACTTACCCGTTGGCGGCGTAAACACCAAGGTTTTGATTTTTGCCGGAGGCTATGACACAAATCAGGATAACACCAGCACCAACGCTATCGGCGTCGATGATAACCTGGGGCGCGCCGTCTACATTGTGGACGCGAAAACTGGGGCTAAACTCTGGGAAGCCAGAGGGCTTGACCTGACAGAAACACCAAACACGCCGCCGCCTGCACCTAATCTAACCCTTGCAGACATGACCAATAGCATCCCCTCCGACATCCGGGTGCTGGACATGGATTACGATCACGACGGCTACGCGGACTTGCTGTACGTCGGCGATATGCGCGGCCAAATATTCCGCTTTGATATCGACAGCAGCGGTGATGACTTCACTGTCGAAGGCACACTCATGGCCACGCTGGCCGATGACGATGCCGAAAACAACCGACGCTTCTACTATGCACCCGATGTCGTGCTGACCCAGAAGCCGGGCGGCAATATCTACCTCTCCGTCAACATCGGCTCCGGTTACCGAGCCCACCCGCTCAACCCGCTTGCTGCCGACGGCACGCTCGGCACACTGGTGCAGGATTCCTTCTACTCACTGCGCGACCCCTACGTTAACGGAGCCAAACCGTCTAAGGATGGGGATTTTGCGACGATAGAGGAAAAGGATCTGTACGACGCCACCAGTGCCCTGGTGGACGGCGACACTTCACCAGCAGCACTCGCAGCACTAAACAAGAGCGGCTGGCGCATTGACCTGGGTAGTGATGGTGAAAAAGTGCTGGCCCCCGCGATGACCATCAACAAACAGATTTTGTTCACCACTTACACTCCGCCATCCTTGGTGGAACGCGCAGACTGCAATCCACCCGCGGGCACCGGTAACCTGTACCGGGTCAGCCTGTTCGACGGGAATCCCTTATTCGCCGCCCAAACGGCCGGCTCCACTCCTGCTTTGCCGGAAGCGGCAAACCGGGTGACAAAACTGAAGCGGCCGGGCATCCCCCCCGCGCCGGTGGTTATATTCAAAGAAGGTAAGGGTGCCAATGCAGGCAACATCGACATCGTGGACTGTGTCGGCACGGAATGTAACAAGAGCCCTCAGCAACCAACAATGACAGAAACCTACTGGCGGGATGAAAGTTAGTCAGCCAGTTTAAAACGACTCCAATGCGCAACCCGACAACCCGGGCTGCGCATTATCTCCATCACATTTTTTACAGCCCACAATATTTTTCGTTAGGCTTCTACCGAACCCCCCTGAACTCCTAACCCTGCAAGGCTTTAGGCAGTGAAAACACCACGTTTTCCACTTCACCATCCGATTCCACCACGCTCGCACCGCTCAATACCTGAAGACGTTCAATGACCTCGCGGACCAACACTTCCGGAGCCGATGCCCCGGCCGTCACACCGACCCGAGAAACTCCGTCGAGCCAAGCCGCCTGAATCTGTGTGGCGTTGTCCACCAAATAGGCCAGCGCTCCAAGACGCTCCGCCAGTTCGCGCAAGCGATTGGAATTGGAGCTGTTGGATGACCCCACGACTAGCACCAGCTCGCAGTCGCGGGCCAGGCTTTTCACCGCATCCTGCCGGTTTTGGGTGGCATAACAGATATCATCTTTTTTTGGCCCGGCAATCGCGGGAAAATGCACTCGTAATGCATCAATGACCTGCGCCGTATCATCCATCGACAACGTGGTTTGCGTCACGTAAGCCAGCGCATTCGGATTGCGCACTCGCAGCGCGTCAACATCCTCCGGCGACTCCACCAGATACATGCCGTCACCGCGATACTGGCCCAGCGTACCTTCCACTTCCGGATGACCGGCATGGCCGATCAACACGACTTCATCCTCGGCGTGCTCATGACGCACCACCTGCTTGTGCACCTTGGTCACTAACGGGCAGGTCGCATCAAACACTGCCAGCTCGCGATTAGCGGCCTCTTCGCGCACCGCTTGCGACACACCGTGGGCGCTAAAAATGACCGTGGCGCCATCCGGCACTTCCGTCAGATTATCGACAAACACTGCGCCTTTTTCACGCAAGCCGTCCACCACAAACCGATTGTGCACCACTTCATGTCGCACATAAATCGGTGCGCCAAACAATTCCAACGCGCGCTCAACGATGTCAATGGCGCGGTTGACGCCGGCGCAAAACCCGCGTGGGTTTGCCAATTTGATTTGCATCTCTGTTTCTCTTTTTCAAATACGCTGACACGTGCGAAGTCACGACGATTATTGGCGCCGTCCAGCGCAGGTTGAAATCCGGGAGTTTAGCGGCAACATGCCTCTAAACAAAACTCAGC
>JAADHZ010000159.1 GCA_013151575.1 Gammaproteobacteria bacterium
TCCAAGTTCTCCGCGTATCTGTAAATCGGCCCCTTGCTCGATTAAAAACTTAACGCGTGGCACATCGTTGTATACCACCGCAGCTTGTAGTGGCGTCATACTTTTATCCTCGGGGCGTGCCTTGTAATGATTAACACCGTTCACATCGAGGCCGCGTGCGAGAAAAGCCTTTGCTATGTCATACTTTACAGAGCCTTCTCCATTAAGAATGTAGTCGAGACCTGCGCCTTCACTTAATTCTTTAATGCCTTGTTCATTAATTCGGTAATTCACCATGTAATAATGACAAAGGCTGCTCGGAATTCGTATGCCGCCTTGATTTGCACTACATAAAATCAAGACTTCCATTTCCATTTCCGACATGTCATATAACATAAACCCGACTATCGCCAGGAAAACACCACCCACACCACCAAAAAATATTTTCTTTTTCATCGTCTAACCCCATCGTATCACGGTGCCAAATGATGGTGTTTTGTAGGCTAAAAATGCTCCCGGTTTTTCATCCAATTCATTTTTTGTCAAAAACAACCGTAAATTCTCTCTAAATCTTTGGGCAATAAAATCCAATACAAAATTATAGACTTTAGCATTCTGCAGATCAGTCACAGACGCATATTTAAACCAGTTCTGGCTTGCATTTTTCCCAAAGGTTTTTAATATTTTCAGTGCACCTTTTACAGGATTTTTAACGCTTCGAAACAATCCTTGAACATAACCAATCGCATGAGAGGCATCAATAGCCTCAACCAAAAGCCCTTGCGCAAAACCCCGCAAATAATCCGTCATGGGAAGTGAATCAATCAAGTCATGATCCGTGGGTTTAAAAATGAATTTCAACACTATGCGGGTTTCTTCTTCATTAAACAGAAGCTCTTCTGCGCTGAATTGACGAAGTTTTTTATAGCTACTCATGATGTACTTTTCCACTGGCTTTACATAGACTAAATTGTCCTGATGGCTGACATTGACAACACTATAGGTAATCACTAAGGATTGATCGAAAATTTACTGTCCCATTTGCGGTGTAATGGTATAACTCCATTTTGGCGGTGTACTGTGAAAGTTGACCGTCTTTCATGCAAAAATCGACAGTTATTATTCGAGCGATTCTAAATCTTGCGTTTCAATACAAAAAGGGCGCAAAGAAAAAATTCTGCTGCCTGACAAATCAACGCAACAGCACTCACCCACATTATTTTATTTCTCTTCTTTCTAACCTTGCGTTCTCTGCGTCTCTGCGACCTCTGCGACCTCTGCGACCTCTGCGTTTATATCACCATTCTCAAAAAACCTTACCCTGCCGCATCAGCACGAAACATATCCCGAATACCTCGCAACGCCTGACGGGTACGATGTTCATTTTCAATCAGGCCAAAGCGCACATGGTCATCGCCGTATTCACCAAAGCCAATCCCCGGCGATACCGCCACTCTGGCTTCTTTCAACAATTTTTTACTGAACTCCAATGAACCCATTTCTTTATACTGCTCGGGGATAGGTGCCCACACAAACATCGTCGCCTTGGGTTTTTCAACCTCCCAGCCAATGGCGCAAAGTCCTTCGCAAAGCACGTCGCGACGGCGACAGTACATATCAGAAATTTCTTTCACACATTCCTGCGGGCCTTCCAGTGCAGCGATGGCCGCTACTTGAATCGGCGTGAACGTGCCGTAATCCAGGTAAGATTTAATGCGCGCCAGTGCGGCCACCAGGGTGGGATTTCCCACCATAAAACCCACGCGCCAGCCCGGCATGTTGTAACTTTTCGACAGCGTGAAAAATTCCACTGCCACCTCTTTGGCTCCCGGCACTTCAAGAATCGACGGCGGCTTGTAACCATCAAACACGATGTCGGCATAGGCAATGTCGTGCACCACCCAGATTTCGTGTTCTTTCGCGATGGCCACCACCTTTTCAAAAAACTCCAGCTCGACACACTGGGTGGTGGGGTTGCCGGGGAAATTCAGTACCAACATCTTGGGTTTGGGCCAAGTGTCTTTGATGGCTTTCTCCAGTTCGGAGAAAAAATCCCCGTCGGGGATCAACGGCACGTGGCGGATATCCGCCCCAGCGATGACGAAACCATAGGGGTGAATGGGGTACGACGGGTTGGGCACCAGCACCGCGTCCCCTGGCCCCACAGTGGCCAATGCCAGATGCGCCAAACCTTCTTTAGAGCCTATGGTGACGATGGCCTCTGTCTCGGGGTCCAGGTCCACATCGAAGCGTTTTTTGTACCAGTTGCACACCGCCCGTCGCAGCCGGGGGATGCCCCGGGACACCGAATACCGGTGGGTATTGTCTCGCTGTGCGACTTCCACCAGTTTGTCGACGATGTGCTGGGGCGTAGGCTGGTCCGGGTTGCCCATGCCAAAATCCACGATATCCTCGCCGCGCGCGCGCGCCTTGGCCTTCAACTCGTTTACAATATTGAACACGTAGGGGGGCAGGCGATTGATTCTCGGGAAATCGTCGATCATGGGGGCTTTTATATCTGTCTTGTGAAAGTGACGAATTCAGCCCGCGCCACAAGCAAATCCAACAGGCCGGGCACGGCGAAAAGGTGCAGTATACCCCAGCGCCCAACGGCTTGACCATTGGACGCGTCCTCTTGGAAGGGCGACCACAAAACCAAAATCAGGAGCATATCGGCATGCAATTCAACCTCGACCTCGACTATCGCTCCTACAACATCCGCGCCTGTCGGCCAGGTGCAATATCCTTCACGGCACCTGCCGACACCAGCGGGGCGCACGCCAAACCCGTCGAACTGAAAACGGTAAACGGCAGCCTCATTATCAGTGCCAAACAGCTTATCGACGACTGGCCGCCCGAAACGATCGAGGAACTGCGCGTTGAACACATCGCCGCCATCGTCGCGTTGGAACCGGAGCTCATCCTACTGGGGACCGGTGCCACGCTGCAATTCCCGGAGCGGGAAATGCTTATGCAATTACGCAGCCAGCGTGTGAGTGGCCGTCAGGTGGGCGTGGAAATCATGGACACCGCCGCCGCCTGCCGCACCTACAATATTTTGATGGCCGAGGGACGGCACGTGGTGGCGGGCTTAATCAATTCGGTGGTGGCAGGTTCGGGGGCCTCTAATTCGTCCCGGTGACGCGATGCCGCGAATGCCGGAATCCGGCGAATAAACAGGGAAGCACGTTTTGACGACCGGCACACACCGCAAAAAATCAGGCATTTTCCATCATGGCAACCATTTTCCCCGCGTCCGGCGCCAGCAGCACACCACGCTCAGTGACAATGGCGTCAACCAACGCCGCCGGGGTGACATCAAACGCCGGGTTCCACGCAGCCGCACCCGCAGCGGCAATAGGTTGGCCCGCTAGGAATAACACCTCTTCGGGAGAGCGCTGCTCGATGGGGATGTCCTCACCACGAACAATATTCATGTCCACTGTGCTCGTCGGCGCCACGACCATGAATTTCACCCCGTGGTGTCGGGCCAGCACCGCCAGCCCGTAGGTGCCGATTTTATTGGCGACATCGCCGTTGGCAGCGATGCGGTCCGAACCAACAATCACCCAGTCAATCTTGCCCTGTTTCATCAAATACGCCGCCGCACCCTCTGTTTGCAGGGTAACGGGGATATTTTCCTGCACCATTTCCCAGGCGGTGAGCCGGGCACCCTGCATCCAGGGGCGAGTTTCGTCGGCGTAAACATGCCGAATTTTACCCGCGGCGAAACCGGCCCGCACCACCCCCAGCGCAGTACCGTAGCCACCAGTGGCCAACGCTCCGGCATTGCAGTGGGTGAGGATATTGCAGGGCCGTTCAATCAGCGCCGCGCCCAATTCGCCCATGCGGCGGCAGGCGGCGATGTCATCGGTGTGGATTTTTTTCGCCGCAGCCAACAATGCGGGCTCGGGATCACCCTGCAACGTGGCGATCAATTCACGCATATGCCCGATGGCCCAAAACAAATTCACCGCCGTAGGCCGCGAGCTGGCCAGCGTCTGCAAGTCGGCCTCGATCAGCGTCTGCCACTCCACCGCCGATTGCGCATAACGCGCCCGTGCTGCTAGCACGACACCGTAGGCAGCGGTGATGCCAATGGCCGGTGCTCCGCGCACCACCATGTCGCCGATGGCCTCGGCCACCGCGGCCACCGCGGTGTATTCCAGATAAACCTCCCGGCCAGGCAAAACACGCTGATCCAGCAAACACAATTGATTCTCCCGCCAAACAACTGCCTGCACCTCTTCCCTTTGCTTCGACATCGTATTTCCCCATCGCTATTTTTTTGACCGCTGCCGATCATACG
>JAADHZ010000101.1 GCA_013151575.1 Gammaproteobacteria bacterium
TGCAAATAAAGTTCAGGCTTTGTAAACGACAAATACATATCAAAAAGTTCATGCTGAATCTGTGAGTTAAAACCTTGAATAACAGGCCTCCGCTCACGTTTTCAGCATAGCTTGGTGATAGGTGTACCAGAAAAATTGGCATAAGGGGACGGTACTAGGCTGTCGAAATTCATTGGTTTTCGACTAAAAATATTCCCCGCTTTTTGGATGCTGATTTGTCGTTAGTTTTGTTCAAATTCAAAGCGTTAGGTCCGCCGTATGACAATTAAAAAGCAGGAGACCAAAATTCACTAAAAAGCTATTATTTCGACAGCCTAGGACGGTACCCTTTTATGGGGCCTGAAAAAAGGTACCGTCCCCAACGCCCCCAATTCCCTGTCCTCGTACGAAACCGGGTTACGCAGATTGCACGACCCGCTTGCGGAGTCCGTCCGCTGCCACTCAGGAGATTGGGGTCAGGTCTTTCCATGCCGTATTTTTCAAAAATAACCAAAGAACCAGCTAACTCAAATATGGCAGGGAAAGACCTGGCCCCGCGAGTTGTTTCACCCCAACCTTGCGCTGAAACTAACGAATCGATGTATTATCAAGCTCGAAAAAACCAGAAAAATACGCTAGAATTTCTAGGCTATGGCAAAACAGGCACCTCCACTATGAACTATCAAGACTACATTGAAATAAAACCTGGCAAACGTAACGATAAGCCTTGCATCAAACAGACCCGCATTACGGTCTATGATGTGTTGGGCTGGCTAGCGCAAGGCATGACTGTGCCCGACATTCTGCAAAATTACCCTGAACTGAACTCTACTCAAATTCAGGCATGTTTGGCATATGCGGCTGAAAGAGAACATCACTTGATTAGTGTTTCCGCTGCATGAAGTTATTGCTGGATCAGAACCTCTCTCTCATCGCATAATAAAGTCCTTGGCTGAGGTTTATGCCAACAGCACGCAAGTAGGCCTGCTAGCAATGGGTGAAGCCACCGATAGGGATATTTAGAAATATGCACAGCAGCATGATTATGCAATTGTAACCCTAGATGCGGACTTCCATGAATTCAGTCTGCTTTTGAGTGGACCACCGCTGATCATTTGGCTCAAGTGTGGCAACCAACCCAAAGATATAATATTAGAAAAGTTATTGAAGAACCAAGATACGATTAAGCGCGCCAATCAGGATCCCGATATCTGGTGCATCGAAATTTATTAATCTACAAGTCATTGCCCGATAGCTTATGCATCACCGACTGGAGCGACCGCACCTTCCGCCGCGAGACCACCACGGTGGATGAGCGCGGCATCAGCCAAACCTACCTGTTCAATGGAGTAAGGTGGAGTAAGGGGATGTGCGGCCGAGCCAGGTCGATTGTTCCAGACCAAGCGCTGGTGGCATATGAACTTTTTTTTCAGCATGAACATACCGTGAAGCCAGGATCCCAAGAGTGAACTGTCCCAAAGGGTGTGGCACGAAACGGGTAGAGGTTCCCTGGGCTCGATCAGACAGCGGATTCACGCTGCTATTTGAATCACTTTTGTTAATGCTGAAGGACATTGGGAACCGCCCCAACTCCCTGTCTTCGTACGAAACCGGGTTACGCTGACCGTAGCACCCGTTCGCGGAGCGCGTCCGCCGCTACCACACGAACCCGCCCCCGCTTCAGCGCCAGCCAGCCGTGTCGTTCAAATTCCTTAAGCAGTCGGCTGATCACTTCCCGCGCTGTGCCCAGCTCGCGCGCAAGCTCCTGATGGGTTGCGACGACGATGCCGTCGGCATCCGCCATCTCCAGCAGCTGATGAGCGAGCCGGTCGTCCATGCGGCCAAAAGCGATGGCGTCGATGAGCGTCACCAGCGATGTGACACGCTGCCCGTAGGTGGCAAACACAAATTCACGGAAGGTGGGGATGGTCAGTGCCTGCTGAAACGCCGACAACGGAATGGCCACGGCCTGCACCGGCGTCTCGGTAACGGCCTCTGCGTGATAGTGTTCGCCGGACAGCAGGCAGGAGGTGGTCAACACGCAGGACTGCCCCGCCTCGACCCGATACAGCACGATTTCCTTGCCGGAGGCGGAGAGCTTCTGCACCCGCACCGAGCCTTCCAGTACCAGCAGATAATTCCGGCACACGTCGCCTTCGTTAAACGCCACCACCCCGGCCGGTAATGACAGATGCTGAACCTGGGCCAGCACATTCAGCCAGGGCTCTCCGGCCAGGGGCTTGAGCGCCGGAAAGGCGTCCAGCCACGCGCTGCCGGTGGCCATATCACTCAATCGCATTCACCATTGGACTCAATACCCAAGCCCCCGGTTGTTTGATGCTGCTGATAGCCATGCTCCACGCATAACGTCCGAACGAGCGCCTTGTTATGCATTTTACACCACTATTTAAAAACAACCTTCGGCTAGAATCAGCTTACTTGTTGTAGATTTGTGTCTTATTGAGAATAGAGATTGTGCCTCAGGGTCATTTAGGAATTCTTTTGCCCTTTCTTTTGAAGGAAATTCAAGAATGACAACCCGTTCAGGACACCAATTTCCTTCCATTACTTCTGGTTCTACTCCCTGCACCACATATCTTCCACCGTGCTTTTCTATAAATTTCGGTATTTTCTCGATGTATTCTTTAAAGACTTCAAAATCAGCAATCTTTAAATCTAATATTAGGTAACCATTCATTTTTTTACTTTCCCTTGAAAGCCAAGCATGTATTGCTGTTCATTACTGATACATAACACCTGCAAACACGCGGCGCATAAACACTCGTCGAAGCGGTCGCCCACAAAATCCATTTGTTCCGGTGACAACACGACTGTTTGGCATTGGCACAGCAGTATCGAGTCCGATTTACATTCAAACTCCGCGCGGCAGCGGGGACAGTTTTTTATTTCGTGTTTGCGAATGGTCATCGCATGGTTTCCTGCGACACTCACTACCAACCTGACTTACTGCAACAACAATTCATTGTTGTCGGTGTGCTCAAAAACCTTGCCGTAAATATCCAGCATGATGGTTTCCGAATAGGACAGCTTTCCGTTGTTCACGGTGATACGGTGACGGAAACCGGTGGTGCGCGCATTTTCCTGCATGAAAGGTGATTGGATGATTCTCCAATCGCTGTCGTCAACATTCGCGGCAACCTCTAGCACCACGTCACCATTGTCAGTATCGGCACCATCGTATTTTCCGCCCGCCAGCACACACACCGCACGGGGAATCACTAGCGAGTGCATTATCGTGCTCGTGCGCGGATCCCACATCCAGTAACCCGTCTCGTCGTGAAACACGCTGTCATCGGCCTTGCGCTGCACGATTTGCCGGTAGTGCAACACCGCCAGCACCTGAGACTCCGCGTTGGTTACATCACCAATTGCCGTGAAGGTAATGGTTTCATGGTAGGGAGTGTTTTCAGAGCCGTCCGGTTCCGGCGCCACATCAAGCCCTTTGTCTCCTTTCCAAACGCCAATCAATCCGGCTAAGGGGCCGTAATTCACTTCGGGTTTCTTACTCATGAGCGCGTCCTCGGTTTTTTGGGTGATGGGCAGGTGTACCGTTCGAGACTTTGTGGTGAACATTACTCTTTTCAAGCGTGCGTTTGAGTCCGTTAATGAAAGTGAATTGGCGAACCGTCCAATTGGTGCTTAAAAAACGCCATGAAACCATGGGCACGAAGATAGCGCGCATCTTTTTAATAGTGCTGAGTGGACTGAATTATTCAGATATGTCCCACTTTCCGCCATGTTATGGGAATGACACAGAATATCTAAGGGATGGAACAAGGATGTCAATTGTATAAGTTATTGTGTTCCATCCCTTAATTAACAAAACCCAGCTTGAGGTTAAATGTTTCCACTCAACAACCCACCCTGTTTCTGTAGGGCGGGCACTGCCCACCAATCACGCCCAATCCAAGTCTCAATGGTGGACAATGCCACCCGTCATTAAGACGCTAAGTGCTCTGTAGAGACAAAAATATTTTATCCTGCTTCAGGTGCTTTCAGGTAAAACCGGGCAAATGAGCACCACCCACCAAATGGATGTGCAAATGAAACACTTCCTGCCCACCCCCCGGGCCAGTATTGATAATGGTGCGAAAGCCATCATTCAAGCCCTGTTCCTTCGCCAGCTTGGGCAACAGGCGCAACATGTGCGCCATCAACGCGTCGTGTGATTCATCCAGCTCATTCAAACTGGCCACATGCTGCCTCGGGATCACCAACAGATGCACCTCGG
>JAADHZ010000067.1:0-1627 GCA_013151575.1 Gammaproteobacteria bacterium
ACTGGAAAAACTGACAGGAAGATCGCTTCAATATCGTCCTCGGGGTCGACCAAAAAAGGATGCTAATGAGTCATAAAAGGGTAGCGTCCCAATGTCATTAAGTTAAGCAATGTATGCCTGTTTTTTTATCCGTCAAGTCAGCATTGGGCAACCAGTGCCCATGGCGAATTGAGGTTTAGAGGTTCAGTGTGTACCACAGAATATGGAAACAAAAAAACATAGTGTTTGTCACGCAGAGGTCGCAGAGACACAGAGACACAGAGGCGCAGAGTTTTTGGTGTTTTTCTCTGTGTTTACAAGCATCAGGCCTAGTAAAGCAACAGACTTCTAGGCAACCCCGATTTTTGGCCGGGTGCGCTTAACTTAATGGGATTGGGTAGCGTCCCCTTTTCCTCTTTTTCTACCCTTTTTCTAAATGGATAAATTCATGGTGCCAATGAAAATTCAAAGCCCGGTCAAGGGAGAGTGGTCGTTTATGAATCCCCCTGGACATCATCCTGATGCAAAAGATTTCGTGGCAGTAAATGATAAAGGTGCACCATATAATCGGTTTAAGATTTTACGCCACTTAATTTATAGTCTAAGTGTTAGCGAAACATATGCTTGGGAAAAAGAAGTGTTTTCCCCATTTGAAGGGGTTGTGCTAAAAGTTGAAAATACGGTGTCAGATAGAAGGGAGTTAAATTTATTTCGTGATTTGTTTACGGGGCTGGTGTTGGCTCCAAGAAAGGGGAAAAGTGATATTGGTTATTTTTTAGGTAATTATGTTGTACTCGAATCACTCGAAGGAGTTTTTGCACTTTTTGCACATTTACGGCAGGGAAGTGTTGTCGTTAGTGAGGGAGATAACATTGAGGGTAGAGAGCTACTCGGACAGGTTGGGAACTCAGGTAATACCATTCAACCTCACCTGCACTTTCAACTCATGAAAGAAAGTGACTTATCTCAGGCAATTCCAATTCCATTTGTACTAGAATCTTGCCAAGTTATTAAAAATGGCGTGTGGAAATCTGAAAGTTCTAAGTTACCGCGCAATTATGAAAGGTTTAGAGTATAAAAGGCATAAAACGAGGTCTATTGGCAACATTCTCAACGCCGAGCTAGGACATTTCAGCCGCAAGACCACATTCCACTAATTGATCAGGGGTTCCTCAAGTCAGTGCCATTCGGGCCGACACTCAATCCCCCACGCTCAGCCCCAGATAAAACACCACGTCCGGCGAGGCATGCACGACCACGTCCTCGGTGACTGCCAGCTCCAGCGTCACATTTTTTCCCAGTAACAAATCGCCGCCTATCACCAGTTGCGCGGCGGGGGAATTGATCTGTGTCAGGCCGCTGTTGTCGTACAGCGGGCCGTGAAAATCCAGTTGCAGTTTGAGGTTCATCCACGGCAATACCCGCGCCCCGACGCCGACACTGCCAAACAGGGCGGCGTGGCGCTGCTGCTCCGGCAGCACATCGCCGTTACCCATCAGCAACACACCGCCGCCGCCCCACCAACCGACGGGCAATGCCAGCCATCGCATCGCCTTGTTGGCACTCAGCCACAGGGCCAGTTCTGGTGCGCCGCTTCCTCGCAGTTGCGCGCTGTCCCCGGTGGGTAGGGAGAGCTGCGCGCGCAGGG
>JAADHZ010000067.1:1724-2613 GCA_013151575.1 Gammaproteobacteria bacterium
GTGACGCTGTCCTGCTGATAACGGTACTCGAATTGGGTGTTGGGGGTCTCATTGCGCCCACCCTGCGGCAGACCAAAGGTGTTGTGCCAATCGACGATAAAACTGTCTAGCGAACCCCCGCTGTTATCGACATAGGGAATATGCAGTTGCCATTCGACATCCCCGCCGATGCCACGGCTGTAAATAAAGGTGCTGCGCAGGGTTTCGCCGTCAAAAAACACGGTCTCGTTGCCGCGTTGGCGGCGTGTGTAGTTACTGGCCAGGCTGTTCACCAGCCGGTAACGAGTTTGCCCCGCCGCCAGCAGGCGGGCATTGTCCAGCGCGGGCAGGGCGTGAACCTGGATGACAGGGCTTTGATTGGTGGTGAAAAAAGGCGTGATTGGCGTTCCGGTATCCCCCGGTGCCGCGGGGGATATCACCGCACCGGCGGCGGCCAGGGCGATCCGAAAACCCGACACGGACGCAGGGCGCGCCCGCTGTGTTATTGGTTGGCTGCCAGCCATTGGCGCGCGCGCTTCACTGCCGCCCGTACCTGGGCCGGGGCGGTGCCGCCGATGTGGTCGCGAGCCGCCACCGAACCTTCGAGGGTCAGCACGTCGAATACGTCGGCCTGGATGTGGCCGGAGAAGCCCTGCAATTCTTCCAGCGACATTTCCGCCAGATCACGCCCGCTGTCCACTCCCAGGCGCACCGCACGGCCCACGACTTCGTGGGCATCACGAAACGCCACGCCTTGTCGCACCAGATAATCCGCCAGGTCGGTAGCGGTGGAGAACCCGCGCCGCGCCGCCTCGCGCATGGCATCACGCTGGGCGTGAATGGCAGGGGTCATGTCGGCGAATACTCGCAGGCTGGCGCGCAGATTGTCCACCGTGTCGAACAGGGGTTC
>JAADHZ010000067.1:2691-7221 GCA_013151575.1 Gammaproteobacteria bacterium
TTGATGCGCCCGGTTTTGCCACGGATCAGCTCTGGTACGTCGGGGTTTTTTTTCTGCGGCATGATGCTCGACCCCGTGCAGAAGCTGTCGCCCAGCTCGATGAAGCCGAATTGGGCCGAGGCCCACAGGATCAGCTCCTCGGAAAAACGCGACAAGTGGGTCATGGTCAGCGCCGCCGCCGATACGAATTCGATGGCGAAGTCGCGGTCACTCACGGCGTCCAGGGAATTTTCCGCCACGGCGTCGAAACCCAGCAGCTGTGCGGTGTATTCGCGGTCGATGGGATAGGAGGTGCCCGCCAGCGCAGCAGCGCCCAGCGGCGATACATTGACCCGGCGCGCACAATCTTGCAACCGACCGTGGTCCCGTTTCAGGTTCTCGAACCAGGCTAGCAGATGATGCCCGAAGGTCACCGGTTGGGCGGTTTGCAGGTGGGTGAAACCGGGCATGATGGTATCGGCTTCCTGCTCGGCCAGTTCTACCAGCGCGGCTTGCAGGCGTAGTAATTCGGCGGTGATGGCGACCAATTCATCGCGCAGATACAGGCGAATATCCGTGGCCACTTGGTCATTGCGGGAGCGACCGGTGTGCAGTTTTTTACCCACCTCGCCGATCACCTCGATAAGTCGTGCCTCAATGTTCATGTGCACGTCTTCACGGGCGATGGACCATTGGAACTCGCCGCGTTCGATTTCCGCTTTAATCTCACCGAGGCCATCGAGGATGGCTTCGCATTCTTCGGCACTCAGCACCCCCACCCGAGCCAACATGCGCGCGTGGGCGACGGAACCGGCGATATCGTGGGCGTAAAGCCGTTTGTCAAACGTCACCGAGGCGGTGAAGGCTTCCACGAAGGCGTCGGTGGGCTCAGTGAAACGTCCACCCCAGGGTTTTTCTACTTCGTTACTCATGTTGGTTGCTCGTTTTGGCGCCTCTGATCAGGCCCGGTTGAAGTTGCCGGGCAGTATAGTCGATATTGAAACCGGGCCACACATTTCGTGTCACGAGTTCGTTACACTTACCACATGAAGCACAACATGAATAAGGACAACGCCAACATCCAACGCAATGACAATTTTTTCTTGCCGGATTTTTGCAGTGTGCGCCTGGTGTTCGCGGTGGTCATCATCTGCGAACTGCTGGCCATTCTTCTGACGCTGGCACCTGCGGTGCGCAGTGAAAGCCGCTGGAATGAACTGAGCCAAATTTCGCTGTTCGTGCAATGGGTGGGCCTCAGCAGCGCCGGTCTGTTGTGCCTGTCGCGACGCTGGCTGGCCAGTTTGTCGGACACCCGAGCCGCCACTATCAGCTACTTGATGTTGTTGGCCAACACCGTGTTAATCACTGAGCTGGCCGGCTGGCTCAACAGTTACGCCATTATGGAAAATTGGCATCCCGCCCTGTTACAACTGGGGGAGTGGCAGGGGCGAGTGTTGCTGCGCAACCTGGGCATCAGCGCCATCGTCAGTGCGGCGGTGTTACGGTATTTTTATGTGCAACATCAATGGAAGCAAAATGTGCGAGCGGAAGCGCAGGCCCGTTTGCAAGCCTTGCAGGCCCGCATCCGGCCTCATTTTCTGTTCAATGCCTTGAATACCATCGCCAGCCTCACCCAAATCGACGCCGACCGCGCCGAAACGGCGGTGGAAGACCTAGCCGATCTGTTTCGCAATAGCATGGCTGACGCCAGCCACTACACCACCCTGGCGGAAGAAATAATATTGACTCGCCGTTACCTGGAGATCGAAAAACTGCGCCTTGGTGAACGCCTGGATATTCGCTGGAGCGTGGATGATCTGCCGGAAGACGCAATGATGCCACGGCTCATCCTGCAACCGCTGTTGGAAAACGCCATTTACCACGGCATCGAACCCCGCAACGACGGCGGTTCCATCGGCATCCACGGCCATTGTTACGACGACGAAATTTACATCACCATCAGCAACCCCCTACCGTCGCCCTCAGCCCCAGCACAACGGGAAGGTAATCGCATCGCACAGGATAATGTCCGCCAACGTTTGGCCGCTATTTATGGTGGAGGAGGGCGGTTGCTGGTGCAGGAAGACTCGCAGGACTACATCACCACCCTGGTTTTTCCTTACCAACGCACATCTGCGGAAACAGGTTCACCATGAAAGTGCTCATTGTCGATGACGAACCTCTGGCCCGCA
The DNA here is from genome assembly GCA_013151575.1 of Gammaproteobacteria bacterium. Taxonomy (GTDB): domain Bacteria; phylum Pseudomonadota; class Gammaproteobacteria; order SZUA-152; family SZUA-152; genus SZUA-152. The sequence continues at coordinate 4,863 of JAADHZ010000067.1, forward strand.
GCCGCATGCATCGGTTGCTGGACAACATGCCCGACATCCATGTCGTGGGTGATGCTAAAGGCGGCAAGGAAGCATTGCTGCGTTCCAGCGCCCTGCATCCCGATATTGTGCTGCTGGATATCCGTATGCCGGAAATGGACGGTTTGGAAACTGCCCGCCATCTGTCCAACCTGAAAAATCCCCCCGCCATTGTTTTCACCACGGCCTTCAGTGAGCACGCGCTGGCGGCTTTTGAAACCCATGCTGTTGATTACTTGCTCAAACCCATACGCCGCGAACGTCTGCAAGAGGCCCTCGCCAAAGCGCGCAAAATCAATCGCGTGCAACTGCTGGAGTTGGGCAGACAGGAACTGGCAGCGCATGCCCGTACCCATATCAGCGCCCATGTAAACGGCAATTTGCAGTTGGTTCCGTCGGAATCTATCTATTACTTTCAGGCCGAGCAAAAATATGTTTCGGTGCGGCACCCGGAGGGAGAGTTACTTATCGACGATTCCCTGAAATTACTGGAAGAGGAGTTCGGCGAACAGGTACTACGCGTACACCGAAATTCTCTGGTGGTAATCAAACATGTGGAAAGCCTAGGTCGTAACGCCGACGGAAAATATCACATCAGCTTTCGCGATATTGATGATCAAGTTGAAGTCAGCCGGCGTCTGCTGGCGGCGGTGCGCCGCCGATTGAAACAAATGGGAAAAGCCTGAGATAACTAATAATTGCTCGCAGTCTTCCATATTGATTCCTAGCGCGAGACACCATGAAATAAACAGCTTTATAGCTCTTCGTTGGTTCAAGTGGGTAGATCAAACTTCAGTTTTGCCCCGAATCAGATAGGCCATTGTGATGAGATTTCGAGTGCTTCGATAACCTTGCTACATAGTCTGGACCAAGGCTTGTGCAGATTTTATGTGCAATTTTATACACCAACACATCCCAATCATGTTCACGCGCGATGTTTTTTCGCGCATCTACCATTTCCGTAGTTTGGGACGAATCGCTCAAGGCCAGTTGAATACCTTCTGCCCACTCAGTAGCTGTTTCCGCAAAATTAATGAACCTCGAAAATTCTTTCAGCGACTCCAGTGGGACGCCAACGATAGGTTTTCCAGCGGCAAGGTATTCGTGCAGTTTTAGCGGATATATGTATTTTGTATAGTCAGTGATGTTGTAACACAACATACACACATCCATGTGTTGAGTGTAAGCAGGAAGTTCTGATCCGGGTTTCCCGCCAAGAAAATAGGCGTTGGGGAAAGATGCGAGTTCATCCCATTTTGGCCCGTCTTTTCGAAGATCAGACCGTTTTGGACCAACAAACACGAAAGAATATCCTGGGCACTGTTTAGCTATTTCCAGTAATACGTCAATGTTTAGCTGGCGCTTAATCATACCAATATAACCAATCCGGGGGTGCGGTATATTTTCCATATCCGCTGGCTCGTCCTTTGGAGAGGTGTATTCGTGGATATTGACACCATTAGGAATCCGAGTTGTTTCTGTATTTAAATGACCTTTCTTTTTCATCAAAGCTGGAGAAGAAATAAATACTTGATCGACCTGTTTGATCACATTTTCCTCTCTCGGTCGAAGGAGTGTTTCTGTTGCGGAAAATGTGTATTCGTCATCGATATGGTAGCAACTTACGTCATACTTTCCTCTGTCCAGCATGGAGGCAAATGAGTCTCTCCACAGATAGAGAACATTCACTTTGCCGCCACGTTTTTTCAGTGTATACCGTGCAACAGCAAGACGCATGTATTCGCTACTGTAGTCAACCCATGGGTTCCCAAAATTAGGAAAAAAATAGCTTTTTTCGAAGACTGAAAATCCTGGCGGGAAGTTTTTTTCTTTTAGGTATAAAGGTTTTTCGTCGCGAGGCTCGAGCCATGCCTCGTTCCACCATCCCGTTGGGTTAACCCATACCACGTTAAAATATGTTGCCAGTCGAGTTAAAACTTGATGGCGGGACTCCCAAGGACCGCCCCACTCTTCAGGCACAAGGGCTGTGATACCCACGTCCGGCATGTAGGGTGGGTGATTTGTTGGCACGCTGTGTTTCCTTTTTTTTGTTTTGGGGGAAAGTCGGAAGATAGTCTCTGGACGTAACAGCACAAATGCTTTTGCTTCTCAGACATTACCTTCCTTTGGTAATTTGCCTTATTGGCCTCGCTAAGGACTGCTCGAATAATAACTGTCGATTTTCGCATGAAAGGCGGTCAACTTTCACAGTACATTGCCAAAATGGAGTTATACCATTACGCTGCAAACGGGACAGTAAATTTTCGATCAATCCTAAGTCACTAAACAGTTTGGTTCTGCTCCCAATAGAGTGAGTGTGGGTTAGCGCCAAGCGTCCTGA
>JAADHZ010000083.1 GCA_013151575.1 Gammaproteobacteria bacterium
CGCCACCATTGAAGCGACTAAACCGGGTGGCGGCGGGTGTTGTTGTTAATACACCCGTCGGTTGGCAAACCTGCTATGTTCCCGGCATTAGCGGCAAGGCTCTGGGTTATTTTGATACACTCCAGAACGTAACCATCGACTCGGGCGGTAAACGAGATATTGCCGATTCCTATAATGCACGAATCCAGAAATGGAAATAATGACAGCCCGCATTGTACGTTCCGCTATCCCCCTGTGCCCGCATCGGGAACCGCCAGCAGTTCAGTGACCAACACACGCCCCTCCTCCACTCGCCAACGCAGGTCAATATCGTACAGCCGCATGCCGAACTGCCGTGCCGGCTTCCCATCTTCGTCCGGCGACCGTCGGGAACAATAGGCGGGCCGGGGATCAAGTCGCAGCAGTTGCTCAATCAGCTTTCGCAAACCGGGGTTGCCGGCGGCTTCCCGTGCGGCACACTGCACTTCCGCCACCTCGCTGAACCCCACGGCGAATACCTCCTCGGGAGGCGCGGACGCAAAACCCGCTGTGGCCTCTGGCAAGGCATCGCAGTAGGGTACGTAAGGTTTGATATCCAGCACCGGCGTACCGTCCAGCAAATCCGCACCGCGCAAATGCAGGTGGCACCCCGCACTACTGGTGTCTATTTTTTCCAGCGCCACCACCGACAGCCCAATAGGATTGGGGCGAAACGGTGAACGGGATGCGAACACACCGATGCGCCGATTGCCCCCCAGGCGCGGCGGCCGCACCGTGGGACGCCAGCCATCACGCAGAGCCTGGTGAAACACGAACACCACCCACAGATGTGAAAAACCCTCTAACCCAGTCAGGGATTCGGGCCGATCGTAGGGAGGCTGTAGTTCCAACGTCGCCCGCGCCTCGGTTGCCAAACCCGGCTGTCGAGGGACGCCGAATTTCTCTTTAAAACATGAGCGAATTATGCCGATAATTTGAAAGGGATACTCCATACTAAATTTTCTCACAGGAGGATGGGACAACCTGAAGCCATCACGAATCGCAAAATATCTGCCCTAATTTTGCCGTAGTATGGAACATTGAACCCGCATAACCGTTTAACATATGACCGAAAGAAAAGTGAGCCCAAGGAACGGCGGCCCTGCAACCGAAAACATACCGACAACTTACACAGGATATTCAGCGTATGGGGCATTTTAATTTCAAAAACCTGTTTACCAATAGCAGTTCCTTGCTCAAAAAACCCAAGGAGCGGCGCGCACACAAACGGCCAGAAGGCGGTTACGACATCACGATTCTAGTGGTTGACGATTCACGCACGGTGGTGGTGGCATTTACCAAAGCGCTGACCCAAGCAGGTTTCAGGGTCATCTCTGCCACCAATGGCAAAGATGGTGTGGCCATGGCTAAAGCCCAGCAGCCGGATTTGGTCCTGATGGACATCGTCATGCCTGGGCTCAATGGTTTTCAGGCCACGCGGAAAATCCGCAAGGCCGAAACCACCTCCCACATTCCCATCATCATCGTCAGTGGAGAACAACAGGCCATGGAGCAATTTTGGGGCAAGCGCGTGGGTGCCAGCGGTTTTTTGTCAAAACCTATCAACCGCGGCCATTTTTTCGGTAAAATTTTTGAGGTGCTGGAAAGTCACACCTCAGTAAATACCGGTTAACCGGTTACTATTTGTACATATAAGAAAGCGTCAAAAAACTAAAGTTGATCCCCTTGTTGGGCACCCTCACCGAACCATTGGAATAGTGCTGGAATTTGTAACCCAGCTCCCATTGGTTGCGGTTGCCAAAATGGACGCCAAACCCGAACACGTCGCTGAATTGAAAATTGGAGCCGAACTGGTGGTCTTCCAGTCGGCTTACTGAAAACACGTTCACGCCCACGCCCACATCGATATAAGGGCGAAAACGATTCTGTTTGCCCACAAAACGAAACACCGGAATCAACCCAGCCGTTACGCTGGAACCGTCCTGACTGGCATCGCGGGTACTTTGCCATTTGGAAAACTCCAGCTGCCAATAAGTGTCTACTTTCCAGCCAAACACATCCAGTAGGTCTTCTTTCCAGTCCCAGCGGGCACCAATGCGTACCACGTTGATGTGATCACCTCCGCCCACTTCCGCCAACATACCATCCGCCTCAAGCGGGTTGGTGGTAGCGATAAGCACCGCCGTGGTAGCCACCGCAGCCTTCCACACAAAAGACTCGATCGGCTGGGCAGCCTGGACGACGCCCCCCGTCAGCAACAAGCCGCCAACCAGCAGAACAAGGCTTACCTGACGAGGCCGCCCAAAACAAAGAGAGCGCACCGCAGCTCTCGCAACATCCAATGAAACCATTTGTTATCCGTCCTCAATACATATTTTCACGCAAGCTCTCAACCCGATGGAGGTCATTTTCCCCGAGCGTAAAAAACCTTGATTAACGTTTGTGCACCCGGCAGCAATTTGCGCAGCTGTTTTTTATCGCCTTCACGGTAATAATTTTCCAGTTTGTGCATACCAACGTGAGGTTCTTCGGGTTTAAAAAAATTAATGTTGCCGTGCTGGGCAAAATAATAAGCCGATAACATTTCCGCATCCGCCCAACCCGGCAATACTTTCTTGTAAAAAGCCACCACCGTGTCGTAATCATCCGCGCTAATCAATTCAATAAGAGGCAAGCCTTCGTATTTCGGCGGACGCTCCCCTACCGCAAAAGTACGAATCACCACCGCCCCGGGATACGTCGGTATGCCAACACGTTGCGCATCAGGGATCAGCGAATCACGCGCACTTTTGGCCAAGTACGTGTCCGCAATATCAGCAGGAATAGTCGGGCGCGGGGCGAATGGTGCCGCCACGCCGACAGAAAAATAGCCCAACAAAAATAAGCCGACCACAAAGGGCCGGAGACAATCGTTTAATTTCATAACAGTCCCTGGTCGCGGCAACTCAATCGCGCCGCAAAAGATGTGAATATCAGCGCCTACCTATAGAAACAACGGCTCAACTTGCGAGATACCGCTGCCACAGCCCGGTGTATTGCGCCACATCAGACGTGGACAAACGGCCACCCACGTAGAGATTTTCCAGCTCATCACGGCTGATTTTCCGAGGGCGCCCATCTTCCTGCTGGTACGTCCATTGCCCCTGCACCACCAGCTCAAACATGGTGACCATGATGTCATCAAAACGAATGGCATGTTCGGCCGCGAGTCGCTGAAAATCAGCCAGGAGTAAAGCTCTGCCCAGTTTTTCGGACTCATCCCTGGCCAGTGCCGCCAGCGCAATATCCCATTCTGGAACATCTTCGGGCATACCTTTCATTTCGTTCACCAATCGGTTGACTTCCTGCTCATTCACGGCGATTTTCCTGCGTTGCTGTTGAACCCAACCTGCGTGCGCCGCTCAAGGGTAACACTCAGACCCGTCTCGCGTTACGGAAGCGCGAAACGTGAAAAGTGTACCGGGATAATGCAGGTTTTGACAGTCCAGTGTTCACCTGCCGGCCACTCCCGCTAAAATCCCACAATCTGCCGAATAGAAATATTTCAACCAGTAGCTTCGCGTTACGGCTAAAAGTCAGTCATTTCGCCTAAAGACGATTTACAGCAACAGAGGTCATCGTCTGAGTCATTCGACTTCTGGGTTTTGGTATACGTCTTCCAGACGTCGTCTGTCACATTTCCACTTGAAGCCACCCTATAGCCTCTCGCCAACAAATGCTGGCCCCAATACCTTTTCTCCTTAGCTTATTGCTTAACTTAATGACATTGGGTAGCAGGGTTAAAATCAACGTTTTTCCGAGAGGGGAAGCGAGTTTGTGGAAGTGGAGTTATTTGCAACAGCACTGGGCTTAACATCGAACCTTTAATTAATAATACGATAAAAATAATGGTAGAAAGACTTAATGATCTGCGACTAAAAATATTGCATTTGTTGGGGATCGACTGTTTGCAACGTATATCAAATTTCTTTGGAAGGGACTGACCGATGTCTATTTTTAAGCCCGGTTGATTGCCCTGCTGGGCGGGGTACCGGAATCATTTGACGAAACTCCCGCCAACTCGTAGAATTCACCGCCTCTTTTGGATACATTTCTGGCAGACATCTAAATCAGGGCGATTAGCTCAGTGGGAGAGCACTGCCTTCACACGGCAGGGGTCGCTGGTTCGAACCCAGCATCGCCCACCAATTAAGTCAAAGACTTACGCAACATTTCCACCATTTCGTACGCTGAAAAACGTTGTGTAAGCACTATGTAAAGCTCCGCTCAAGCAACGCTGTCAGGCAAGGACACTTGTGCCGGGCCCGGCCCTACGCGGGGCCACATGCTCGATCTTCTGATACTCGTTCTCCAGCGCCCACAGGCCCTGCTCGGGCAGAATATCCTAGCGCGGGATGGCACCGGGGTGGGGTGGCTTGCGGGTTCTGGTGACCATCAATGGTACCCCCCCCCAAATTCACGTCAGTCGGAAACCGCCACACTTCAGAAGTCGAGTTTTTGAGTCGAAGACATGCTGTTTTCCTTGCTTTGCGAAGAAAACAGCATGGTACCGAATGGTACGACGACTTTTTAGGTGGGATTTGTTGAGTGCCTACGCACCGCCAGGCCTTTTTCGGCGCAGGTCGCCGGGGGCAGCACGGCGTGCGCGACCACCACGGACCATAGTGCGGGTCACTTTGGCGGCCAGTCCCACGCTTTGGCGCAGCTCGTTCACCACCTCGTCCGGTAGGT
>JAADHZ010000022.1 GCA_013151575.1 Gammaproteobacteria bacterium
CGTTGAGCACCGGGGAAAACCCGCGAGAGCGCCATTGGGCCGTACTTTTGGCATCAATGAATAGGCGGGTGGGCTGCATCACCGAAATACGCTTGGGTTCGTAGATGCGTTCTTTACTCGCGCCACGTTGCATGCCTTCGATGGAGGACAGTTTCAACTGGCAGGGCGCATCGTAACAGCCGTGGCAAACGACGCAGCGTCGTTCCAGAACCGGTCGGACATCCCGCTCGAAAGAGACCGGCTTGTTTCGGGGCGACACGGCAACATCTTGTTCCACACCTGATTCCACTTCCGCAGGACCGGGAGCATTGCCCATGGAGTGAAGCGGCCCCGGCAGGATGTAAATAACAATCAGCGAAAACACCGCGAGCACCAAAAATAGTGGCAGCCGTTTACCGCGCGTTATTTTTCCGAGAATATTTTTAATCAAGAACATTACATCCCGCGCACATTTTTTAGCAGTGTGTTATTGCCGCATGATACAGAGGTTATGGGGAGTGAGGCTGGGAAAAAGTTGGGGGCATGTTTTGCCACTGGTGTTGCAGAGTTTTTGTTCGGGCACGGAGTGAATGGCCAACCCATTGGCCCGGTTTTAGCACTCGCGGGGCTGGGGTGCTAAAATGCCCCGCCTCCCGGAGCCCGTGTTTCACCATTGGACGGATGACCGTGCCACAAGCCAAAGCTAAAAAGAGCATTTCTATCGATAACGCGCCCGAAGGTGGTGTTGAACACATCAACGAGCGTGCTCAACTATTGCTGAAGACGCTCATTGAACGGTATATCCGCGATGGTCAGCCCGTGGGTTCCAAGGCACTGCTGGCCGACACCCAGTTGGATCTCAGCCCCGCCACGGTGCGCAATGTGGTGGCGGACCTGGAGCGGCTGGGCTTGGTGCATTCGCCGCACACCTCGGCGGGGCGGGTGCCTACTGAGCAGGGTTACCGCATGTTCATCGATAATCTGGTGGCCATCAAACCCCTGCATTCGGGGGAGGTGCAGACCTTGGCGGGGCAGTTGGACGCCAGCGCCGATACCGCGCAGCTGATAGAAAGGGCATCGTCTTTGTTGTCCGGCGTGACGCAAATGGCCGGGGTGGTGATGCTGCCTTTTCAGAAACAAGTGCCACTGCGCCAGATCGAGTTTTTGCCTCTATCGGAAAACCGGGTGCTGGCCATTTTGGTGTTCAATGAGCAGGACGTGCAAAATCGCGTCATCCACACTGGCCGCGCCTACGGCCTGCCGGAGCTGGAACGCATTGCGAATTACCTCAACGAGCAATTTATCGGCAAAGATTTAAATGCCGTGCGCCAGCACATTTTGTCCGAGATGCGCGGCACGCGGGAACATGTGGACCGCCTGATGCGTTCGGCCATCGACATGGCCCATCAGGTTTTCGATGGAGAGGCCGGGCAGCAGGGCAGCCAGGATCGTGGCCACGATTACGTGATGGCCGGTGTCACCAATCTCATGGGTTACGAGGAAATGGCCGATGTGACTCGCCTGCGTCAATTATTTGAGGCCTTTAATGAAAAACAGGACATTCTGGATTTGCTGGACAAGTCCATGCAGGCCCAGGGCATGCAGATATTTATCGGTCACGAATCCGGTTACGAGGTATTGGATAATTGCAGCGTGATCACCGCCAGCTATTCCGCCAATGATGAAGTGCTGGGTGTGCTGGGGGTGATCGGCCCCACACGCATGGCCTACGACCGCATCATCCCGGCGGTGGACGTGACGGCAAAATTGCTCGGCGCGATCTTGAATCAGCGAAATTAATCCTCATATCTGCCGTTGGAATCAAACGGCACAGATCAGGTCATCCCCTGGCATGTGCGTATTTTGAAGCACGGTTTTGGAGACACATAACATGGCAAAAAAAGACGGGGCAGAATCCGAAAGCCCTGAGCTGGATCAGGCGCAGCAAGCGGAGTTAACCGAGGAAGAGCCGACAGAACAACAGCCGGAGGAGGAATCGGCCGTAGAAGTTGCGGATGATTTGCCCCAGCTGCTGGAAGATGCCCGGGCCAAGGCCGATGAGCACTGGAACCAGCTATTGCGCGCCAATGCTGGGCTGGAGAACACCCGGCGTCGTGCCCGTCAGGACGTGGAAAACGCCCACAAGTATGCCCTAGAGAAGTTCGCCCTCGAACTGCTGCCGGTGAAGGACAGTCTGGAAATGGGGCTGGCCGCTGTCAACACTGACGGCAACGAGACTGCCACCCAGCTCAGGGAAGGCACCGAAATGACCTTGAAAGTGCTGACGTCCGCATTTGATAAGTTCGGTATCGAGGCTGTTGACCCCGTTGGCGATTCCTTCGACCCGGCACTGCATCAAGCCATGTCCATGCAGGAAAGTGCCGATCACGCGCCTAACACGGTGATGGCGGTGATGCAAAAGGGATACCGGTTGAATGAGCGTTTGATTCGCCCTGCCATGGTGGTGGTGTCCAAGGCTGTTGCCCCGTCCGATGAAACACCGGCAACTCATGTGGACGAAAAGGCTTGAATTGACGTTATTCAACCCTATTTACAGTACAACTTCAGCACATCATACGAAACGAGTCATGTAAACAACTGGCAACACCGTTTTTACGGCAACCAAACATTTAGCATTCATTGAATAGCGGAGATTTAACATCATGGGAAAAATAATCGGCATTGATCTGGGAACCACTAATTCCTGCGTGGCGGTGATGGACGGCGGCGAGTCGCGCGTCATCGAAAACGCAGAAGGTGACCGCACCACGCCGTCAGTGGTGGCTTTTACGGACGATGACGAGGTCATCGTCGGTGCACCGGCCAAGCGCCAGGCGGTCACCAATCCAGCCAATACCCTGTATGCAGTGAAGCGCCTGATTGGTCGCCGCTTTACAGACAAAGAGGTGCAAAAGGACATTGACTTGGTGCCTTATAAAATCGTCAAGGCCGACAACGGCGATGCCTGGGTCGAGGCCCACGGCAAAAAAATGGCCGCGCCGGAGATCTCCGCCCGCGTATTGCAGAAGATGAAAAAGACCGCCGAGGATTATCTTGGCGAAGAAGTCACCGAAGCCGTTATCACCGTGCCAGCTTATTTCAACGATTCCCAGCGTCAGGCCACCAAGGATGCCGGTCGCATCGCGGGCTTGGAAGTGAAGCGCATAATCAACGAGCCCACCGCTGCGGCCCTGGCCTTCGGCATGGACAAAAAAGAGGGTGACCGCAAGATCGCGGTTTACGATCTGGGTGGCGGCACGTTTGATATCTCTATCATCGAAATCGCCGACATTGATGGCGAGCATCAGGTGGAAGTGTTGTCGACCAATGGCGATACCTTCCTCGGCGGCGAAGATTTCGATCAGCGTCTCATCGACTATCTGGTGGCTGAATTCAAAAAGGACCAAGGCGTCGATTTACGTAATGACCCACTGGCCCTGCAACGCCTGAAAGAGGGTGCAGAGAAGGCCAAAATCGAGCTGTCCTCCACCCAGCATACGGACGTCAACCTGCCGTACATCACGGCCGACGCCACTGGCCCCAAGCATCTGAATATCAAACTGACCCGCGCCAAGCTGGAATCGCTGGTGGAAGAGCTGGTGGAACGCACTATTGCTCCCTGCCGCACCGCGCTGAGCGACGCTGGTCTGGGTGCCCAAGATATTGACGACGTGATTCTGGTGGGCGGTCAAAGCCGCATGCCCAAAGTGCAGGAGACAGTTAAAGAGTTTTTTGGTCGTGAACCACGCAAGGACGTGAATCCCGACGAGGCTGTGGCCGTGGGCGCCGCCATTCAGGGTGGTGTGCTAGGTGGCGAAGTGAAGGACGTGCTGTTGCTGGACGTAACCCCACTGAGTCTCGGTATCGAAACCATGGGCGGCGTGATGACCAAGCTCATCGACAAAAACACCACCATTCCCACCAAGGCATCGCAGGTGTTTTCCACCGCTGAGGACAACCAGACCGCAGTGACCGTGCATGTGTTGCAGGGCGAACGTGAAGTGGCCTCCGGTAACAAGTCCCTGGGGCGTTTTGACCTGGCAGACATCCCACCGGCCCCGCGTGGCGTGCCGCAGGTTGAAGTAGCCTTTGATATCGATGCCAACGGCATTCTTAACGTGTCCGCCAAAGACAAGGCGTCGGGCAAAGAGCAATCCATCATCATCAAGGCTTCCAGCGGTTTGTCGGATGACGAAGTCAATCAAATGGTGCGCGATGCCGAGGCTCACGCCGACGAAGACAAGAAATATCACGAGCTGGTGGATGTGCGTAACCAGGCTGACAATCTCATCCACGCCACCAAGAAATCCATGGGCGAGTTGGGTGAGAAGCTGGAAGCGGAAGAAAAAACCCAAATCGAAACTGCCATCACCGCGCTGGAAGAGGCGATCAAAGGTGATGGCAAGGATGACATCGAGGCCAAGACCAAAGTACTGGTGGAAGCATCGGGCAAAATGGCCGAGCGTGTTTACGCCGATCAGTCAGCCCAGCAGGGTGCGGAAGGCGCCACGGATGCCGGTGCAGAAGCTCGTCGGGGTGACGACGACGTGGTTGATGCCGAATTTGAAGAGGTCAAGGACGACAAAAAGTAGTCTCTACAGCGGCCTTGCGCCAGTTGTTGAAATTGCTCTGGTTGGCGGCGCAACGCGGTAGACGGATTCGTCTGCCGCGTTGCGCGTTTCACCATTTTGAAATGACGTGTCACATGAGAAGTGTGCTGTAATTAATTGATAAAACTTAAAAATAAATAAAAGTTGAAGCCCAAATAAATATGTCAAAACGCGATTACTATGAAACTCTCGGCGTGGAACGCAACGCTAGCGAACCTGAGCTGAAAAAGGCCTTCAAGCGGCTAGCGATGAAATATCACCCGGACCGCAACCCGGATGACAAGAGTGCCGAAGAAAAATTCAAGGAGGCCAAAGAAGCCTACGACATGCTTGCCAATGCGCAGAAAAGAGCGGCTTACGATCAATTTGGTCACGCCGGTGTAGATCCGAGCGCGGGTGGCGGTGCGGCCGACGGTGCCAGTTTTAGCGATATTTTTGGCGATGTTTTTGGTGATATTTTCACCGGTGGCAGCCCCGGACGGGGTGGCGGCTCCCGGGCGCGCCGCGGCGCCGATCTGAGGTACAACCTTGAATTAAACCTTGAAGATGCCGTGCGCGGAACCACAGTAAAAATCCGGGTGCCGACCTCAGTGCTGTGTTCCACCTGCAACGGCAGTGGGGCCAAAAAGGGCACCGTGCCGGTGAAGTGCACCACCTGCGGTGGTTTGGGGCAGGTGCGCGTACAGCAAGGCTTTTTTTCCTTGCAGCAGGGTTGCCCCCAATGCCACGGCACAGGACAGATGATTAAAGATCCCTGTGGCAGCTGTCACGGTCAGGGGCGTGTGCAGGAACGCAAGACCTTGTCCGTGAAGGTACCGGCGGGCGTGGATAACGGTGATCGCATTCGTCTCAGTGGTGAGGGCGAAGCCGGTGAACGGGGAGCCCCAGCGGGCGATCTTTACGTGCAAATCGCGGTTAAGGATCACCCACTGTTTGAGCGCGATGAAAATAATCTTTATTGCGAAGTGCCCATCAGCTTCGTGACAGCGGCGCTGGGTGGTGCCCTGGAAGTGCCGACCCTGAATGGCCGGGTCAAGCTGAAAATTCCGGCCGAAACCCAAAGTGGCAAGCTCTTCAAGCTGCGTGGCAAGGGCGTAAAATCCGTGCGCGGTGGCCCGGTGGGAGACCTGCTATGTCGGGTGCTGATCGAGACGCCGGTTAATCTCAACGGCAAACAGAAGGAACTGCTGAAGGCGTTTGAGGGGTCCATGTCTGATAATGGCACTCGACACAGCCCAAAGGAAAAGTCCTGGCTTGATGGCGTTAAAAAATTCTTTGAAGACATTAAGTTATAACGATTACCTCATGTAACTTAACCTTATTTATGACCCTTCCAATTCTGATCTTGAGAGGCCCTGTATGCGTACCCGACTCCCTAAATGGTTGCGGATACCCGGCAACAAACGTTCTGATACTGGAAAAGTGAATCCTCTGCGGCGTCGATTGCTGGGTGGTTTGGCCACCGGTGTTGGCGTGATGACGCTGGGCACGAGTCAGGCCGCAGAAACTGAAGCCGAGGAATTGCGCTTCCCCGGCGATCCGCCCGACCACAAGGTGGTGTACCAGTTCAACAGGGCGGACCCCGCTGATCAAAAGGCTATATTGTTTTCTGTGGGGGCCATGTTGCGCAAATGGGGTGACAACATCGCCATTGTGGTGGTGGGCATCGGCCCAGGGCTACATGTTTTAGTGAAGGAACCGTCACGACCAGTGGGGCAGGAAATTAGTGAGCGGGTCTCCAGCCTCGCACAATACGGCATAGAATTTCACGCCTGCGGCAATACGATGAAATCCCTGAAGCTCGATGCAAAAGACATGCTGCCCTTCGCCAAAATAGTGGAGGTGGGGGCGTCGGACCTCATGGAATTGCAGGAGCAGGGCTACGCCTATATCAGTTGGTAGGCGTCGGATACAAAAAGGGTAAAAAATGACAACAGTTGCAATTACCGGTGCTGCCGGACGTATGGGCAAAGCCTTGTTGGAGGCGGTTCAACACGCGGCAGGCCTGCGCGTCAGTGTCGCGCTGGAGCGGCCGGGTAGCACCGTGGTGGGTGTGGACGCGGGTGAGCTGGCGGGTATTGGCAAACTTGATGTAACCGTCGTGGATGACATCGTGACGGCTGATGCCTTCGACGTACTTATCGATTTCACCCGTCCCGAGGTGACGCTGACCAATCTGGCCGTGTGCCGGCAACGAGGCAGCGCCATGGTCATTGGCACCACTGGTTTCGATGACGCGCAGAAAGCGCGGATTGCTGAAGCGGCGCAGGATATCAGTATCGTCTTCGCGCCCAACATGAGCGTGGGTGTGAACCTGTGTTTCAAGCTACTGGAAATGGCCGCCAGGGTGCTGGGCGACGATGTGGATATCGAGGTCATCGAGGCCCATCATAGGCACAAGGTTGATGCCCCCTCGGGTACCGCTCTGGCGATGGGAGAGGTGGTGGCCAAGGCCCTGGGGCGTGACCTCAAGGCATGTGCTGTGTACGGCCGGGAAGGAGTCACCGGCGAACGCGACCGTAAGACCATCGGTTTCGAGACTATTCGCGCCGGTGATATCGTCGGCGATCACACCGTGTTGTTTGCCGGTGACGGCGAGCGAGTGGAAATCACCCACAAAGCCTCCAGTCGCATGACCTTTGCCAGCGGTGCAGTGCGCGCTGCCCAGTGGCTCGATGGACGTCCGGCCGGGCTTTATGACATGCAGGATGTATTGGGGTTGTCACTATAAAGTCTTCGGATTAGCCTTGGACCATGCTTATAAAAAACGCCCATCTGGCGCGCATGTGTGGCCAGGTTTCATGGGGCATCAGGTAAAACGATCAAATTTCGGTTTTGTTTTTAATGGCCCACACTTTATGAGCATTCGATGGACGGATGCTTAAACAAAGCATTGTTGAATCTACTTTTTGTTCGGGGTATCTGTCTTTATGAAATCACACGAAAAAAATATCGATTTGCAGAGCAAGTACAGTGTGACGGCTTTTTTTTACGACCTTCTGGATTATCCCTGGGAAAGGCAATATCGACAGTGGCGGCCCGCGCTGGTAGGTGATTTACGGGGCAGGGTGCTGGAGGCAGGGGTTGGAACAGGGAGGAATTTGGAGTTTTATCATCAGGATGTTGAATTGCTTGGCATCGAGCTGAGTGAACATATGTTGCGTAAGGCGGAAAGGCGAAAAGCAAAGGCCCGGTGTGATGTGACGTTGGTTCAAGAAGATGCCACGGTTATGTCATCAATACCTTCTCATCAATTCGACTGGGTTTTTTCCACGTTCATGTGTTGTGTGATGCCGGATGATATTCAAGCCCTGGCGCTTGAGCAGTTTTCCCGGGTGCTGAAGCCGGGTGGACGATTCCGGTTGCTGGAGTTGGTGTATTCAAAAAACGATAAAATACGGAAAAAACAGCAAGCCTTTGCACCTTTTGTGGAAAAAGTTTACGGCGCGAGATTTGACCGGCATACCCTGCAACATCTTGAGCGATCTGCACACCTGAAAGTGACCCACACATCTTTCCTGAAAGATGACACTTATTTATTGATCGAAGGTGTTCGGGACTCGTAATCTGGGATCTTTCATTCGTCCTGTTTTTACGGGTTGCTGCCAGGGGGGCACTCGCAGCCCTTGGCGTACATTTCATCGCGTCGCAGGGAAATAGCCAACGGTTCACGGTCATGCCCCACCAGCACTTGGAATACGTTGATGCTGCCTTCGTCGAAATAATAGGCGGAGCCGGACATGTACAAACGCCAAACCCGGTAGCTTGCTTCTCCCACCATGCTGATGGCTTGCTCGCGGTTGGTTTCCAGTGATTTTACCCAATTACGCAGAGTCAGGGCGTAGTGACGACGTAGGCCTTCTACATCGATCACCTCAAAACCGGCTTTTTCCATGGCGTTGATCACGGCACCAATGCGGGTCAGCTCGCCATCGGGAAAAACGTAGCTGTTGATGAAGCGGGTGATGGGAGTGTCCTTCCAGCCGGTGTCGTTGGTGATGCCGTGATTGAGAAATAGCCCTCCCGGTTTCAGCGCGCGTTTGATGATGTCGAAGTAACGCGGGAAGTTGGCAACACCGATGTGCTCAAACATGCCGACGCTGACGATGCGGTCGTAGCGAGCGTTCTCGGGTAAATCCCGGTAATCGCGTAACTCGATGGTGACTCGTCCTTCCAATCCCTCTCGTTTGACCCGGTCGCAGGCATACTGGTATTGCTGTTCGCTGAGGGTGATGCCGTGGGCACGCACGTTGTAATGTCGTGCGGCCCAGCAAACTAGCGCACCCCAGCCACAGCCGATGTCCAGCAATGTCTGCTCCGGCACCAGCCGCAGCTTACGGCAGATGTAGTCCAGCTTGTCCCGTTGAGCTTTGTCCAGCGAGCGATCGGTCTCAGGAAAATAGGCGCAGGAGTAGACCATTTCGCGGTCTAGCCATAACCGGTAAAAATCATTGCTGACGTCGTAATGATGGGCGATACTTTCGCGGGTATTGCGGTGCATCTCGGACTGGGTGTGCACGGCCCGAGCATTTTTTTCGTCGTCTTCATGAGTATGTTTGTTAGCGCGGTGGTGTGCTGCGGGCAGCCTCAAAGCCTGACGAATTACCCGCCATTTAACGGGCCAGGGCAATGTCAGATCCCGCATGTAACACACCAGATCAAATAAGGCTTCGGCATTGCCTTCGATATCGCCGTCACCAGCCAGATAGGACTCGGCGAGATGCACAACGTTTCTGTGCAGTATCAGGCCCCGTAACATTGACGGTTGATGAAACACCACCGTGCAAGGTGCATTTTCATCCCCAATGGCCAATCTGCCATTCCACAGCCGTATTGCCACAGGACCGCGATAATCTGCTAAAACCAATGCCAGGATTTGTTGCCCGATTTCTTCAGTACGCGGTGTATTTGCGTTGATTAGCATAATTCTTCCCCTTGTATTTTTATTGTTGAAAATGCGAGGCAGCTGCGCCGAAATAACCGCCGAAGGATATGCCGATCACCACACCGTAATAGCAGCGTTACTGTAATCATGGTCGGGCACCTGAACGGGTTGTGTTTAGGAGGGCTGAGGGAATAGGCCAAGGTATTGGCCCGTCGGGGCTAGGATAAAAAAAGCCCCTGATTTTGAAGCGTTCCTCCCCAAAAAGGTTCCGGTTGTACGGGGGCTGCCGTCCGGCTCTACGCAGCCGGGGAGGGCGGAGCTGGAGTGGCCCAGAGGGTGGGAACCAGTGCGATACCGGAGGCAACCAACAAGCTGGCAAATAAAAAATCGGTATGAGAAGGAAACGAGCCAATGTGCGCCTCCGTCGTCAATTGCTGTGCCCGTGAGCGGCTTGAGTCGCATCGGCACACCAGGGAAAATATAACGGCAATTTCTCCGCCGAGCACCTGTTGGCGCAGATGCCTCGTTCACAAATACCTCTTGAAACTATAGCAGTCTACAGTGGCCTCGGTGAAAAATACGAATGTAGTAGTAGGTGCTTTCGGCAAGTATGGGCTGAAGCAGAGAGGCTAATGGTATAAGTTATTGTGTTCTATTCCGAAAGAAACACTATTGGGGTCGGTCCTTTTGGAGGATTAAGTTTCGGAGGTTGGTTGACAGGCAATATTAAGGATAAAATGGTTCAGGAATATCAAGTACACTGTCAAGGCTATTTTGACGTGTTCGGTTGGTCTGTCAGCGTTCAAGGCACCAATACTAGACGCTCTTTTCGCCTAAAGTGCTTACTAATTGGTGGCAAGGATACGGCCATTGCCTGCAAGCTGTGCCTTACTGTTGTGAAACGCCACTGTAACGCTGAACCCTTCAAAATAAACTTGACACTGCACTAGGTTTGGAGTTTTTAGTTCGGTCGCAACCTACTGCACCTTCAGCGCATAGTGGTTGAATTTTCTTGGACATGAAACTGGCATGGATGGCGGGGATTAAAACATCGGAAATCGTCCCTCAATAAGGACATTACGGAAAGACCATAAACAACTGTATCACCTAAAAACACGGATTTTTATCTTTTAACAAAAACATCAATGACTATGCATAAAACCGAATCAGCCACACTCACCCTGGCCAAAAACTTAATGTCACGACGCTCCGTGACACCGGAAGATGCAGGCTGCCAAGAGGTCATGATCACTCGACTCGAAGCTCTCGGCTTTGAAATAGAGCGCTTACGCTTTGCTGATGTGGACAATTTTTGGGCGCGACGTGGCACCAGCGCCCCTCTTTACGCCCTCGCTGGCCACACCGATGTGGTGCCCACCGGTCCCGAAGGCCACTGGAAATACCCTCCTTTTGAACCCGTAGTCGATAACGGCATGCTGTACGGTCGTGGCGCAGCGGACATGAAAGGCAGCCTTGCCGCGATGATTACGGCAGTGGAACGCTTCGTGACGCAACATCCAGACCATAAAGGCTCCATTGCCTTTCTCATCACCAGCGATGAAGAAGGCCCCTCCATTAACGGCACTGTAAAGGTTGTGGAGCACCTCGAAGCTCGCGGTGAAAAAATACACGGTTGCCTGGTGGGAGAACCCTCTAGCCTCCAGGTCGTCGGTGATGTGATCAAAAATGGCCGCCGTGGTTCATTGGGCGGAACGCTCACCGTGCACGGCGTGCAGGGGCATGTTGCATACCCCCATTTGGCGGAAAACCCGATCCATGCGGTGGCACCAGTGCTAGCCGAATTGAGCGCGGCAAGCTGGGACAACGGTAACGAATTTTTTCCCGCCACCTCTTTTCAAATTTCTAACATCACCGGCGGCACTGGTGCCACCAACGTCATTCCCGGCGAAGTGGAAGTCGTCTTTAACTTTCGGTATTCCACCGAAACCACGCATGAAAAACTACAGCAGCGCGTCGAAGAAATACTACACCGGCATAATGTGAAATATACGCTTAACTTTACTCTTTCCGGTTATCCTTTCCTCACTCCCCACGGCACGCTGGTGAATGCTGCCTGTGTGGCGGTAAAAGCCATACAGGGTATCGACACCGAACTATCCACTGCTGGCGGCACCTCAGATGGCCGCTTTATTGCCCCCACTGGTGCTCAGGTGGTGGAACTGGGCCCAGTCAATGCGACCATTCACAAAGTGAATGAATGCGTTGCAGTGGAAGATCTGGAAAATCTTTCGTTAATGTACGAGCGAATATTGGAAGAATTACTCGTCGATTGACAGAAATGGCACTTCCATTTCTAGTTTGCACTACATACATATTTCGAAACCTGTTTTACATCGGTCCGGTTTTTCGGCGTTTCAATTCACGACGATTGTATTTGTATGGGACGATATCGCCCACCCTCCATCCCTGGCTCAAAATACGTTACGCGTGAAGGTTTTGATCGCCTGCACGCGGAGCTGGATGGGCTGTGGCGAGTGAAACGCCCCCAGGTCACGCAAGCCGTGCGTGAGGCCGCCGCTCAGGGGGACCGCTCTGAGAATGCGGAGTACATTTATGGCAAAAAACAGCTGCGTGAAATTGATGCCCGGGTGCGTTTTTTGCGTGGCCGATTGAAAGACATGACGGTGGTCGATACGGTGCCCAGCGATGCCAGCAGGATATTTTTCGGGGCCTGGGTAACCCTCGAAAACAGCGACGGCGATGTGCATCACTACCGCATCGTGGGGCCGGATGAAATCAACCCGGAACGTGGTTATATCAGCATGGATTCCCCGATGGCCCGAACGCTGATGAAAAAATCCGAGGGCGATGACATCGTGGTCAGTACGCCCCAGGGGGAGATGGAGTGGGTTATTCTGCGCGTACAATACGAGCCCTTTGACTGAATTGCTCACCATGCCCGTGAACAACTCCCAGGAAAATGTGATCCCTGCGAATATCAGCGGGCTTGTTCTGGCCGGTGGCCGCGCACGCCGTATGGGAGGGCGCGACAAGGGGCTGATTACACTCGACGGCCGCCCGTTGATCACGCACTGTCTGGAGACCTTTGCCCCGCAAGTGAATGAGATATTCGTCAGTGCCAACCGCAATTTGGGCGAATATCAGGCCTATGGATGCACGGTGCTACGGGATCATCATGACAACTTTGATGGTCCCCTTGCCGGACTACAACGCGCCCTGGAGGTCTGCGAGCACGATTGGTTGGCGGTGGTTCCCTGCGATGCCCCCATGCTGCCCCGTGATCTTGTCACGCGGTTGCTTGAGGCGCGCAACAGCAAGCCCGGCAAGCCCGGCAAGCTCGCGATTGTCCCCCACGATGGCAACAGAGTGCAGCCGCTGTTCGGCCTGTATTCCGTGCAAGTCCGTAATGCTCTCGACAAATTTTTACGAGTAGGTGATCGCAAGGTACAAATTTGGCTGGATTCGTTGCATCCACTGCAGGTGGATTTTTCAGACCAGCCCCGAGCGTTCATGAACATCAACACCACCAAAGACCTGGCCGCCGCCAGGCAGGTCTTCGAGAATCATCCACATGTTGAATAATGCTGAGGTGCCCGTGCTCGGTTTTGTGGCCCCAAGCGGTACCGGCAAAACCACGCTGCTAAAGAAATTGATTCCGCTGTTGAAGGCCGAGGGCATTCGCCTCGCGGTGATCAAACATGCCCATCATCGCATCGAGATTGATCATCCCGGCAAGGACAGTTATGTGCTTCGCCACGCGGGAGCGGACCAGGTATTGCTGGCATCACACAAAGGCTGGGCGTTGATGGTGGAAACGCCCGAGAATCAAACCGATGTTGAACTGGATGAAATGATCGGACACCTCAATCAAGACGCTCTGGACCTGATCATCGTGGAAGGTTTTAAACATGGCCATTTCCCCAAGATCGAGTTGTTTCGACAGGAACTGAAAAAACCGGCCCTTTTCCCCACGGATAACAACATTATTGCCGTGGCCAGCTCATCACCGCTGGCCACCACTGGCGGGGTGAAAAACCTTGACCTGAATCAGGAAATCGACATTCTGCATTTCATTCAGAAAAAATTAGCGCTTCCCGCTTCGCAAAAAGCATCGCTGACACAGGCCCGTTAACATGAGTAAAAAGCAAAATCTTCCCGGTTGTGATGAAATTGATTCCGGTGTGCTGCGGGTAGATCAGGCTCGCGACAATATTCTGTCCGCGCTGTCGCCGGTCAACGGTGTCGAACAGGTGGCGGTGCGTAGCGCGCTGGGGAGAATTCTCGCGCAGGATGTACTCGCCACCATCGACGTGCCATCACACACCAATTCTGCGATGGACGGCTATGCCATTCTCGCGGCGGACATCCCCACCGGGGGCTCAAAAAAACTGAACGTCGTTGCCACGGTGATGGCCGGTGCGCCCATCAAGCAGACCATTGCCGTCGGTGAATGCGCCCGTATCATGACCGGGGGAAAAATGCCTGCGGGCACTGATACCGTCATCATGCAGGAACATGTCAAACGCGTCGGTGACGGCATTGAAATCACCGGCGGCCATAAACCGCAACAAAACGTGCGCCAGGCCGGGGAAGACCTCGCCAATGGTGAGCGCGTATTCGGCCCGGGGAAAAAGCTGTCCCCTGCGGATATCGGCATGCTGGCGTCAATGGGCATCGCGGAAGTGCGCGTCCGGCGTCGCGTGCGAGTGGCATTTTTTTCCACCGGCGACGAGCTGTGCAGCGTGGGCCAAACCCTGGACGATGGCCAAATTTATGACAGCAATCGCTACACGCTGTACGGCATGCTGAAAAACCTGGGCGTCGATTTTATCGACATGGGCATCATCCCGGATCAACGCGAACCGCTGGAAAAAGCATTTTTCACCGCCGCAGCGGAGGCTGACGTGCTGATCACTTCCGGCGGTGTGTCGGTGGGTGAGGCCGACTTCGTGAAGGAAACACTGAATAAAATTGGCCAAGTTGGCTTTTGGAAAATCGCTATGAAGCCGGGCAAGCCGCTGGCGTTCGGCAACATCGAAGGCTGCCAGTTTTTCGGCCTGCCGGGTAACCCTGTTTCGGCGATGGTGACCTTTTATCAATTTGTGCAACCCGCGTTGAGACACCTGATGGGCGAAAAAAATACCGCCCCGCTGCTGCTTCAATTAAAAACAGACGTGTCCCTCAAAAAACGTCCGGGGCGACTGGAATACCAGCGTGGTATCATGGCAAACAACGCAAACGGAGAGCTGGTGGTGCGACCTACCGGTGCTCAGGGCTCCGGCATCCTGAGTTCAATGGGTGAAGCGAATTGTTTTATCGTGTTGCCACTGGAGTGCAGCAAAGTAGATGCGGGACAAACCGTCACCGTGCAACCGTTTGCTGGCCTGATTTGAAATAGAGTCAACTTGGTGGCCGTTTGGATCGTTCGAAACAATCTTGTTGCATGAATCACGTTCCCAGTTCGGTCATCATGTTTGGCAATGAGCACAAAGACAAAAAACATGCCGCCAAGTGACTCACTGGCCAAATACTATGTGTAGTTCAGGTTCTTTTTAATCGCCCCTATAAAAACGAGCCAACACCATGTCCTCACATCATCGTTACACCGCCGCCCCCAGTAAAAACCGCAAGGACTGGGCTAATATTCGCGCGTTAACCCCTTACCTATGGGAGTATCGCGGCCGGGTGCTGTTTGCACTAGGCTGCCTGATACTGGCCAAGGTGACTAACGTGGGCGTGCCTTTGATTCTAAAAAGGCTGGTGGATAATCTGGATCTGCACGCAGACCCCATGGTCGTGTTGCCGGTGGCGCTACTGCTGGCCTACGGCGCTTTGCGCCTCAGCGCCTCGTTATTTAATGAACTGCGCGACGTATTGTTTACCCGCGTGCGTTACCGTGCCATGCGTCGGCTCACCCTGCGTACTCTAGAACATTTACACAAGCTTGCGCTGCGTTTTCATCTGGAACGCAAAACCGGCGCCATCAGCCGTGACTTGGCGCGCGGTGCGGCCAGTCTCAGCACGTTATTAAATTATCTTACCTTCAGCATTCTGCCAATTCTGGTGGAATTTTTGCTGGTAGCGGGTTACCTGGTCACGCAATACGACATCGTGTTTACCATTATTATTTTTGGCAGCGTCGTGGTTTATGTGGCTTTTACATTTGCGGTGACCAACTGGCGTATGGAATACCGCCTGGCCATGAATCGTTACGAATCCCAGGCTAACAACGAAGCCATCGAAAGCCTCATCAATTATGAAACGGTGAAATATTTCGGTAACGAAAAAATAGAATTGTCCCGTTGCGACAACACCCTGGAAAAATGGGAAGACAACGCCGTAATCAGCCAGGCTTCGATGTCAGCGTTGAATTTTGGTCAGGCCGCGATCATCGCCGTGGGCGTCACCTTCATTATGTTTTTTGCGGCCGCCGAAGTGCGCAACGGCGACATGAGCATCGGCGATTTTGTGCTGGTGAATGCCTTTCTGTTGCAATTGTTTATTCCACTGGGATTTCTCGGCATCGTCTATCGGCAGATGAAACACTCACTAACCGACATGGATCAGTTGGTGACGCTGCTGGACGAGGTGCCGGAAATAAAGGACCGGCCCGATGCAGGGCCATTGAACGTGACACAGGGTGAAGTCCGTTTTGAGCACGTGGCTTTTGCGTATCAGCCCAACCGACCGATTTTGCACGACATTGATTTCACCATTCCAGCTGGAAAAAAAATCGCCATCGTGGGTGCCAGTGGCGCGGGTAAATCTACCCTGGCGCGACTGCTGTTTCGTTTTTATGACGTAGGGCAGGGGCGGGTATTGATCGACGGGCAGGATATCAGCGAAGTCACCCAGGCCAGTTTGCGCGCCACCATCGGTATCGTGCCGCAGGACACGGTGCTGTTCAACGAGAGCCTGCAATACAATCTCGCCTACGCGCAGCCTTCCGCCAGCCAGGATGACATTATTGAGGCCGTGAAGCTGGCGCAGTTACATGATTTTGTGCAAAGCCTGCCGGAGGGTTACGACACTGTGGTGGGTGAGCGTGGCCTGAAATTATCTGGCGGCGAAAAACAGCGGGTCGCCATCGCCCGAGCGATTTTAAAACGACCTCGTATTTTGATTTTTGATGAAGCCACCTCGGCGCTGGACAGCGAGTCCGAACAGGCCATTCTTGGTGCGCTGAAACAGGCCAGCGCAGAGCACACGACATTGGTCATCGCCCATCGTTTGTCGACCATCGTGGATGCTGACCAGATTTTAGTCATGGAAAACGGGCGCATTGTTGAACGCGGAGATCACAACTTATTATTAGGTCAGTCCGGTGTTTACGCCAGGTTGTGGGCACTGCAACAAACCGAACGTCTGGAAACGCCGCTCACGACTTAACCCGAGCCGCTAGTGCGTTGTTTGCGCACCCCAGTCCAGCGCATGTTGCCCTGATGAAATTTTTTCGCGTGTTGTTCTGCTTCTCGTTGCGCGGCTTGCCGGTCTGTGTAGCAATGTTCGCCGTACCAGCCTTCCAATGAATGCAGGCTGTGGGTGCAAAAAGCAAACCAGGGTTGCTCGATGGAACAGGCCCCGGCCTCCGGGTGATTGCCCGAAGCCTGCGCTTGGCCGGTGCCCATGCCACCGGTCAGCAGGATGATGCAGAGGCACCACGGGGACAGCCGGTGCCGCATTAAATGTGCAGCCTGCGCAGCTCCGGTTCCGGTCGGCTGCGCTCCCAGACATCGGTGAATTCTTTTACCAGCCGCCGTGCCTCGCTGGGGTTATTGAATTCCGCCACACCCTCGAAGCGATCATTATGGGCGCGATGAATCAGCCCCATATCATCCACCACCATGAAGCTGTCGATGCGATCTTTGTCCTCTTCGTCGGCACGGTGAATGAACACATGGCTACTCATGCGACGGGCCAGTTCCACAATGCGGTGGCCGCGTGAAACAGCAATGGAAGGGTCAAGTATCAGCACATAAACCTTGGACCTGGGATTGTCCAGAGCCAGTTTTTTTACGGCCTCGATAAAGGGTTCGGTATCGAACAGGCGGGGGTCGAGGTTAGGAGTGAACAGACGTAGCGTGCGGTCGCCCTGTTCCACCATTCGCACGGCGGTTTCTCGGTTATCATCGCGACTGGTGAGCCGGATTATGCCACGGGTTTCACCGAGTATTTGCTCGCGCAGGCCGCGGATGTTGAGGTGCTCATCCAACGAGGCGATCTGACGGGTCATGTGCTGGTGTTCGATGCCGGCGTCCATGAAGGTTTCACCCTGCGGTTTGAAACCGTGGCGTAAGTAAAAATCCATCGCTTGAATTTGAGCATCCAATTGCACGCGAGGTAGTTGACGTGCGGTGGCGACGGTGAGCAGGGCTTTGAGTAACGAAGAGCCAACGCCGCGAGAACGCCAGGCGCGCAATACGGCCATGCGACCGATGTGGCCGTCCGGTGTCATGCGTGCGGTGCCGATGGCGCGTCCCTGCTTGTCGCGGGCCAGCATGTGCATGCAGTGTTCGTCTTTGCCATCCCACTCCAGCTCGGGGGGGACGTTTTGTTCACGAATAAAAATAAATTCCCTGATAATGCGCAAATCGGTTTCTGCCTGCTGCCAGCTGACGCGCTCAATTTGAAAGGGGTATTGGGTCGGGGGAGGAGTCGGTGTAGGCATGGCTGGGTATCGTGTGGTTTGATGTGGTTTCGATTCTAGTTTCGATTCTAGTTTCGATTCTAGTTTAGTGTGGTTTTGTTTAATTCAGCATATAACATTGTTCGAGGCTAACAGGTTAGAGGTGGGTGACAGGCGGTTCTCGCTGGCCATGCCGACGCTACGGTGTTGCCGTCACAACATAACCACAGTTGTACAGTTCTGTGAGCAAATGTGCAAAGGCGGTGTGGTCGGGGCCTGCTTTCAATTTTTCCGAGAACCTTGAAAAGGGGTAGTGGTGTTGATTACACAGCAGCGGTGCGGCAAAGGCGAGATCGCTGGAAAGCGAAAAACACCGGCCATCGATGAACAGGTCGACGCCATCTTCGCGGGCAATGTAGGCAAAACGGGCGTATTCGCTGCGGTGCAAGGTTTGGTGGTCTTGAAACAATTGGACCAACTGTGCCGATTCCAGTGTGTGTTCAGGGGCTTCAACGGTGTCTTCATTTTTTGTCTCGGTAATGAACTGGCCAAACCAGCTGTCGAAGCCGTCGGTTGAGTTATCGTCCAGCGCCTCGCACATCAGCATGCGGATGATATCGCGACATTGTTGCCGTGCAGCGGGGGATATTTCACCGGGATTTTTGGAGGGTGTCAGCTCAGGGTCCGAGTAACGCTGCGACGGGTCGTGACCGGTTAGCACATGGTCCACGAAACGGCCCAACAGTTCGCCGTGGCCGGGGGCGCGGAAGCCCACGGAAAGGGTGATGCAGTCGTCCAGCGCCACCCCGTAGTGGGCGAGGCCCGGCGGCAGGTACAGCATGTCGCCCGGTTCCAGTACCCATTCGTCCGTGGCCTCGAATTCACGCATGATGCGCAGGTCCAGATCAGGCAGGAAATTGTCCGGCGCGACTTTTTTGTCGCTGATCTGCCAGCGGCGGTGGCCGTGGGCTTGCAGCAAAAATACGTCGTACTGGTCCAGGTGTGGGCCGACGCTGCCTCCGGGTGGGGCATGGCTGGCCATCACGTCGTCCACCCGCCAGCTAGGGATGAAGTCGAATTGCTCCATCAATTGCACCAGCTCGGGCAGGTATTTTTGGCATTCCTGAATCAGTAAGGTCCAGTGAGTCTCCGGCAATTGTGCAAAACGTTCCTCCGCCAGCGGTCCGTGTTCCACCCACCAGGGGCTGGGGCCATCGCGTTCCAGAATCAGACGGGATTCCACCTCCGCTTCGCAGGCCAGGCCCGCCAGTTCGTCCGGTGTCACGGGGCAGATGAAACCGGGCACCGCGTTGCGAATCAGTAGCGGGCGTTTTTGCCAGTAGTCTGCGAGAAAATCGGTGGCGGTAAGGCCGCCCAGCAGTGGGAGCGGCAGGGATGGAGGTGTTTTCATTGCGGTAGTGTACGCGAGCAAGGCCTGAGCGGAAAAATATCAAGACAAAAAAAAGACTGCGCACAAGGGCGACAGCCTTAAGGGGAGAGTGTGACGACAGTTGCATGGGAGGGAGGAGAAGTCGCCACAGCTCTTGCAACCTATTATGCCGATTCTATTTCCCGATGCTGTTAACTGCGTCACAGTTTGTATGGTAGGCCAAAATTGCGGGCTGGAGAGCATAGCGAAACGCCGTGGTATTGGGTCGGCTATATACCCAATTTACTAGGATCTATGCTTCATAAGACATGATTCGGGCATGGCAATTAAATGTAGTCGTTCGGACTTATATCTGACAATACAGGCTTCCAATAAACGGGTAACTGTCAGACCAAGTGTTATAGCCCCTTGGTTTTGGCCAGCCAGGTAGTTGAAGTCTATTTGATTAGCAGAAGATGCCCCTGAAACAAAAGCTTATTTCTAGCCTGATAAAGTATCATCACCTAAAAATCAGCCGAATGACGAATTAAAAATGGCTAATCTTAAAAAAGATTCGCATAAGAGGTGTTTTTGGGACAAAATATCCTCAGTACAATAGCAAGGGGAATGGAGTGGTTCTTTCGGATATAAAGCAAGCCCAAAGAGAGCGCCTGCTACACATAGACTTTCGGGCGTATTTTCTGGGGGATGTAGGCCGTAGTGATTTGATAAAGCGCTTTGGAATCAAGGCGGCAGCGGCTACACGCGATATCAAAATCTATTGTGACCTTGCCCCTCAAAATCTTGGTTATGACACAAAAACCAAGTCTTTTCTGCGCACAAAGCGGTTTAAACCATTGTTTGAGTACGATCAATCGCAAGTGCTCGCAGCACTGTCTCAAGGGTTTGGTGAGAATTTTGTTAGCTCGTTAAAACCGATCATCGCTTGTGAAACCCCATCAAAACTCAATAAGCCAAAATTAGACGTACTTTCCATAATAACTCGGGCAATTCATCAGCACAAGCTGGTAAAGATCGAATATTGTTCACCGAATTCCGGGCC
>JAADHZ010000158.1 GCA_013151575.1 Gammaproteobacteria bacterium
GGTGCAGGAAGGCTGTCGTAGCGCCGGCATTGGCTGCATCGACTGCAAGCAACCGGTGATCGAGGCCGTGCTCGCCGAGCTGGCCCCCATCCGCGAGCGGGCCCGTGAATTCACCGAAGACCCAAAGCTGGTGCGCAACATCATCAGCGAAGGCACCGAAGCGGCGCGGGACGTGGCGAGAGACACCCTGGAAGAAGTGCGCGAGGCCATGGGGCTGGTTTATCGTTAATAGGCGTTTAGAACGCATCACATGAGAAATATATTAATAATTGGTATAGCAGTTTTAATCGCTGGTTGTGATTTAAGTTATTTCTATAGCGGAAAAGTGGGTAAAGCTATCAGAAAGGAGTTGAGAGAACTAAATAAACAAAAAATGGTGCTATCAGAAATAACGCCATTCGAATGGGACGAATTATTTCTTTTTGAACCATATGCTTCAAACTTTACCGTGTGTAAAAAACTCGATATCCCATTTGACCAATGTGAGAAAGAAATACCGGAAAAATCAATGGATGATGGGGAAATGTATATAGTATTCCGGAATAACAATAATATTGTTCATAAAGAAATGTATATCCGTTTTAACGGAGATTTTACACCATTGAATTTTACGCAGCCATTAACGCCTAGCACCGCAATATTCTTGGTAAAAGAATATGGAAAATCAGCAAGTGGTAAACCATGGCTTAAACTGATAATGAACTCTAACGATCGTTAGAGTGAGAATATGAGCAAAGCTAGTGAATCTGCAAAAGGAGATGCAATGCCGGACATTTGGGCAATAATCGTTATAGTAATAATCTTGATGGTAATATACGGATATGTGTCGTCCAAGCTTTCGGAGCGCCGGAAAAGAAAGATAAGAGAGAAGAGTCTTCCGCTAATCACTGATAGTTTGAAAGCTGGCATCAATTACAATATCCATTTGTCCGATGGACGAATATTTACAAATGCCCAAATTGTTGGAAGTGTTGAGGATTCGGATGCGGAATTTTCTTTTGCGGGTTGGGATGGAATGCTTGTATTGAGAAATGAAAATCAAAAGAAAGTCTATGTAAAAAAATCGTCAATCAGGTTTGTTGAGGAGTTATGAGTATCACTCTAACGAGACAAGTCCACTCGGACGTCAAAAAACGTCATTCCTTTGTCACTATGCATTTTGCCGCCGGTGATTTGCGACGTTAACCAGATTGGTGAAAAAGGCGTACCTCCCGGTTAATTCAAACATTAACAGGCCGTGGAAAAACCACCCCACCCAATTCCGGAATAAACGACCCGCACGCGAAAGAAAGGACTTGAGGCGAGCTGACGGGGCATTTAACGTCACACCGGTGAAGGCCGGTGTCCAGAAATTTCACCCAAAATAGACGTTCTTGGCGATTTCCGGATTTTAGCCGACATCCAAAGGGCATAATGCCAAAATGTCCAAAGTCTTCGCAGGGCAGGCTCTGATGGTATTTGTCACAAACTGCGGGGAATTGAACCAATATAGAGATTAACAACACCATTATGAGCGACACAAAACAGGAACAGCCTACGCAGGACGAAATGCCCTTCGCCGTCGTACAAGGCGAGGCCGTGACCGTGCTGCCCAAGGATTTGTACATTCCGCCGGAGGCGCTAGAGGTTTTTTTGGAGGCCTTCGAAGGGCCGCTGGATCTGCTGCTGTATCTCATCCGACGCCAGAACCTCAACGTGCTGGACATCCCCATTGCCGAGATCACCCGGCAATACGTGGAATACATGGAGATGATGAAGGCGCTGAATCTGGAGTTGGCGGCGGACTATCTGGTGATGGCGGCCATGCTGGCGGAGATCAAGTCGCGTATGTTGTTGCCGCGTTCGCAGGAAGTGGAGCAGGAGGAGGGCGACCCTCGCGCCGAGCTGGTGCGTCGCTTGCAGGAGTATGAACGTTTCAAACAGGCTGCCGAAGATATCGACGGCTTGCCACGCATGAATCGTGACGTGTTCCAGGCATCGGCCAAGACCCCCGACCTGAAATTGGTGAAGCCCGAACCCGAGGTGGATATGCGAGAGTTGCTGAGAGCCTTCAAGGAGGTTTTAGTGCGCGCGGAAATGTTCACCAGTCATCAAATCAGCATGGAAACTCTGACGGTGCGCGAGCGCATGTCGGAGCTGCTGATGTCACTGAATGCCGATACGTTCACTGAATTCAGCGCCCTGTTCCGTGCAGAAGAGGGGCGTGCGGGTGTGGTAGTGAGTTTTCTCGCCATCCTCGAACTCATCAAGGAATCGCTGTTGGAAATCATCCAGACCGAGCCCTATGAGCCCATCCACGTCAAACTGCGGGTGAGTGTAGAGGCCTGAACCGGCCGACGCCCAGTGGAGCACAACACGCAGCAAGGTACGCATTTATGTCATTTGCCCCCGAACACATTAAAAACATCGTGGAAGCCGCACTGCTGGCCGCCGGCCAGCCATTGTCCATCGACCGGCTGTTGACCCTGTTTGTCGATGAGCATCAGCCTTCGCGCGAAGAGCTGCGTGTGGCCCTGGGCTCACTAGCACAGGATTGCGAAAACCGAGGTATCGAGCTGAAGGAAGTGGGCAGTGGTTTTCGGTTGCAGGCACGGCAGGATTACGCCCAATGGGTCGCGCGGCTGTGGGAAGAAAAACCGGCACGATATTCCCGCGCCCTGCTGGAAACCCTGTCGCTGATTGCTTATCGCCAACCCATTACTCGGGGTGAAATTGAAGATGTTCGCGGTGTCAGCGTCAGCTCCAATATCATGAAAACCCTACAGGAGCGGGATTGGGTGAAGGTAGTAGGGCATCGCGATGTGCCCGGCAAGCCCGCCATGTACGCCACCACCAAGAGTTTTTTGGATTACTTCGGCCTTCAGGGACTCAGCGAATTACCTACTCTGGCCGAAATTCGTGACATTGACGCCATCAACGCCGAGCTGGACCTCAACGAACCCGGGGCCCCGGCGGAAGCGTCTGAAAACGGTGGAGAAGAAACCGAACTTGCGCCAGAAACCGCCGAGCTTGAATTATCCACCAACGAGCAGAACGGCATCGAGATGGCCGTGCCGGATCCGCTAGAGACATTAACGGAAGCGCCCGAACTGAGGCATGCCGATGCCGACGAAGAGTCCCGCGAAGAATCTGGCGAACGGCAAACTACACCCGCCACCGACCCGGCGTGAGCGGCCGACTAACAGCAAGAGTAACGTAAAATATCATGATCAAAAAATCAGCCAGCCCTTGGCGCAAGGGGAGCAAAAAATCTCCGCTCCGACCAAAGAGCGCCCGTCCGGAGCGGGCATCGAAGGCGGTTTCGTCCTCGACTCGACAACCCTCCCAAAAACGTACCATGGCTGCGACTCACGCGGATGAAAAACTGCAAAAAGTGTTGGCCCGCGCCGGTTACGGTTCTCGTCGTGAATTAGAAGATTGGATCACCGCCGGACGGGTGACTGTCAATGGCCTCGTGGCCAAGCTGGGGGACCGCGTGGTGAGCACAGACCGTGTGCAGGTTGACAGTAAACGGGTGCCGCAGGACCGGCTCGCGGAACGCCGCAGCCGGGTGATCGTGTATCACAAACCGGTGGGTGAAGTGTGTACCCGCGCCGACCCCGACGGCCGCCCCACGATTTTCGCTAATCTACCTCGCCTAGCCTCGGCGCGCTGGATTACTGTCGGTCGGCTGGATCTCAACACCAGTGGCCTGTTGCTACTCACTACCGACGGCGATTTGGCCAACCGGCTCATGCACCCCTCCCACGAAGTGGAACGGGAATACGCCGTGCGCGTGCTGGGCGAGGTGAATGCCGACATGCTGAAGCGTTTGCAGGAAGGGGTGGAATTGGACGATGGCCCGGCCCATTTTGATGCCATTGTGGACCGCGGCGGAGAGGGGGCCAATCATTGGTATCACGTCATCCTGCGCGAGGGTCGCAACCGTGAAGTGCGCCGCCTGTGGGTATCGCAAGGGGTGCAGGTGAGTCGCCTGATGCGGGTACGCTACGGGCCCATTGCTTTGGTGCGCGGTCAGAAACTGGGTCGCTGGGAGGACCTACCGGACGAGGTGGTGAACGAGCTGCGCCAAAGCGTGGGACTGGCCGCCAAAGTGACCCGCACTATGGTCCGTGGTGGTCGCGCACG
>JAADHZ010000042.1 GCA_013151575.1 Gammaproteobacteria bacterium
ACGCGGCATGTGGGGCGTGGAGCCGATGTATCCCAGCAATAACTTTTATGTTGAGCCCGATCGTTTCACTGTGAAGCGGGGTGACCCGGGGGCAAATGGGGGCACCGACGTCACCGAACCTTACGTGACCCGTGAGTATCAGATATGCCTCAAGTGCCATTCCAATTACGGTTACGATCAGCCGCCTATGTTGGGCGTCAGCACGGTGACTACCATGCCCGGCACCAATGCTATGTATCGGTACACTAATCAGGCGCGGGAGTACAATTCGCCTGACAGCCATAAGGGGGAGTTCGGCAGTGGTGGCGGCAGCTGCGTGGGTAGTGGCATGGGGCTGGATGGTGGAGCTGATGCCGCTTACAATTGTGGGAATCATCGTTCCTGGCACCCGGTAATGAATAACACGGGCCGGGAGCCTTTCGTGCGCAATGCGGACGCCAACAACTGGATATCACCTTTTAATAACGCTGTGGGCACGCAGACCATGTATTGCAGCGATTGTCATGGCTCGGATACCGCCCCCGGCACTGCCGATCCCGATCCGGGTCAGGAAAACGGCCCGGTATGGGGTCCGCATGGCTCCACCAATAATTTTTTGCTGAAAGGCCCATGGTCAGCTGACCGGGTAGGTGGTACTGGTGAGACGGCCTACGCTGGAGGCCCTACCTACAGTGGAGGCCCTCTTTCTGCCCAGGTTGATCCCGTTCTTGATCACCTATGTTTTAAGTGTCACGACTTTAATCAGTACGCCAACCCCTTTCCGCCCGTAGTGCAGCCAAGCGGGTTTGGTGGTAATGGCCCATGCTTAGGTTGCGGCCTCGGTAATGATTCTAGCAATTACCATACCTTCCATGCCCTGCAGGTGAGTAATTTCCGCTGCAATTTTTGCCACGTTGCGGTGCCTCACGGCTGGAAAAACAAAGCTTTTCTGGTGAATTTGAATGATGTCGGTTCCGAGGCCGGTTTTCCTGGGCCGGGTAACCAGGTTCGTAACGGCACGCTGGATTCGCCGGTGTCTCAGAGGGCGGGTTATACTCAGGGTCCTTATTACAATCGTGCGGTCCTCAAAATTGCTAGCTTTGCCCGTAGCGGTGAATGGCAGGATAGCAACTGTGGTTCGGCCGGATCGCCGGGCAACGGATTAACAGGCATCCCCTGGATGATGGGTCATGCAGTCTATAACTATAATGAAGACGGCAGCGTTACCTATATTGCTTATGGAGAAGGCTGCATAGCTGTGCCATGAGTCGTCTGTCTATTCAGAAATACGAAGAATATTTTCCGCTGAACTTTCCCTGTTGAAGGTCGAGAGGTACGAATGATTCGCCGTGGATACGGGGTGGTTTTGTTGCTGTTGTTTGCGGGTGTTGGGTCGGCTGCGGGTACGGCGCGGTATGCCTTCACTGCTAACACCTACGACAAAAGTCTGGCCAGTTACCGATTAGATGCCAGTGGCATGTTGCATGCCACCGGTCACCAGTTGGTGGAGGCCCGGTCTGTGCCTACTGCGGTGGGAGTACACCCCTCGGGACGTTTTCTGTTGACCACGTCCAAGTCACTGGCTCATATTGCTGTTTACCGTATTGACCCCGAGACTGGTGGGCTGGCCCAAGTGCCGGGTTCGCCGTTCTCTGCTGTGGGGCGCTCGCCATTTTTTATTGCTTTCCATCCCTCGGGCCGGTATGTCTACTTTCCTGATCGCTTCGACGGTATCCTGGCTTTCGCCTTCAATCCAAATAGCGGTGCTCTGAGTCCCATTGATGGCATGCCTTATCGCTCAGGCAAGCGTACTCGTACGTTGGTTATGCACCCCTCGGGGCGTTTTCTGTACGCTACCGATGCCTATTCCAACACGATCAGTGCTTACGTTATCGATCCTGCCACAGGTAAGCTGGCGGCGCTTGAGGGTTCGCCTTTCCCGGCGGGTGACAGCTTTCCCCTTAACGCCGAGCTGGCAATGTTGACAAGATTTTCTGCTGAGGTCGGTGGGTTACCTTATTTTGCGGCAGTGCATCCATCGGGCCGGTTTTTATATGTGACCAACTGGCTCGCTGCCAGCCTGTCAGCCTTTCATATCGACCCGGACAGCGGCGCGCTTAGCCTGCTGGATGGTTTTCCGCGCACTACCGGCATCAATCCCTACGCGGTTGCCGTTCACCCCTCCGGACAGTATTTATATGTCACTAACTGGGCGGATGATGCATTGTGGGCTTACCGTATTGATTCCGTCGACGGCGATCTGACTCCGGTGTCCGGCTCGCCTTTTGCCGTCGAGGGCATCGGGCCCGTAGCGATTACCTTTGACCCCGCTGGCCGACATGCCTACGTACCTAATGCCCAGTCCAGTAATGTCAGCGTGTTCGATGTAGACGTGACCAGTGGTGCGTTAAGCCTGCGAGACACTTTGCAAACGCGCCCCACCCCTTGGTCTTTGGCCGTGGTGCCTGGTGAGGTATTGACGCCGCCAGTGCAACGCCTTGCCTTCGGCCTGTCCGGAAAAAACCTTGTTATGCTGAGCCAGTCCGCAGTCAGTGGTGAGCTGAAGTGGTTGGCGAGCATTGAGGCGGGCAATAAACCTGTGGCCGTAGTAGCGCATCATGATGGTCGTTTCGTTTACGTGGCCGATGCCGGCAGTGACCGTATTCATGCCTTTCGAATCGAAGGTGAGCAATTACTCCCTGTTTCCGGTTCACCTTTTGCCGCTGGCAAGGGGCTCCGTGATTTGACCGTGGACATAAATGGTTTCTATCTTTACGCCGTTAACGAAAATTCTAATACTCTCTCGGTGTACGTCGTTGATGTTGCCAGTGGAGCGTTGGCGGAAATGCGCGGCTCGCCGTTTCGTACCGGAGATGGTCCGGTTGCGGTAACCCTGGATGCAGCGGCGCGCTATGTTTTGGTCGCCAATACTGACGCGGGCAATGTCTCGGTGTTTCGTTATCAGACCAGCCTGAGCCCGCTGGTTTTCGAAATCGACAAATACGGTTCGCCATTCGCCGCCGGTAAGCGTCCTGTGGCTTTGGCGGAAGACCCCACTGGCAAACATCTCTATGTGGTCGATGCCGATGCGGACCGCCTGTTTTTGTTCCGGGTGCATTTTCAGAGCGGGGTGTTGGAAGCGTTACCTGGCTCGCCGCTGTCCACCGGCAAATCACCCCTTTCAGTACAAGTGCACCCGAATGGCGGCTGGGTTTATGTGCTCAACGGCGGCAGTCATGACATCAGCCGTTATCGCCGTGATCGGCTACAGGGCGCGTTGGATGAAGCCCTGCCCCGGGTTGCCGTGGGTTTGCAGGCCCAGAGCCTGCGGCTGGGCCCCGCCGGGCGTTATCTTTATGTGCTTGCGGAAGACGGCAAGCCGTCACAACGCTATGCGGTGGACGCAGCCAACGGTGCGCTGGAGTTACAAAAAACACGGCAACACGAGGGACTTCGGGAGTTGGTATTCCCGGTATTTTCAGACTAAAAAAGCCTGGGAATAAAACGGTATTTCACAAAGCGGCGACAGATCTCAATAGTTGGTCAGCGGCTTGCGGGTCCGGTGGCTGGGCGCGGTATAATCTGCGCTCGATTTTAACGCGGCTTTCGGAGTCTTAAAATTTCCTCATGTTTTCGTGGTTTCGTCTGCTGGCCTCCTTAAAGCTGACCCTGGTGGGGATGGTGTTGCTGGGTGGAGGAGCCGCCCTCAGTTATAACAACCCGGTGGATGTGTCGGTGTGGGTGCTGGTGCTGCCGCTGAGTCTGCTGGCCGTAAATCTGACGGCTGCGATCATCACCAATCCGCGCATTAATCGGCAGATTGGTTTGCTTGTGTTTCATGTGTGCCTGTTGGCCACCGTGCTGTTGGCTGGCGTGGGGCGCATGACGCATTTGGATGCCCACCTGGAAATCACCAATGGGCAGGGCTTTACCCCCGACTTGCTGCTGGATGTGCGAAAAGGCCCCTGGCATACCGGCAGCCTGAAAAAAGTCGCCTTTGTACAAGGTGATTTCACGGTAGATTATTCTGCTGGTTTGAAAAGAAACTTGACCCATAGCATGGTTTATCTGCCAGAGAACGGGCGAATGCGCGAGCAGGATGTGGGGGATGACCGACCGCTGGTGTTGGAGCGCTATCGTTTTTACACCACCCACAACAAGGGTTTTTCGCCAGTGCTAACTTGGGTGCCGGATCAAGGGGCGACGGTGACCGGGCGTATCAATATGCCCTCCTATCCCTTGTTCGATTATAAGCAGAGCAATCAATGGACACCGCCGGGAAGCCGACAGGAAATCAAATTCTGGCTGCAACTGAACACGGGCTTGAGCGTGGGAGACGCCTGGGTGCTGGATGCTCGGAACTCCAGTGGGGTGCTGGTGGTCACAATCGATGGTTTGCGAGTGGAGTTGGAGAAGGGCGAGTCTGTGCGCTTGCCGGACGGACAGCTGCGCTACGACGATCTCACCAGCTGGATGGGATATCGGGTTTTTTATGACCCCACCTTGCAGTGGCTGTTTTGGGTAACGATTGCGGGGGTGTTGGGCTTGATGCATTTTTTCTGGAAAAAACTGAATCTGGTGCCATGGATGGATGAGGCAACATCGGCATCGGTTTTGCCGGCTGAGAAGCTGGCAGGCGCGCCTGAAAAACAGGGCAGCAAGGGGCAGGCAGTATGAATGACATGGTGGCGGAGCAGCCCTGGTTGTGGGCGGGCTTGGGGGCGTATTTTGTCGCCACCTTGCTGGCCATGTGGGGTGTGTCGCCGCGCCACTCTGGCGACGATGCGGAAACCAGCCACCGACACCAGCGGTGGGTGTTAGCGTTTATTGTACTGGGGGTGTTGTTGTTGACGGTGGCCATCGGCGCGCGTTGGGTGCGCATTGGGCATGGACCCTGGATCAATTTGTTTGAATTGTTGATGAGTCAAATGTGGAGCTTGGGCTTGGTGTTCGCCGCCCTCTACTGGCGATTGCCGGGATTGCGGCCCAGCGCCGTGGTGGTGTTGCCGGTGATGTGGGTGCTGGGGTCGTGGGTGTTGACGCTGGAACCGGCCGTCAGCCATTTCCCCGCTACGTATTACAATGTCTGGAAATGGTCCCATGTAGGGCTGGGGAAGATTTTTCTGGCGCTGCTATTGACCGGGGTTGGCCTTGCAGGGGTGTTGATTTTGCGGCGCACCCAGCGGGGGCAGGTGTGGTTTCGCGCCATGCCCTCGGATGCCGTGATCGACAAGCTGGCCTGGAGGCTGATGATGCTGGCGCTGGTGTTTGACAGTTTCATGCTCATCGCTGGGGCAGTATGGGCGCAGGATGCTTGGGGGCGTTACTGGGCCTGGGACTCGCTGGAGACCTCTGCTTTTCTCACCTGGCTGTTTCTCGCCATTGGCCTGCACGTACGGCTGAGTTACAAGGTGCCACCGTGGGTGAGTGGCACAATTATAATCGGTATTTTTGCGATGGCTTTCAGTACGTATTTCGGTACACCGTACCTGAGCCCATCGGCCCACAAGGGAGTCGTGTGATGAATGCAGCGGTTGAAAAAAAGCCCGCACCCAGACAGGATTTCGAAGCCCTGACAGTAACTCTGTCGGTGGCCGCAGTGGCGGCCGTCGCCTCGCTGATTTTTTCTCTGTCCAGCTGGCAGGCCGTGCCTTCGCGGGAGGATGGCGTCGAAGGCTACACCCGGCCTGCCGCCGCGCAGGGCGAAATGCTCCCCTCCGGCAGGGAGGGCGAACATGCCTCGAGTGATGCAAACGGGGAGCCGCAAACCAAGCTGGAAAAACAGGTGGCCGAACGCTTCCAGCAGGCCGTGGCGTTGATGCACGCCAAACGTTATGACTACGCCATCACCGCGCTGGATGCCGTGCTGACGCTCGCCCCCAATTTGCCCGAGGCCTACGTGAACATGGGGTATGCCTTTCTGGGGCTGGAAGAATTCGGCCCGGCACGAGGGGCTTTTGAAAAAGCGCTGAGCATGAAACTGGATCAGGTGAATGCCTACTATGGTTTGGCGGTGGCCTTCGAAGCCAAGGGTGATTACGAGGCCGCACTAGGTGCCATGCGCAGTTATATTCACCTCTCTAAACCTGATGACCCCTTTTTGGCCAAGGCCCGTTCCGCCCTGTGGGAATGGGAGGCGCAGCTGGGGCGTGTCGAGGGTGTGACGTCGGCCCCGGAAGGGGGGCAGGGAACATCGGTCAAACCGCCTGGTTGGAAGGATGGGCACTAGCGGCATAGCCCGATGGACACTGTTGTTGATCCTGGGGCTGTTATTACAGGCCTGTAGTGAGCCGGGTGGAGCACGTAAACTTCAGGTGGGGCAAAAGCTGCCGATGCTGGACGTGCTGGATCTGCAAGGCCGCCCGGTAACGTTTGCGCCGCAGCCGGGTAAATTGTTGATGATCAACCTGTGGGCCACTTGGTGCGCCCCCTGCCGTCATGAAATGCCCAGTCTGCAACGCCTAGCCCGGAAGTTGGGTGCCGATCGTCTTACTCTGGTGGGTTTGTCCGTGGATGACGATGAGCACGTAGCGCGGGAATACCTCATCGAAAACGGCATCGATTTTGTCAGCCTGCGTGATCCGGCCTATGTTATGGGCGGCACTGGTGGGGTCGCCAATGGTGTGTTTGGGGTGCGGGTTTTTCCATCCACTTTTTTTGTGGCAGCTGACGGTACCTTGCTGCGCGTGATCGAGGGCTGGCGCGACTGGGATTCTCCAGAAATATTGGAGGACGTGCGGGCCTTGCTGCCACCTCGACAGGCGCCCGTAAATAATTCCGGGCGGGCTGGTGGAGATAGAGCGCTTAAAAATGCTACACTGATCGGCTTTTAAAGGCTCAGAGTGTCGCTGTTATGAATTTGCGGCTGGGCCCGCACTCCGTCGATACAAGGTTGGCGAAGTACCAGGGGAGATGTCAGACGGATGCTGCAAGTCCGCGAACTTGAGTGTGTACGTGGCGATCATCGTCTCTTCACCGGATTAAATTTTCAACTGCGAGGCGGGGAACTTCTACGCCTGCGGGGGTCCAACGGTAGTGGCAAAACCAGTTTGCTGCGGACCGTGTGCGGCCTGCTGGAACCCACCGAGGGAGAAGTGCTCTGGAACGGCGAGAATATCCGCCGTCAGCGCGATGAGTTCAACTCGGCGCTGTTGTATCTTGGGCATCACAATGGCATTAAATCTGAGCTGACAGCCTTCGAAAACCTGCGGCTGGGCAGTGCCCTGAGTGGCGGCGGGGTGTCGGACGAACAAATTTACGATGCGCTGGAAAAAATCGGCCTGGGTGGCCGTGAAGATCTACCCACGCAGGTGTTGTCCCAAGGGCAAAAACGGCGTGTGGCGCTGAGCCGGTTGTTATTGAGTGAGGCACCATTATGGGTGTTGGACGAGCCCTTTACCGCGCTGGACGTGGGCGCGGTGGACAGGTTGGCCCGATTGGTTGAGGCACACCTGAAAAAGGGCAATATGGTGATGTTCACCACTCATCAGGAAGTGGATTTGCGCGCCGGTACTTTGCGTGAAGTGTCTTTGGATTCATGAAGGTTAGGTCATGAGAAAGGCATCATGAATCAGTCGAGTTTGTCGGGCATGTGGCGTGCCATGGTGTCGCGGGATCTGACTCTGGCCATGCGGCGCCGGGCCGATGTGCTGACCACGTTGTTTTTTTTCATCATCGTGGTGAGCTTGTTCCCGCTGGGGGTTAGCCCGGAGATGGAATTGTTGCGCTCAATCGCCCCGGGGGTGATCTGGGTGGCGGCGCTGCTGGCGTCCATGTTGTCGCTGGGACGGCTGTTCTCTGATGATTTTCAGGACGGCACCCTGGAGCAGATGTTGCTGCTTCCGCAGCCCCTGTCGGTACTGGTGCTGGCCAAGGTGTTTGCGCACTGGCTGGTGTCGGGGTTGCCGCTGGTGTTGTTGTCTCCGTTGCTGGGGATGCAGCTGGGACTGGATAGTGACGGCATTGTGCTGATGATGGTGACCTTGCTGCTGGGTACACCGGTGTTAAGTCTGATCGGCGCGGTGGGGGCGGCCCTGACTCTGGGAGTGCGTGGCGGCGGGGTGCTGGTTTCGTTGCTGGTGTTGCCGCTGTATATTCCAGTGCTGATTTTCGGCACCGGCGCGGTGGATGCGGCTACGTCGGGCATGGATTACGAGGGGCATCTGTCCCTGCTGGGGGCCTTTTTGGTGTTGTCGGTGGTGTTGACGCCGCTGGGCACCGCAGCGGCATTGCGCATCAGCGTGGAATGATGCGCCGGTTTTGGTTTATTGGACGAACGGACGGAAAATAGTAAATGGGCTTTAACCATGGTTTCTGAAAACGCCATTGCGTGGTACCACTTTTCTTCACCGAAGAATTTTTATCCTCTGGCCGGACGTCTGATCCCTTGGTTCTGGGGGCTGGCTGTTATCCTGCTGGTGGTCGGGCTGTATATGAGTTTTTTCGTGGCCCCCACCGACTATAAACAGGGCGAAAGCTACCGCATTATTTTTGTACATGTGCCAGCGGCGTGGATGTCCATGTTTATTTACCTGGTGATGGCGGCCTATGCCATCATCGGGCTGACCTGGAAACTGCGCATGGCCGAGATGATGGCCAGCGCGCTGGCACCCACCGGCGCCATGTTCACTTTTCTGGCGTTGTGGACCGGCGCCTTTTGGGGCAAACCTACCTGGGGTGCTTATTGGGTATGGGACGCACGCCTCACCTCGGAATTGATCCTGTTATTTCTTTACATTGGTTACATGTCCCTGCAATCCGCCATCGATGACCCGCGCCGCGCCGCCCGTGCTAGCGCCTTGCTAGCCATCGTTGGGGTGATCAACCTGCCCGTTATTTATTGGTCGGTGAAGTGGTGGAACACCCTGCACCAGGGGGCCTCGGTGAGCCCCACTATGGCGCCGAAAATGGCTTCTATCATGATTACCACCATGTTGGTGATGACGTTTGCCTTTTGGATGTACACCATCGCGGTAGTATTGATGCGTGCACGACGCGTGATACTGGAGCGTGAACGTCAGACTTCGTGGGTGATGGAAATGGTGAACGCTGACCCGCAGGCGGAGATGAAAAAATGAGCGATTTTTTTGCCATGGGCGGGCACGGTTTTTTTATCTGGATGTCGTTCGGGGTGACCGCCCTTTTTATGGTCATCGAAGTGATCGCAGTCAAACGCAGTCGACAGACGGTACTTAAACAATTGCTTCGCTTGGCGCGCGCTGATTTGCGTAAAGCCCAGAGTTAATAAGTTAACAAATGAGTAGGTTGGTGGTGAGCTTGCGAACCCCAACAGGCGTTGGCTAAAAATACAGATGTTGGAGTCAGTATGAAAACACGGCATAAACGAATGGCGCTTATTTTGGTGGGATTGGCGGGGCTGGCGGCCGCCGCTGGTTTGGTGCTCAATGCTTTGAACAGTAATCTGGCGTTGTACATCAGTCCGTCGGATGTACTGGCTGGCAATGCGCCGAAGGACCAGACCTTCCGCCTCGGCGGAGTGGTGGTCGAGGGCAGTATGGAGCGCCAAGATGATGGCCTTACCGTGCACTTCAATGTTACCGATAATCATAAGACCATCCCCGTTGCGTTCACCGGTATCCTGCCTGACCTGTTCCAGGAGGGGCAGGGTGTGGTGGCGCAGGGACGTATGTCCGACGGCATGTTCAAGGCTACTGAAGTGCTGGCCAAACATGACGAAAATTATATGCCGCCGCAGGTGGCGGATATGTTGGAAAAGGGTGAGCAGGCCAAACAATCCGCTGCTGGCGCGACGCCCTGATACGATGGCATTTTCAGCATCACTTTCCGCATTGAAACAAGCAATGAATCCTATGAGGTGTAAACGAATATGATCCCGGAAATTGGACATTTTGCGCTTATTTTGGCGCTGTGCGTAGCGGTGGTGCAGGGGGTGGTTTCCATTGCCGGGGCACAGTTGGGCATTCGTTCCTGGATGGCCATGGCGCGGCCCGCAGCGCAGGCACACTTTATCTTTATCGGCATTGCTTTCGGTTGTCTGATGTATGCCTTCGTGGCCAATGATTTTTCCGTGAAATACGTGGCAACGGTATCCAATTCCATGTTGCCGGTACAGTATCGTGTTGCCGCATTGTGGGGTGGTCACGAAGGGTCACTGTTGTTATGGGCCATGTTGCTAGCCACCTGGACCCTGGCGGTATCGCGTTTTTCCCGCAACCTGCCGCTGGATATGGTGTCCCGCGTGATCGGTGTCATGGGCCTGGTTTCCGTGGGTTTCATCATGTTTATGTTGTTCACCTCCAATCCCTTCGATCGTCTGCTGCCGGCGGCGCTGGATGGCCGTGACCTCAACCCGTTATTGCAGGATCCTGGGCTGATTATTCATCCGCCTTTGCTGTACGCCGGTTATGTAGGCTTTTCAGTGGCCTTTGCTTTTGCCATTGCCGCGTTGCTGAGTGGGCACATGGATGCCACCTGGGCGCGTTGGTCTCGCCCCTGGACCACCGTGGCGTGGATTTTTCTCACCCTGGGCATTGCGTTGGGCAGTTGGTGGGCCTATTACGAACTAGGCTGGGGCGGCTGGTGGTTCTGGGATCCGGTGGAGAACGCCTCGTTCATGCCCTGGCTGGTGGGTACCGCGCTGGTGCATTCATTGGCGGTGACGGAGAAGCGCGGTAGTTTCAAAAACTGGACGGTGTTGCTGGCCATTTTCACCTTTTCCCTGAGTTTATTGGGTACCTTCTTGGTGCGCTCCGGCGTATTGACCTCGGTGCACGCCTTCGCCACCGACCCCGAACGTGGTGTATTTATTCTAGCGTTCCTGGTGGTAGTGATCGGCGGCTCGTTGGCCCTGTTTGCCTGGCGTGCTCCAAAGGTGGGGCTGGGCGGAAGATTTTCTCTGGTGTCGCGTGAGACTTTCCTACTGGTGAATAACGTCATGTTGGTGGTAGCGGCTGGCGCAGTGCTGCTGGGCACCCTGTATCCTCTGCTGCTGGATGCGTTGGATTTGGGCAAAATTTCAGTGGGCCCACCCTATTTCGATACGGTGTTCCTGCCGTTGATGACCCCCATGTTGTTCCTGATGGGAGTGGCTCCCATTGCGCGCTGGAAGCAGACCGAGTTGCCGGATTTGGCCGCGCGCCTCAAGTGGGCAGCGGCGGTGAGTTTGGTGACCGCGCTGATCGTGCCCTTCGTGATGGGTGAGTGGTCCGCACTCACCAGTCTCGGATTGGTGCTGGCGTTCTGGATTTTCAGCAGCACTGTGGTGAACATGCGGGAACGTCTGTCCAAGAGCAAGGAGCAGGGGCTGCTGGCCCGCTTCACTGGTTTGCCCAACGCGTATCTCGGCATGAATCTCGCTCACGTGGGTATCGGCGTGTTCATCGTTGGTGTGACCATGGTGCAGTCTTACGAGGTGGAAAAGGACATGCGCATGGAGGTGGGCGACACCGTGACCATGGGGGACTACACCTTCCGCTTTGACGGCGTCACCGAAATTGAAGGCCCCAACTATACCGCTAGCCGGGGACAGGTGTTGGTCACGACGTCTGACGGCGCGACGGAAACCGTGCTGTTTCCAGAGAAACGTGTTTACCGCGTGCAGACCATGCCCATGACCGAGGCGGCTATTGACACGGGTCTGTTCCGCGACCTGTATGTGTCATTGGGTGAAGCAGTGGGCGGTGGCGCGTGGAGCGTACGTGTCTACTACAAACCTTTCGTAGACTGGATCTGGGGTGGCAGCTTCATCATGGCATTGGGTGGCCTTTTGGCCATCAGTGATCGCCGCTATCGTTTGGCTTCGCGCAAGGTTAAGGCCGCCGCAAAAGCCACGAAAGGTCAGACTGCCAACGCCAAACTGGCGACGGAAGAACAATAGAAAGAGCAGAGGATCAGCCAAGCATGTTGCGTTACATTGTGCCTTTAGTCGTATTTTTGGGGGTGGCGGCCTTTTTGTTGAAAGGGCTGGATTTAAACCCCCGTGAAGTTCCGTCGCCGTTTATCGACAAACCAGCACCGGCTTTCACGTTACCAAAACTGCATGAGCCTGCCAGCACGTTTTCCAACCAAAACATGCTGGGTAAGGTTTGGTTGTTGAATGTGTGGGCCTCGTGGTGTGTGGCCTGTCGCTCCGAGCACCCCCTGTTGGTCCAATTGTCACGGGCCAATTTGGTGCCTATTTATGGCTTGAATTACAAAGACGCGCCCAGCGATGCCAAAAATTGGCTACGGGAGCTGGGCAATCCCTATGTCGCTAGTCTCAGCGACCAAAAAGGTAATGTCGGTATCGATTACGGCGTTTACGGTGTGCCGGAAACCTTTGTGATCGACAAGCAGGGCATCATTCGCCACAAGGTGATTGGCCCCGTCACACCAGCGGCGCTGGATAACTGTGTGCTGCCCCTGATAGAAAAATTACAAAAAGCCTCTGCACAGACCGTTGTAACCCGTAAAGAAGTGGAGGGTTGCGCATGAACACAATGTGCCGTTGTTTTGTCATTGTGCTGTTGACGCTGGTATTCGTCGTTTTTTCTTCCGCACCCTTTTCTAAAGAAGCGACTTCGATGGCCGAGGACCCTGCGATGGAAAAAACGGTGAATGAAATTTCCAGCGAGTTGCGGTGCCTGGTGTGTCAAAATCAGACCATTGCAGACTCCCATGCTGAGCTGGCTGTGGACCTGAAAAACCAGGTGCGTGACATGGTCCGGGAAGGGCAGTCGCAGGATGAAATCGTCGACTACATGGTGCAGCGCTACGGTGATTTTGTGCGTTATCGCCCGGCAATGAAACCTTCGACGATTTTACTGTGGGCCGGCCCTTTCCTATTGTTGTTGATCGGACTCACTGTGCTGATTGTCAACCTGCGCAAGCGCAGCAAAATGGTGGCCGATGACGCTCCCCTGTCAGACGATGAAAGTGACCGTTTGAACTCATTGCTACACGCCGAAGATAAGA
The DNA here is from genome assembly GCA_013151575.1 of Gammaproteobacteria bacterium. Taxonomy (GTDB): domain Bacteria; phylum Pseudomonadota; class Gammaproteobacteria; order SZUA-152; family SZUA-152; genus SZUA-152. The sequence continues at coordinate 12,913 of JAADHZ010000042.1, forward strand.
ATAAAAAAATGAAGGAAAGTCACTCATGATGGTGTTTTGGATAGTGGCAGCGTTGTTGCTCGTTGCCGCCTTGCTGTTTCTGGTGCCGCCGCTGGTGCAGAAAGTGCAAGGTAAGGATGTGTTGGCGAGGGACGAATTGAACGCCACCATATTCAAAGATCAGCTTGCTGAACTGGAACGCGATTTATCGGCTGGTATTGTGACCAAGGAGCAGTACGATATTGCCCGCCACGATCTCGAACGCAGTTTTTTGCAGGAAGCGGAGAGCGGTGAGGAAAAAGAGCAATCACAGACGGACCGTGTTGTCGGTCGTGCTGCTGCCGTGGTTATTGCGCTGCTGATTCCTATTTTTGCAGTGGTTTTGTATGGCAAGCTGGGCGCTGGCGAATCGGGCCTGCATCCTGAAGACGCAAAACCCCAGCTACAAGCGGAAGGCCACGACGGCACTTTGGAACAGCAGGTGCGTAAATTGCAGGACCACTTGCAAGCGAACCCCGATGATGCCGAAGGCTGGGTGATGCTGGGACGTTCTTATTATTTCCTCAAACAGTATGGCCCCGCCAGTGAATCCTTCGGTCGCGCTTCCAGTTTGCAGCAGGATTCCAGTGCAGAACTGCTGGCCGATTATGCCGATGCCCTGGCGATGGCTAACGGACGTAACATGGCGGGGCGCCCTTACGAACTCGTGAAAAGGGCGCTGGCCATTGAGCCGGAAAATCAAAAGGCATTATGGTTGGGAGGCACTGCGTCGTATCAGGCGCAGGATTTTGAAACGACCCTGGATTATTGGAAGCGGTTGTTACAATTGTTCCCCGAAGGTTCAGAAAACTACGTGCAGATGCAGCGTAACATTGTCGAAATTCAGCAACGCCTGGGCATGCCGGTGGACGCGGAAACTGTAGCCAGTGCCGCGCAAGGCGATGGTGCGGGTCAGGCTAGTATTTCCGGCGTGGTGCGTCTCGACGAGACGCTGGCTCTGGAAGCATCCATCGACGACACACTCTTTGTTTTCGCACGCGCCGCTTCTGGGCCGCGTATGCCATTGGCTATTTTGCGCAAAACAGTGAAAGACCTGCCGTTCACTTTCACTCTGAATGATGCCATGGCCATGAATCCCGCGATGAAATTGTCTAATTTCCAGCAGGTAGTAATTGGTGCGAGAATTTCCAAAAGTGGTAATGCTATGCCCCAGCCCGGGGATCTTAAAGGTTCCTTTGGCCCGGTTAACGTGAATGCGCCAGGTAACGTAGAATTGATCATCGACGACGTGGTGCGATGATCTGTAGTGCAGGACGCGGTGCAGGGTTTCATCAGCCGCTTAGTAATAACGACAGGAGAGATTGAGTCATGAAAAAACGTATCGCTGTTTTTCTTACGTTAGTGCTTTTTTTAACATTTGTTGGTTCGGTTATGGCCGGGAATCCGATGCGAGGTCGCACGGTGTATAACAAGCATTGCTTGGGATGTCACGGGGGCAATGGGGTGTCTCCGGTGGGTGATATGGTCAATTTTTCGTTGGGTGAAGGCCTAATGCAACCAGATCAAGCCCTGGAGCTAACGATAAAAAATGGCAAGGGTATTATGCCGGGTTATGCTGGCACATTAACGGATCAGCAAATTTCGGACGTCATTGCGCACCTCAGGACTTTTTTCTGACATTTTCTAAGTGCAGTATTTTGATTCAATATAATTAGGACATAGTGTTAATGGGCTTTATCAAAACCAGATGGTGGGGGGTTGCCGTTGTCTCGGTGACACTTTTTGGGTGTTCGGGTGATGACGCCCCTCCGTCAACGCCGAGTGTTGCAACGCAAACACCGTCAGAGGTGGCCGCAGAGAGTGAGGTTACGAACAAAGATGGATATCGTGTTGCTGCGAGTTTTGGTGTTGGTGAAGACACCTACGTTCGTTCGATGGCTATCGACACCCAATCTAATGCTCTATGGGTAGGTACCAGTGTCGGAGTCATGGCGGTGGATTTAACTAGCACCGATTTACGCGCGAGCTATACGCGCGAACAGGGGTTGGCCAATGAATACGTGTTCGGCATTCACATTGACCAAAAAGGCGATCGCTGGTTTGGTACCAATGGTGGCGGCGTCTCAAAATTTACGACAGATAAGCAGTGGAAAACCTACTTCCCCATGCATGGCCTCGCGGACTATTGGGTGTATTCGTTCGCCGAGCAATCCGACGGTACCTTATGGGTGGGAACTTGGGCTGGCCTCAGTCGGTTTGATCCCGAAAAAGAAATTTTCCATACGTATCTTGATGAGCTGGTGAACGAATGGGTATATGGCCTGGGGGTGGACTCTAGGGATCGGGTGTGGATCGGTACCGAGGGCGGGGTCAATATGTTTGACGGGGCCTCCTGGTCTACATGGAAACATGAAGACGGCCTGGGTGCAGCCAACGATCAAAATCTTCCTCTCAGTACCAATACCGGCCTGGGGACGCGCTCGCGTCACGACCTGAGCGTTATGGGAGGGGGGCAGCTAACCTATAATCCCAATTACGTATTTTCTTTGATTGTCGCGACGGACGATACTATTTGGGCGGGTACTTGGGGTGGTGGTGTGGCCCACTACGATGGCAAGAGCTGGACTAATTTTTCAAGCAAAGATGGGTTGGCCGGCAATATTGTCTACAGCGTCGCCCAGGATGAAAAAGGCGGCCTGTGGTTTGGCACCAACGGTGGGTTGTCATATTTTGACGGTAAAACATGGCTCACTTTTGATCAATCCGACGGCTTGCTGGACAATAATATTTATGCCATTGCGCCGGACGCTGATGGACGTATTTGGGTGGGTAGCCGATCCGGCGTTGCTATGCTGGCACGCTAACTAAAGATGGCGAGTTACCGGGAATTTTTGGAATTTTGGACGATGCGCTCAGTGGTTGATGCGTTAGAGGGGAGAATGTTGTGAATATTGGTACGAAGGGTGCAGCAATAGCGATACTTCTTGTTGGAGGTTTAGTATTAGCCTCCTACAATTTTGGTTCTCGGCAGTCGGAAAAACAACCTGCAGCAGTGGTGTCGGCTGAGCAGATAGGGGAGAGGGGCGCGGGAGAGATGCCTCCCGGGCATCCGGGGCCAGCAGCCGGTCGTGATTTGCTGCCCAGTGGCCAGGCTCAAGGTTCCGCTCGGTTCACGCATTTTCGCGTTGGCAATCGCAACGTCAAAGGCATGATGGCCACTGAAAATGAAGTTTGGGTCGGGACCTCTGGTGGTGTTATTCGTTATGACCTGAAAACTGACGATTACAAATTATATGATGTGAAAAGTGGCAGCCTGATTTCCAATGGCGTGTTCCATGTCAGCAAAATTCGCGGCAAAATTATGGTGGGCACCTATGGCGGCGGACTCTCGGTGTATTCCCCGGATGCAGATGCCTGGAAAAACTACAATATTCCCGACGGCCTTGCCGATCAATTCGTGTATGACATTGCCGAGGATACCAATGGTGACTTTTGGATCGCGACCTGGTCCGGTGTGAATCGTGTACCTAATGGTAACCTGGATGACCCTGATGCTTGGGAAACCTTCACGGTGGAAAACACTAATGGCGGCCTTCCCAATGATTGGGTCTACGGTGTGGAAATAGGCAAAAATGGTGAAGTCTGGTTTGCCACCGAAGGTGGGTTAGCCAAGTTTAAGGATCGTAAGTGGACCAACTGGAAGCACGAAGATGGCTTAGGCGCACCGTACGAAAAAGTGAAGGCTGACATCACGTTTGCCAACGACCCCGCCAAATCCTCCAAACACCATGCGGCGCAAAAAAAGGAGCAGGGACTGAGTGACATAAAGGTCGGTTATAACCCCAATTACATTGTTTCGATGGTGGTGGACGAGCAGGGTGATGTGTGGGCAGGTACATGGGGTGGTGGTCTATCGCATTTTGATGGAAAAAAATGGGAAACCTTTACGGTACAGGAAGGCTTGCCGGGTAACCACGTGTTTATGTTGCGAAAAGAACGCGGCGGTAGCTTGTGGATCGGCACCAATCAAGGGCTTGCAAGGTTCAGTCAGGATGGAAAAGGTTTTAGAGTGATGACCAAGGCCGATGGTCTGTTTGCCAATAATGTGTTCTCTATGGCCAAGGCTTCCGATGGAAGCTTATGGGTCGGCAGTTTTGGTGGTGTTGCGAGAATTACGGATTACGAATAGTCACTATTTTAGTGTTATATTGAAGTGAGGCCTCGCCAGGAATTTTTCCGGCGAGGTTTTTCAGTTTTAAAGGTTGAATAAGTTGGAGACGCAAAAATGAAAAATTTAGGCTTGGCTGGAGGGATGCTCTTGTTGCTATTAACATTGTTTTCGTGCGCCCCAGCAAAAGAATCGGTGTGGATACCCGGCTGGAAGGAATCGGCCGCCATGCAGGAATCTCGTGCTGGCGCCGCAGTGGTGGTAAACAACAACTTCATTTATATGATCGCTGGTGTAGACGGCCGAAACTTTTTGCGCAGCACAGAATATGCCCCCATTCTCGAAGATGGCGGCATCGGTGAATGGAAGCAAGGCCCTGCCCTGATAGAAGAACGTGGTTTCACCGAAGCAGTGGTGCGCAACGGCTATATTTATGTTGTTGGTGGAGGCAACGGACCCAATGGCCACAATTTGTTGCGTACTGTTGAACGCGCAAAAATAAATACGGATGGAAGTCTAGCGCCTTGGCGCCGCGAGAGCAGCCAGACGGTCTTGCCAAGACGCTGCACTAAATTGAGTGTGATTGGCGACTACTTGTATTCCTTTGGCGGTTTCGGTGGGGCACTGCTGGATAGTGTTGAATACGCAAAAATAAACAGTGATGGTAGCGTGGGTGAATGGACGATGGCTTCAGAATCCATGACCTTGCCTCGTTATGTGAACAGTGTGAAGGCAGTCAAAGGGCAGGCCCTGGTTATCGGTGGTCATGACCAGAAAAAAGGTGTCGGTATTTCTGATGTGGAATGGGCTCGACCGGATAAAAATGGTGATATCCACACCTGGAAAAAAACCAGTTCTTTGAAAACGGGGCGTTACGGGTTAGCGTCGGCAAAGATGGGTAGCACCATTTTTGCTATCGGTGGCTTGACCGGACTCGAGTATTTGAAAAGTATCGAAAAAACATCAGTCTTGAGCGCTGGGGGCGTATCTGCTTGGCAGGAAACCACCCCTCTTAGTGTGCCGCGTGCAACTTTCAGCGCGGTGGCCCACAATGGCTACCTCTATGTATTGGGGGGTTCCAATCGTGACGGTTATCTACGCAGCGTTGAGTTTGCTGCGATCAACCCGCAGGGGGATCCGGGCTTTTGGGGTAGCCTGGAGGAGCGAGATGGCTATAATGCCCGACTAACAATGCTGGCCGAGTCAAGCCCCGCACTGCCTAATCAAGGTGTTGTAAAACAGATTTTGAATACAGAAATGTACAGCTATGTGGAGGTACTGAGTCAGGGGACGTTGTTTTGGCTGGCCGGGCCCAAAGTGGATTTTCCGGTGAATACCCGTATCCATTTCAGCAAGGGAGTGAAAATGACTAATTTTTTCAGCAAGGAGTTACAGCGGCCATTCCCAGAAGTCAACTTTGTTAGCCGTATCGAAAAAGCCAAGTGAGCCCGTCGAGAACAGATTTCACCTTTTGGGCATAGGTTTAAGTGCCCAGCATTTTTCTGTTCAAAGGGGTGTCTCTTGGTCATGAATTCGGCCCGGGGCGCGTCGCAGCTTGCAGCGGCTATTGATTCAATAGCGATGAAGTAAGTGGGTTTGTATCAACGCCTTGTTTTATGTGCAAACTCTTGCCTGTCCAATGCGTTAAGTTAACAAATTAGTAGGTTGGTGGTGAGCACGCGAACCCCAATAGGCGTTGGCAACGTTGGGTCCGCAAGTTTGCCGCCGATCTCTACAGCAGAGCAAGAAAAGTGACTTAACTTAGTCTCTTTGGGTTCAATTCCCCGCAGCTTGCTGCGTAAGTTTTTTGTTCAAACGTGTAAGCGTTTGAGCTGGCAGTTTAATACCCCGCTTCGTTCGCGCAGCGAGATAGCTTGCTGCGGGGTTGTTTATTTGGCATTGCTTGCCCATCCGTTTCTTTTTTGTGAGCGATACCGATTTTTTCGATCCCTGTAAATTTGGTGTCCACCCCTGCACTGCAAAACATGGGGCAAATCAGTGTTGTTTTGTTAACAAGATTTTACTGCGGCGCAGTTGAGTCCACACGAGGTAGACAGCACGATTGGTGCTTACTGAGGGAGAGATGAGTTGAGTCAACCTCTTCCGTCGAGCCTACTTCGCCGCGTAGCATTTTGAGTGTTTTGAGCAGATAGGGCGCGGGTATCCACTAATATCAACGATTTCCTGGATGCCCCCGAAAGGGTTTGCGCACACTCTAACCTGAATGCGCCAATGATTGCTCATTGGAAAGCGAAGAAGATTGGATTTTCAGACATCAAAAAGCCCCCCCATCACACGATGGGGAGGTTTTTAATTACAGCATTTGTGGGTACGTGATGACTATTTGGCGTGGCAGGTCAGGCAGAGTGCACTCGGCCCCCCGCTGAAGCTCCCGCCTTGTGCGATGCCCGTGGTGCCTGCATGAGTGCCGGCAACACCGTTATTGACGCGCAGAAAACTGGGGTTAAAGCGCGAGGTAGGGTCTCCGGGCTTGGAAGGCACGCCGTGTGGGTCATGGCAGGAAGCACATTCCACCTCGTAGCCACCGCCACTATCATACAGCCGTACTTCGCTGGGGTCCGCGTGGCTGTTACCATTGAGGTCAAAAAAGGCTATGCCTCCTTTTCCCCCTCCGCGGGCCTGTCTGACTGAAGGGTTATTGAAATCCCCCTGGCCTGGGTCCGGGAAAAGGATGCCGACCGGGTGGTCGTTTCGCAGGTCTGTGCCGAGCATGAACGCTGCGTAGCTTCCAATACGGCCATTAACCATACTGTTGTGACAGCCTGCACATGTGTCGGTTACTGACCCGACAGTTAGGCTCGGATCTTGCCCTGCCAGCTCCGGCCCTAGCGTGGCATGCTGTCCTGGGGGTGGGCCGGTAAAACCGCCTGCATTCCATTTGCTCAGGAAGGCTATATTGGATGTGCCCTCAGAGTTGTTTGCCAGGCCACTGTTCGTGGGATCCAGTCCTGAACCGGGCATGTTCAACACCGAGTCAATGGCAATGGTACCATCGTGGCAGGACAAACAGGTCAGAGAGGCCGGGCCAGGCGCGCCGATTGGACGGTTCAGGGTGCGGGGTTTGTCATAAATAATGTAATTTCCAGGGTTGACTGTGCGGTTCCACAGCGGTGCATCCACCTTCGTATTACCCCCGTGCGGGGTGTGACAGTAAACACAAACGGCACCATAGTCGTTGCGTTTAGCATTCATGTTGAAGCCGAGATCCCTGTCCCCACCAAATTCTTTGTAGTTCATGGTCAAATTATGCCGAGTATTGCCTATGCTGCCTTTGGTGGTGGCGCTAGACCCTGGGTCCCAACCGTCGGCAACTGTGTAACTGCTGATGGCTAACAAAACGGTGCCGACCGATGCCCCTATTTTGATTTTTAGTTCCACTGGAAACGCTCCCTGTAGAGTGTTCTGTTAATTTGGTGCAGCGTACGAGGTGGTGCCCGCTACAAATGTGAGGTCAAAACCGTGCCGATCAATTGCCGACAACTTATTTATACGTTTATAGGATTAATATATACCATGCTGGGGGGGTTAATTGCAATTCAGACGCGTGGTTAGTCCTTCGGCGGAGCTAGGTGTTCTCCCCCCAGGTAGCCCTGCTCGGCCGTGAGGCTGCTCGGCCGAAAAACGTCCACTTTGCGGAAAAATTGATCGGCAACGTACACTCGGTCGTCTTCATCGATAGCAATACCGGAGGGCAACAGGTAGTTAGCGGGACCGCCCTGCCTGCCGCGCTGACCAATGTACATGAGTAGTCTGGCTTTATTGTCGAATATCTGAAAATTTCCGAATGCGGAGTCAACCACGTAGATATTACCCTTGCTGTCGGTGGCTATGCCTTTGGGGCGGGAAAAATTGCCGCTTTTGCGGCCTACGTTGCCGAATGCAAATTTCAGGCTGCCATCGGGGTTAAATGCCTGTACTCGAAAGTTGCCGGTATCGGTAACATAAATGGTGCCTTCAGCATCGGTGGTTACCTGTAGTGGTAAATTAAAATCCCCTTCTTGCGTGCCCCGGGTGCCGATGGTCTGCTTGAGTTCGCCAGTTTTGGCGTCAAATACGTACAGGTGATGCTCTTGGGTGTCGATGCCCCCAGTATCGATAACATAAGCGGTGTTGCCGTCCGGGCTGACGGCGACTCCGGATGGGCGTCTGAGGATTGTACGGTCCCCAAAGGCACGTAGGAATTCACCATCAGTGTTGAATATCACGATGCGTTTGCCGGTGTTATCAGCGACAAAAATTTCATCTTGCGACGATACGGCAATACCGATGGGCTTACGTAATGTCCCCGGCCCCTTTGTGCCGAACATCTTGAAATTTCGGCCGGGCACGTCGAACATTAAAACGGCACGTTTGACGGTGTCCGTGACATAGACTCTGCCTTTGCGTACGGCGATGCCATAGGGTTTGCCCAGCGCGGTGGCGGTACCCATGCTGCCGGTGGCAAATTGTCGTAATTTGTCCGCAGCGGTTACTTCCTTTACGTCGAAGCTGCTGCGCAAAGTGAGTTCATAGGTGAGGCGTGCTTTAGCAGGTGGTGATGGGAAAATTAGCTCTTTCTTGGGGCCGCGAATATCGTCGCTGGCACAGCCCGCAAGGGCTAGCGCGACGCCACTTAAAAGGGTGAAGTGGCAAATCGTCTTTTTTATTTTATGTGGCAGGTGAAACATAGGACCTCGGCGTTAGCTCTCAATAGCAGTTCTCTTGATGGGTCATGCACGTTATGGCATGTCATGCATTCCACTTTTCCATTATACAGTTTTACTCCGTTGTCAAACCCATTGGACGTATCCGGGGGACGAAAGTCTACATCCCGAAAATTCAGGCCGGCGTATTGCATGGAAATCGGATGGTCATTACGCAGGTCCGTGCCTAGCATTTTGACAGAAATATCATGTGCAATCTGTCCATTGTGGCACTTGCCGCAGCTTTCGATGTTGTCGTCGGGGCTGATGCGCATGTGCATGGCATTGTCTTCCGCCGGGTCAAACGTTGCGGGTCGGAATACCACCATATCGATCGCCATGGTGCCATCGTGGCAGGAGAGACACAACATGCTGATGGGGTTGGGGCCGCTGGTTTTGTTGTCCAGCGTTGCGCTATCGTAGAGTTGGTAATTGCTTAAGGCCGGGACATAGCGGTTCCATCCATCAATGCCGCCGAAATCCTGCGGGTCTGCTCCAACTTCCTCCGGCGGAATGTGGCAATACACACAGGAATAGCCGTAGTCTGAAAAGGCGACGCCGGCCATGGCCACTACTCCCGCGCGGTCATTGAGGCCGGTGAAGTCGTGTTTGGAACCGAGAATAGGGTCATCTGCTCCCAGCACAGGGTCGCCGACGATTGCTTGGGAAAATGCGAAGGTTGCCCAGGAAAGTCCGGCAAGCAACAGAGAAAAAAAGACGAGTTTTTCGCCAATGCCTGGGGTTTTTGGGCGTGTTGACATAGTTATTATTCCAAGCTGTAAACGATCGTTCGGTGGGGTGGTTTGCCCCAGTCGGCGATTAGTCATGTGACTGCGCTTTCGCTAATATTCGTTATACGACAACTTACTCATTACTCACTGCATGCGACAGCCGATCATTTTCGGTGTCAAACGGACCATTGACTGAGCATAGGTGATCTTTAGAGTAGCGCAAAACTTATTTTTACGCCACAATCCTGCGCACTTTTGGTTCGATTCAAGGCTTGGTTTCCTCCATTGACGAGGGAATGCTGGAAATGTGGGTGGGGTGTTTAGGCTGAGCCCCATTAGTAAATTTGTTGGGTTATTGTCAGAATTTAGTATCCGTTTGTCCACGATTATACGCATTAGTTAAATAGGTGTTTAGATAGAAATGAACAAAAAAACTGCTTGGGTTCTAGCTGCTGTGCTTAGTGCAAATTTGGGAGTGCTGAGCGGGCTGCATGCCGCACCAGCTGTGCAGACTAAGGAACAAAGTATTCCAAAACTTTATCAGAAATATTGTTCTATTTGTCATGGTGACAAGGGAAATGCACAAACGCGCGCGCGCTCAGGCATGACCCCCAAACCCCGGGATTTTTCCTCCGCGAAAGCGGCTATTGAACTGACCCGTGAGCGCATGATAAAGGCCGTGACGGAAGGTCGTCCGGGTACGGCGATGGTCGGGCATAAGCGTGTGCTGTCCGAAGAGCAGATCGCCGGGATCGTGGATTATATTCGTGCCAATTTCATGCAGTTGCCCGTGGCGGAGGAGTCCAGCGTGTCGGAGCCGGTGAGTCCTGGCGAAAAGGTCTACGTTAAAAATTGTCGCGTATGCCACGGCGACAAGGGGAATACCTCATATTGGGCAAAAAATGGCCTGAATCCACCACCCCGGGACTTTACGGCCTCCGAGGCGCAGCGCATCTTTACGCGCCAACGCATGATTAATTCGATCACTCACGGGCGTCCTGGCACCGGTATGATGCCTTTTAACTCGCGTCTGTCAGAGGTCGAAATTGCCGCTGTGGTGCGCTACATACGCTTCGCTTTCATGGGGGTGAACCCTGATACTGACACGGGCGCTACACCGCTTCTCCAAGTGAGTTCTGAGTCGCCTTCGGAGTTGACCCCGAGCAGCCCCGCTCCCGTATCAGCCCCGTTGGAAAGTGCCCCCAAAACGACTGAACCTTCACCTCCGCCCGTAGCGGCTGCTCTGGGTCTGGGAATGCCGGGTGAGCAGGCAATGTCGGCGCTGTCCGTTGCTACACCGGGGGGAGGTGGAAAGGGGCACATGGACGTGGATATGTCATTGCCCTTTCCCAATGATTTAGCTGGGGATTTTGCCGCTGGGCGTGAGTTTTACATGAAAAATTGCTTCACTTGTCACGGGGTAAAGGGGAACGGCAATGGGCCGCGCGCCTATTTCAATACCCCTCGTCCGCGCGATTTCACCAGCACGGCATCGCGCCAGATTCTCAACCGTCCGCGTCTGCTTGATGGTATCACCAAAGGGCGGCCGGGTACGGTCATGCCAGCCTGGGGCAAGGTGCTTTCGCCGCAGGAAGTTGCCAACGTGGCGGAATTTGTGTTCCAGACTTTTGTCCACCCCGCCAAGGCGGAACCCGCTGATGGCAAGGGCCCCAGTCGCGACGGTGGTGATGCTGTCGAAACAGAAGGCAAAAAAAAAGCCGGTTAAAGGCAGCGGGCCAGCCGACGGCTCTCGATAAAATCCAGCGACCCCGCCACGAGCGGGGTCGCGCTATTTACAATTTTCGCTGTTATTTTTGTCATGGTTATTCTGGTGATGCCAAAACCCTCGCGGCCAGTTATTTGACTCCGCGCCCGCGCAGTTTCATTGCTACTGATCCGGGCGACATCAGCCGCGAGACCATGCTTGCTGCCGTCACCCATGGGCGCGCCAACACTGCCATGCAGAGCTTTGCCAACACCATCAGTGTGGAGGACATCGCACTGGTGGTGGATTTTGTGCGGGATGAATTCATGCGCGACAAGGCCGTCAATACGCGCTATCACACCGTCGAAAACGGCTGGCCAAAGCACGAACAATACGCTGACGCCTTTCCGTTTGCGCTGGGTGATATCCTGCTGGATACGCCCGATGCGCAACTCAGCCCGACGCAGTTGCGCGGCAAGCGGATTTTCATGCAAGGCTGCGTGACTTGCCACGACCGTGCCAAGGTGGCGGATGAAGGCGTTATTTGGGATGCGCGCCCAGTGTCATTCCCTCGCAATCAGTATTCCCATCGTGAAAGTGAGCGCTCACCTTCGGTGGATAGTATGAGCGAGGCATCACCGTATGCCCGTCATGAGCGGGCCCCGGTGCTGGCGAACCTTACTGTCGAGGAGCGGGCCGGGGAGCACATTTTTCAGAAAAATTGCGCTTTTTGCCACGCCCCCGACGGCACAGGAAAAAACTGGATAGGCAGTTTTTTAGAACCGCACCCCCGCAATCTCACGGATGAAAAATTTATGTCGGGCATGACCCGGCAGCGTTTGACGACGGTGATTCGGAAGGGATTGCCGGGCACCACCATGCCCGCATGGGGCGGGGTGTTGGATGGGGAGCAGATCGCTGCCGTGGTCGCCTACGTCAATCGGGCTTTTCATCCTCTGGCCGATGGCGCCATTTCAGCAGATTAAATTTGTACGCAAGCCTGACCCGCAAGCCAATGTTGAGCGATATGCCATGAGCGAGCTCCCTCAAACATCCCCGCCTTCGGGGCGGGTGTGTATCGCCTGCAAGTCTTTCGCTTTGTGTCTCCAGCCCTTACCATTGGTGGTTCAAACAGTTATTGGAGCGGTACAGGTATGGTGAAGGTCGGCATTGTAGGTGGCACGGGTTACACGGGGGTGGAGTTACTGCGCCTGTTGGCGGCCCATCCCGAGGTGGAACTGGTGCTGATTACCTCTCGTTCCGAGGCAGGGCTACCAGTGGCGGAGCTGTTTCCTAACCTGCGCGGCCATGTGGATCTTACCTTCAGTGTGCCTGATCCGGCGGCATTGGCTGCGTGTGACGTGGTGTTCTTTGCTACTCCCAACGGTGTGGCCATGCAGTCGGTGCCGGAATTGTTAGCGGCAGGGGTGAAGGTCATCGACTTGGCCGCCGATTTCCGGCTGAAGGACGAGGCCGAGTGGGCGCAATGGTACGATCAACCCCATGCCTGCCCACATCTGCTCAGTGAGGCCGTGTACGGTCTGCCTGAGGTGAATCGCGCCGCCATCAGCGAGGCGCGGTTGATTGCCAACCCCGGCTGTTATCCCACGGCCGTGCAGTTGGGGTTATTGCCGCTGCTGAAGGCAGGTCTGGTGGATGCCGAACGTCTGATTGCGGACTGCAAATCCGCTGTCAGTGGCGCGGGTCGTAAAGCCAATGTCGGCACATTACTGTGCGAGGCTAGCGAAAGTTTCAAAGCCTACGGAGTGCCGGGACACCGGCACCTGCCGGAGATTCGTCAGGGTTTGAATGCTGTTGTTGAAGCCGATGTGGGGCTGACTTTTGTGCCGCACCTCACACCCATGCTGCGGGGTATTCACGCCACGTTGTACGCGACATTGCTCAGCAGCAGTGATACAACCGATGCGGACTTACAAGCGCTGTACGAGCAGCATTACGCCAGCGAGCCTTTCGTGGATGTGCTGCCCGCTGGCAGCCACCCGGAAACTCGCAGCGTAAAGGGTGCCAATACCTGTCGCATTGCCATCCACCGCCCGCAGGGAGGAGACACCGTGGTGATTCTCGCGGTGATCGACAACTTGGTGAAAGGGGCGGCCGGGCAGGCCGTGCAAAATATGAACATTCTCTGTGGTTTGCCGGAAACCGTCGGCCTGGAAGGGATTGCACTTGTCCCGTAGATCGGTCTGATAGAGACCCGGATGGAACAGCGTCAGTGTAATGGTGTTGTCTGGAAAAATATGGCATCGAAATTAATTATCCAATCGCACCACCCCTGGCGCACGCGCATAAAAACAGGGGGGGCGGTTGTTGTGTTGGCAGGGCTGGTGTGGGGTGCGTTCGAATACGGCCACTCCCGTGCCGGTCTAGACAACCAATCCCTGCTAAAAGAGCGAGCGGCATTGCGCGAACAGCTTGTCGACAGCGAGCAACAAAACCGCACATTACGTGAGCGTAGCGCCGTGCTGGAACGCGCCAACCAGGTGGACAAACAGGCCTACGGTGAGGTGGAAAATTCACTCAAGCAGCGACAGAACGAGATGCTGGAGCTCAAGGAAGAGGTGGCCTTTTACCGTGGCATTGTGTCTCCGACAGAAACCGCCAGCGGCCTGAATGTGGCGGATTTCCGGATCACCGGCATCGGTGCAGACCGCGAGTACCGCTTTAAACTGGTGCTGACCCAGGTAAAGTCCAACAGCCGCGTGGTCAAGGGTTATGTGCGTATGGCCTTCGAGGGGGTGAGGGGCGGTGTACAGGCGGAGGTGGGCATGAAAGAACTCTCCGGCGGGGCGCTGGGCACACTAAAGCTGCGCTTCAAGTATTTTCAGCATATCGAGGGTGAAGTGGTTTTGCCGGAAGGATTTGTGCCTTCCCGGGTGCTGGTGGAAGTGGTGCCCAGCGGCAAGGGCCGGACCCGACTCAAAAAAACCTTTGATTGGTCAGATATTATTGACCAACAATAGTTATGCATCTTGCGTATATAGAATGCTAAGGGACGGAACACAATAACTTATAGTAAGTGGCGCTCTGATTTAGTTCGTATTCGTTCGTTCTGATTGAGTAAAAGCGCAGGAATAGTCGCTCTTATTTCGAGCTTTTACGATTGAAGAACGGGCGAAGACGGGCTGAAGCAGGGATGTCAATTGTAATGAGTTATTGTGTTCCGTCCCTAAGCCCATTGCTGGCTGCGCTTGTTCATTTTTGTATTGAAAGAGTTAAGGACTGAAGGAGTCAGCAATACATGTTTTTTGGTCAAAAGAAAAACCGACGCAACGGACAGATCGATTCACTCATTGGCAGCGGCACTGAATTGTATGGGGACGTGCATTTCAAGGACGGCCTGCACATTGATGGTGTGGTGAAAGGCAACGTGATCGCCGTGGGCGAGAACACCATGCTAACCATGAGCGAGCAGGGTCGCATTGAAGGCGAAGTGCGAGTGCATAACATTGTGCTCAATGGCGAAGTGGTGGGTGACGTGCACGCCTCCGAGCACATTGAACTGGCGACGGCGGCTCGGGTCACAGGTAACGTTTATTACAATCTGATCGAAATGGCCATGGGCGCCGAGGTCAACGGCAACCTGGTGCATGAAAAAGACAGGCCTGAGGAAGTCGTTGCGGCCGAGGCTGCTGACGGCGCGCTGTTGACGGAGTCTGGCAATACTTGACTATAATAGTCTGATATGATTCGCTTTAGAAAATGCTGATTATGGTTCCGTTTGTGAGGAGCCTGTATTGACGTGAATCTTACGGAATTTTACAAACGGTAGAAATTAGGTAGTAACTATGTCCTCCAACATTGAATCCACCCTTCCCGGCGATGACCTACTGGCGGTCACTGTCAATGCAGCCAACAAGGTTAAGGCGTTGATCGAGGAAGAAGGTAACGAGGCTCTGAAGCTGCGCGTATTCGTCACCGGCGGCGGTTGCTCCGGCTTTCAATACGGCTTCACCTTCGATGAAAACGTCAACGACGGCGATACCACCATCGAAAAAGACGGTGTCACCTTCCTGGTGGACCCCATGAGTTTTCAGTATTTGGTGGGTGCGGAGCTGGACTACAAGGAAGGCCTCGAAGGCGCCATGTTTTTCATCAACAACCCCAATGCCACCACCACCTGTGGTTGCGGGTCCTCATTTTCCATCTGACGCGCGTCGGCTGACAAAAACGGGGAAGCGCGTAGCCCCTTTTTTGTTGCTACCACAATGCTTGTGGGGCGTCGTTGTTTGTTATGCTTGCGGCTTTACCGATCCAGTGCGGAGATTTTTTATGAGCGAATACCTGCCCGGGCTTGCCGGCGTGCCAGCCACTAAATCCAATATTTCGGATATCGATGGCGAAAAAGGCGTGCTCTATTACCGGGGTTATCCCATTGAGCAGCTGGCCAAGCACAGCAGCTTTGAAGAGACCTCTCTGCTGCTGTTGGACGGCGAACTGCCCACCACGGCAAAACTGGCAGAGTTTGATAGCCAGCTGCGCGAAAACCGCCAGGTTAAATATCACATCCGTGAGCTGATGAAGGCCCTGCCCGCGACGGGCCACCCCATGGAAATGCTGCAAACTGCGGTGGCCAGTTTGTCCATGTTCTACCCTGGCAACGAATGTCTCACTAGCACCGAGATGTGCGAAGATCTCAATTACATCCACAACATGACGGTGAAAATCATCGCCCGCATGGGCACCATCGTTGCCATGTGGCAGCACCTGCGCCACGGTTACGAGCCCCCAGTGCCGCGTGAGGATCTCACTTATGCTGAGAATTTCCTGTACATGCTCAACCGTGAGGAGCCGGACCCATTGCTGGCGCACATCATGGATGTGTGCCTTATTCTGCACGCCGAACACACCATCAATGCCTCGACTTTTTCGGCGTTGGTGACGGCCTCCACCCTGTCAAGCCCCTACAGCGTGATCACCGCTGCTATCGGCACGTTGTCCGGCCCGCTGCATGGCGGTGCCAATCAGCGGGTGCTGGAGATGCTCAACGACATCGGCAGCCCTGACAAAGCTGAGGCTTACGTGGATGAAAAACTCGCCAACAAACAAGTCATCTGGGGCATGGGGCACCGCGAGTACAAAACCAAAGACCCCCGCGCCATCATCTTGCAGGGCCTGGTGGCGGAGTTGATGGAGGCTCGTGGCGGTGATGTGAATCCGCTGATGGAGATTGCACTGGAAGTGGAGCGGGTGGTGGAAGACCGGCTGGCCCACAAGGGCGTTTACCCCAATGTGGATTTTTATTCAGGCATTCTGTATCACGAAATGGGTATACCGGCCGACCAGTTCACGGCGATTTTTGCCATCTCCCGTACCGCTGGCTGGCTGGCCCACTGGCGCGAGCAGCTGGCGGATAACCGTATTTTCCGCCCAACCCAAATGTATATTGGTTCCGAGCCGCGAGAATTCGTGCCGATTGGCCGACGCTAAGTTGGGTATACCGCCCCCAGCACCACCGGGCCATCGGCCCCGGTGACCGTCGGCACATTACCTGGTCGGCCTGCGAGAGTTTCGCGGGCTAGCCAGGCAAAAGCCACCGCTTCCACCCATTGCGCCGGCAGGCCCAGGTCATCGGTGGTGTGCAGTGGCATGTCGCCCAGCTGCGCCGCCAGGCGTTTCATGAGCTGCGCATTGTAGGCTCCGCCGCCACACACAATGACTTCGTCGCAAGTGTCGCGCGTCGCCTGCGCAATGGTGGTGGCGGTCAATTCGCACAAGGTCGCCTGCACGTCCTCCAGCGCAATATCGCCACCGGTTCGAGACAGACACTGCCGCAACCACTCTCCGTTGAAGTGCTCGCGCCCGGTGGATTTGGGGCCCTGCTCGGCAAAATAACCATCCTCCAGGCAAGTCGCCAGCAGGGCGGGATTCACTTCTCCCGAAGCCGCCCAGGTCCCATCGGTATCGTAGGGTTGTTGCTGGTGCCGCTGAATCCACAGATCCATCAGGCCGTTACCGGGGCCGGTGTCGAAGCCGGATACGGGCCCCTGACCACCGGCGGGTAGCAGAGTGGCATTGGCGATGCCGCCAATATTGACGATGGCCCGGCGGCGTCGCGAGTCACTGAACATTGCGGCGTGAAAGGCGCACACCAGCGGCGCTCCCTGACCGCCAGCGGCCATATCGCGGCGGCGGAAGTCAGCCACCGTGGTGATGCCGGTGAGCTGGGTAATACGATTGGGGTCGCCGATTTGCAGGCTGAAGCCCAGCGCGGGAAGGTGACGGATGGTTTGGCCGTGGCTGCCGATGGCGAGGATGTCACCGGCCTCCCGTTGCGTTGCCGCGAGCAGCGCCCGCACCGCCTCTGCAAATCGCTCTCCCAGTTGCACGTCGGCTCGCCCCATGCGCTCGATTTCATTGTCGCCGGGCTGGCACAACTCCAGCAACGCGCTGTGCAGCGAGTCAGGAATGGGGAGGTTCAGGGCGTGGATCAGTTGTGGGAATGGTGCGTCGAAGTCCACCAGCACCGCGTCAATGGCGTCCAGACTGGTGCCGGAGATGAGGCCGATGTAGTGGTTCATGGGATTCCAGCGGGGCATAAATAGCGTCGTGACATTGGCGTCCCCTTCATTTTATAAACATTGCCGCAATTCGCCGTGATGGGCGAGTATTTGACCACTATCAACGAAAGAGGGGAGAAAATCATGCCCAAGATTACGATGAGTGGACAGAGTTTGGCAAAAGTACGTTTCATCTGACGGGCGGCTATCCCGCTTTATTCGCTATATCTCCTACTTCGAGGTGGCATCGTGTTCAGGGCGCGAAAACGCCGTTGTTTTATGCTAGCCTGTAGCGTTCCTGTTGAATAATGTTGACCGTGATGTAATGGACGCCAAGCAAGAACCCATCCCTGTTTTTTTCCAGCCGCTGCGCGCTTCCCAGCCGCAGCGTAAGCTGTACATCAAGACCTTCGGCTGCCAGATGAACGAGTACGATTCCGGCAAGACGGCGGAGCTGCTCGGCGAGAGCCATGGAATGATCCTGGTGGCCAGCCCCGAAGAGGCTGACGTGCTATTGCTGAACACCTGTTCGGTGCGGGAGAAGGCGCAGGAAAAGGTCTTTTCCCAGCTGGGCATGTGGCGCGAAATCAAGCGGCGTCGGCCCGGGCTAGTGATTGGTGTGGGCGGTTGTGTGGCCAGCCAAGAGGGCAAGGCCATTCGCGCTCGCGCGCCCTTTGTGGATCTGGTGTTCGGCCCTCAAACCCTGCACCGTCTGCCGCAGATGCTGGTTGCCTTGCAACGGGACGCCAAGCCGCAGGTGGATGTTTCTTTTCCCGAGATTGAAAAATTCGACAACCTGCCTGCCCCCAGAGCCGACGGTCCCACGGCTTTTGTGTCCATCATGGAAGGCTGTAGTAAGTACTGCACCTTTTGCGTGGTGCCGTACACCCGCGGCGAGGAAATCAGTCGGCCGTTTGACGACGTGCTGACCGAAGTGGCGCAACTGGCACAGCAAGGCGTGCGCGAGGTCACCTTGCTGGGGCAGAACGTCAACGCTTATCGTGGTCTGATGGACGACGGTGAGCTGGCCGACCTGGCCCTGCTGATTCATTACGTGGCCGCAGTGGACGGCATCGACCGTATTCGTTACACCACCTCGCACCCGATGGAACTCAGTGACTCGCTGATCCAGGTTTACGCTGAGGTGCCGGAACTGGTGGGCCACCTGCATTTACCGGTGCAGACCGGCTCCGACCGCATTTTGGCGCAGATGAAACGTGGCCACACCGCGTTGGAATACCAGGCTCGCGTGCGCGCCTTGCGCGCTGCGCGCCCCGGCCTCAGCCTGTCATCGGATTTTATTATCGGTTTTCCCGGCGAGACCGAGGTCGATTTTCAGGCGACCATGGACCTCATCGAATCCACGGGCTTCGATCACAGCTTCAGTTTTGTGTACAGTGCGCGACCGGGCACCCCTGCTGCCGTCTTGCCGGACGATGTGCCACAGGCTGAGAAAAAACAGCGCCTCGCCACGTTGCAGGCGCGCATCAGTGAGATGGCCGCCGCCATCAGTGCTGATATGGTGGGCACGGTGCAGCGGGTACTGGTGGAACGGCCTTCACGCAAGGATGCGGCGCAAATGTCCGGCCGCACCGAAAACAACCGGGTGGTGAATTTTGACGGCGACCCCCGCCTCATTGGCGAGTTCGTTGATGTGCGCATTACCCAGGCTATGCCCAATAGTTTGCGGGGCGACGTAGTGACCACGGATAATGTGGCTCACTGTGTCTGATCGCATCTTCCTTTCCTTCGCTGGTTTTCACCTACTTCATTGAACAAGCCGCTCGATACCCGTAGCTTCGCCCTCGAACCTGCCGACAACCAACGGTTGGCCAGTCTTTGCGGCCAATTCAATGAACATCTACGCCAGGTAGAAAGCCGCCTGGGCGTGGAGATCAGCAACCGAGGCAACACGTTCACGGTGATGGGGGACGCTGACTCTGTGCGTGACGCGGGTGCCGTGTTGAAAGAGCTGTATGAAGAAACCGGCAAAGGTGAACTGGCGGCCAGCCAGGTGCACCTGGTTTTACAAGGTATGCAGGGCGCGACGGACAAAGATGACGCATCCGCCCACAACGTCAACGTGGGGGGGGATATTGGCATCACCACCCGCCGGGGCGTAGTGAAAGGGCGCGGAACCAATCAATGCCGTTACCTGCATAACGTGCTGACCCATGATCTCAACTTCGGCGTTGGTCCCGCAGGCACGGGCAAAACCTACCTGGCCGTGGCCTGCGCGGTGGAAGCACTGGAAAAACAAACCGTGCGCCGCATCGTGCTGGTACGGCCAGCGGTGGAGGCTGGCGAACGACTGGGGTTTCTGCCGGGCGATCTGGCGCAAAAAGTCGACCCATACCTGCGTCCCTTGTACGACGCGTTATACGAAATGCTGGGTTTCGAGCGGGTGGACAAACTGATCGAGCGTAGCGTGATTGAAGTGGCACCCCTGGCCTACATGCGTGGCCGCACACTGAACGACTCCTTCATTATTCTGGACGAGGCGCAAAACACCACCGTCGAACAGATGAAAATGTTTTTGACCCGCATCGGCTTCGGTTCCACTGCCGTGGTCACCGGTGACGTGACCCAGGTCGATCTGCCTCGGCATACTCGTTCCGGGCTGCGCCACGTCATTGACGTGCTGGTGGATGTCGATGACGTTAGCTTCACTTTTTTCAAAGCCAAAGATGTGGTGCGCCACCCGCTGGTACAACGGGTGGTAACCGCCTACGCCGATTACGAGCTCAAAGAGCAGCGTGAAGAACAATCTAAAAAGGACGAGCGGAAAAAATTGTGAGCCCGCATGTCGACGTACAGTTTGCGGTAGGCGGGCCGGCTTTGGGTGACGAGCCAACGGTCGAACAAATAATGGCCTGGACAACGGCGGTTTTGGCTGCGGTGGACGATGCGCACAGGTCTGATGCGACACTGACAATACGCATTGTCGGGCGTGATGAAATAACTGCGCTTAACGCCGATTACCGGCAAAAACACGGCGCCACCAATGTGCTGTCATTTCCCTTTGAAATGCCGCCGGGAGTCGATGATGCTGAGCTGGCCGCCATGTTAGGTGATGTGGTGGTGTGCGCACCGGTAGTGCGGGACGAAGCGGGCGAACAGGGCAAGGCCGTTGCCGCGCACTGGGCGCACATGGTCGTACACGGAACCTTGCACCTGCTGGGTTACGACCACACCGTGGAGACTGAAGCCCGGCAGATGGAAACGTTGGAAATTCGCATTTTGGCGGGGCTCGGCGTTGACAATCCGTATGCCGATGAGTTGGCTGGGTGAGTGCTGAAAATGATGTTCAACAAAATACTGTTTTAAACAAGGTGGGCAACAAAACAACATGAACGAAGATCGATCTAGCGGCGCGGCCACTGCGGATGTTTCGCAGGGTCGCGCGGGAACGGCCAAAACTGGGCGGCAGGAAACCGATTCACGCCAGTCATGGTTACAGAAACTGATGCGGGTTCTCTTGCGTCGAGATCCGGATTTTGATCTCGAAAACCGCGAACAGCTAAAAGCTGTTATGCGACATGCTGAAAAACGTAATCTGCTGGATGCAGACGCCCATTCCATGATCGAAGGTGTGCTCAGCGTGTCTGACATGCAGGTGCGTGATGTCATGGTGCCGCGTTCACAAATGGTGGTGGTTGGGGAAGCTGAGACGCCAGAGTCATTTTTGCCGTTGGTGGTGGAGTCCGCGCATTCACGTTTCCCCGTGATTGGCGATGACCGGGACGAGGTGCAGGGAATCTTGCTGGCCAAGGATGTGTTGGCCTATTTCGCAGAACGCAGCGCCAAGGCTGCGGATGACAAGAGCGTCAGATTTCATTTGCGCGACATGCTGCGTCCGGCGGTGTTCATCCCTGAAAGTAAACGCCTCAATGTGCTGCTCAAGGATTTCCGTGCTAACCGCAATCATATGGCCATTGTGGTGGACGAATACGGCGGTGTGGCGGGGCTGGTGACCATCGAGGACGTACTGGAACAGATTGTCGGTGATATCGAAGACGAACACGATCTGGATGACGATGTGTTTATTGTGCATCATTCCGATACTCGCTACACCCTCAAAGCGCTGACGCCTATCGAGGAATTTAATCAGCGTTTTGATGCCCGTCTGGACGACGACGGATTCGACACCGTGGGTGGTCTGTTGATGCAGGAATTCGGACGGTTGCCCGAACGAGGTGCCAGTTGCCAGCTAGGCAATTACCGTTTCACGATCCTGCGCGCCGACAGTCGGCGCATCCATTTATTGCAGCTCAACATTCTCCCCGAAGAAACCCCAGCCGAGCCCGAGGCCGACAGCGTATCGTGACGGGAGGCGGCATCACTGCGCATCGCAGCGTTTGGGAGTACCTGCTGCCTTTGCTGGCGGGGGCAGCATTACCGTTTGCTTTTGCACCGGCCGGTGTATTCCCGCTGGCTGTTATTTCTCCCGCCGTACTTTTTGGGTTGTGGCTGGCCATGACGCCGCGCCGGGCATTGGTGGCGGGTTATCTGTTTGGTGTGGGATTTTTTGGCGTTGGCATATCGTGGGTATCCATCAGCATGTATCGCTTTGGTGGTATGGGCGCGATGTTGGCGGGACTGACGACGCTGTTGTTCGTGTTGCTTCTGGCGCTTTATCCCGCGTTGCTGGGCTGGTGTAGTCGGCGTTTTTTTTCTCGGTTACCCGCGCCGCTGTTTTTGTTGCTGTTACTGCCCGCTGGCTGGGTGATGCTGGAATGGGTGCGTGGCTGGATTTTTACCGGATTTCCGTGGCTGGGCCTGGGGTATAGCCAAACTGATTCTCCGCTGGCGGGGCTGGCGCCGGTGTTGGGGTTGTACGGCATTTCTTGGGCCGTATTGCTCAGCTCAGCGCTACTGGTGCTGGGGGTTCGGCAATGGCGCGTTGCAGGTGCGATGCGCTGGTGGCCTTGGGCGGGTTTGGCGGCATTGTGGCTTGGCGGTGGCCTGCTGTTGCTGCCTCAGTGGTCGGCACCCCACGGTAAACCGCTAACGGCGAGCCTGATCCAGGGCAACGTGCCACAGGAACTAAAGTGGCGTGCCGATCAGCGTGCTCCCACCATTGATCTGTATACTCGTTTGAGCCGCGAGCGTTGGGACCGGGACATCATCATCTGGCCGGAAACGGCCCTGCCAGCCTATTACCATCAAGCGGAAACTTTTTTGAACGGCTTGGCACGTGAGGCGCGGGAGAACGGTGGGGCCACGTTGTTGATTGGTTTGCCCGTCATGGGTAAGTCAGAATCACAGGGGTATTTCAACAGCGTTGTGCGTGTGGGGACATCGTCGGAAGACCCTTCGCAGTTTTATTACAAATCTCATTTGGTGCCCTTCGGGGAATATATTCCGTTGAAATCCACGCTGGGTAACCTGCTGAAATTGTTGCAGGTGCCCATGGCAAATTTCAGCCGAGGCGCGAAAAATCAGCCGTTGATCACCGCCGCAGGGCATTCAGTGGGTGTGTCCATTTGTTACGAAGACGCTTTCGGGGAAGAGGTGATTCGCACCCTGCCCGAAGCCTCGCTGCTGGTGAACGTGAGCAACGATGCCTGGTTTGGTGATTCGCTGGCCCCCCACCAGCATCTGCAAATGGCGCGCATGCGCAGCATGGAAACCTCACGCCCCATGTTGCGCGCCACTAACAACGGCGTATCAGCCATTATCGACGAACGGGGTGCCGTGCTGGCCACCTCCCCGCAATTCGAAGTGGCTGTGCTGGATGGCGAAATTCAGCCGCGCAGTGGTGCCACACCCTATGTGCGCACCGGCAATGCGCTGGTGTTGTTGCTGATGACGCTGGTTCTGGCGGTGTGCATCTGGCGGACGCGCCGGGCGTAATGCTTCAATCTGCCGACACCTTCCCGTAGAACGGAAGGACGTTTGGTGTCATCACCTATAAATTGACCTTGTCCTGCCGCTACTACTCATTGGTTAGTCTTGTGGCGCGAGATCATTCATTGAACAGAGGAACGGGCATGGTCGATCAACAGGAAACAGAAATCTCCTTTCGCGATAGTGTGGACCACATGGTGGACCGCGCCCTGGCAACTATGGACCTGGCCCCGGACGTAGCGGAGGCGGTGAAGGCATGCAACGCGGTCATTCAGCTCCGGTTTCCAGTGAAAATACGCGGCAAGGTGGAAGTGTTTTGTGGCTGGCGCGCTGTGCACAGCACCCATCGGCTGCCCGCTAAGGGCGGCATTCGTTACGCCCCCTACGTGAACCAGGATGAAGTGGAGGCGTTGGCGGCGCTGATGACCTACAAGTGCGCCATCGTCGATGTGCCTTTCGGTGGTTCCAAAGGGGGGCTGGCCATCGATCCTCGCAAATACGAACGCGATGAAATGGAGCTGATTACCCGCCGCTTCACCCTGGAACTGGTGCGTAAGGGGTTTCTCAGTCCCTCCACCAATGTGCCGGCACCGGACGTGGGCACCGGCCAGCGCGAAATGGCCTGGATGGCGGACACCTACAAACATCTCATGCCGGAAGACATCAACTACACCGCCTGTGTGACGGGAAAACCGGTGGAACACGGCGGTATTCGTGGGCGCACCGAGGCGACCGGACGGGGTGTGCAGTACGCTCTTCAGTCGTTTTTTCGTCATCCCGAGGTGGTGAGCGAGGCGAGCCTGCACGGTAGTCTCGACGGCAAACGGGTGGTGATTCAGGGATTTGGCAATGTGGGCTATCATGCCGCAAAATTTCTTTCCGAGCAGGACGGCTGCAAAATTATCGCCATCGTCGATCGTTCCGGGCAAATTTACAGCGAAAAAGGTCTGCCGGTGGAAGCCGTGCGTAACCACAAGCTGGTACACAAAACCCTGGACGGTTTTCCCGGCGCCGAGTTCAGTGAAAATGGTCTGGCGGCGCTGGAACGGGATTGCGATATATTGATCCCCGCGGCCCTGGAAGGGGTGATCAACCTGGGCAACGTGGCACGCGTCAAGGCCCGACTTATCGTCGAGGCGGCCAATGGCCCGGTGACGTTTGCCGCCGACCAAGTGCTCCACGAGCGCGGCATTGTGGTGATCCCTGATGCTTACGCCAATGCTGGCGGTGTTATCGTCTCCTATTTCGAGTGGATTCGTAACCTGTCCCATATTCGCTTCGGTCGCATGCAGCGCCGTTTCGACGAATTGCGTGGAGCCCATTATGTGGACGCGCTGGAGGCGGTAACGGGCCAGCAGGTTCCGGCTGGTGTACAGGCGAAAATAAGAAGCGGCGCTAGCGAGGAGGACCTGGTGCGCTCGGGGCTGGACGATTCCATGCGGCAGGCCTTCGACGGCATATTGGAAACGCGCGCGAGCACTGAGAAAATCACCGACCTGCGCACTGCCGCCTACGTTAACGCCATCCGCAAAATAGCGCGTTCGTATTTGGATATTGGGGTGTATTAAACTCGCGCGCCCGGTGGCGGGCTGACTGCCGGGCCTTCCATAAACTACCGGGCCTCTTATAAACTGCCGGGCCTCTTATAAATAGTGGCGTGGCATTTTGGGCAGGGCGGTATGTGTCCGGTTTTATGAAAATGAATTTTTTCACCACAGGCACTGCAAAGTAGCGTACCTGGCCCGGTAATTTCACCGGTGTGCCATTCGCCGAAATATTCGGCACGCGCTTTTAGTTGATTAAGCTCAACGGTGGTTTGATCAACCAGCAGCGAAAGCGACTCCCAGATTCGTTCTTCAATGAGTTCAATATCAAAATTCAGCCAGTCAGCCAACTCCCCACGCTGTTGTTTGATGTATTCTCCGGCATCGCGCAAATCACGTTGCAAATAGGTGCTAATCAGTTCGGCTTCGTCTTTGCTGAGTTCGCCCAGATGAATGGCCTGTTGCTTTGCCGAGTCGAGCGCATCAATCAGATTGGGTAATAAATCCTGAGTAGTGTCATCAAGGAATTGGCGGGTGCGCTCCTGCATGCGTTCATAGGCGTTGGCGCGGCCATCATCTTCACGGCTGGAGTCTGTCTGACGGGGTTTTTTATCTGGGGTTTGGAGGTTGTTATTCATTATTGCTACCTTTTTCATACAAACTGTAATATGAGTATGGTAGAAGGGTGTGTGGCTGTACAGGTGATGTTGGTGAGTTACTCGGCAGATGATGGGGTGCGCTGAAAAATGGTAATAATTCACATGGACAAGGTTGCGCCTGCCCGTGAGAGTTAGCGAGATTACATTGGGCCTGGCCTATTTTTAAATGAGTAATATTTAAGCAGTTGTTTGTCCGTGAACTTGTTTTTGCGCATAAAGACCTTCATTGCGAGGAGTATCACGGTGACTGTCTTTTTATGAATATAAATATTTGAAGCCGCGAATTTGATTTGTTCAGAATTGATTCGGTTTTTTTGCTTTTATCGCCCGGCATTGCGCCTGGGCACTTTCGG
Source organism: Gammaproteobacteria bacterium (assembly GCA_013151575.1). Taxonomy (GTDB): domain Bacteria; phylum Pseudomonadota; class Gammaproteobacteria; order SZUA-152; family SZUA-152; genus SZUA-152. The sequence goes on from JAADHZ010000042.1 coordinate 39,123, forward strand.
GACGGAAATTAAATAACTCATACAATTGACATCCCTGCTTCAGCCTGTCTTTGCCTAAAGCACCTACTGTTGGCGCCCGTTTTTCAATCGTAAAAGTTCGAAATAAGAGCGACTATTCCTGCACTTTTACTCAATCAGAACGAACAAATACGGACTAAATCAGAGCGCCACTT